>JAGDCM010000036.1 GCA_017958545.1 Bacteroidaceae bacterium | reverse complement strand
TTGTTAACAGTTTCACGGCTGTCAATCAATTCGTTAATCCTGATGTTCATAATAACAATGTGTTTGTGTTTACTACTAATCTATTACCACGGTGCAAAGGTAACTCATTTTGGATAAAATCAAGAAACATATTATCAAAAATGTCTTATAATTAACAAAAATTAATAGCAAAGTGAAACAAAATTGATCTATATCATTACATAATGATAGGAAATATTCATGTTTTCTTTCAATATGAAAGATCAATAAACGGATGATAGTCTTATTCGTTAGGCAAGTATGTGAGCAATATGTATGGTGTTCATTTTCAAAGCATTTTCTTCTTCTCATACCCACTAGAGCGCACAGAGCACAGAGCACAGTTATTTGGGCGAGGGTATGAGAAGAAAAGTAGGAGATGATTAATTTAATAATTACTATAATAATATTTAATATTATATAGTAAAATTTCTACTCCCAAATTTGGATTGCTCCCTGAGAAAACTGTGCTCTGTGCTCTGTGCGCACCTGCACCCTCCTCAAAACTTTTTTCTCTTAGAATATCAGTGAGTTATGGAGATACGTGAAACTTTGCCGTTTTCAATGTCGTACCTTTGCACTTAGAAAACGTTCCCCTGCGCAGCGCCTGCAGCGAGTCTGCGAGGTCGCAGGCGAAAGTGAAGAACGAAGAGTGAAGAATGAAAGTAACTGGCCCTATCTGGAAAACATCATCGGATTCTTAACTTTTCACTCTTAACTCTTAACTAAAAACGACACCCGCATGGATGTCGTTTTTTTATTTCGGACAATCAGACAAAGGACTGAGTAATTTTGTGCCCCTCTACCGGAAGAAGGAGAAGTTCACACTGCCGTAGGCGCGGTGTTCGAGGAAGCGGGGATGCTGTGCGAAATCCTGCGTCTTGCCGTGCTCGAGGACAAAGAGACCGTCCTCCTTGAGCAAACCGCGGGAGAGGACAAGGTCGGGAATCTCCTCTATATTGTCCAACTGATAGGGAGGGTCGGCAAAGATGAAGTCGAAACGCTCACGGCAACGGTTCAGGAACATGAAGACATCGGCACGCAAAGGAATGGCGGCCTCATCGCCCAGATAATCCACAAACTGCTTGATGAAACGGTGGTGGAGAGGGTCTTTCTCCACACTGATGACACGCGAACAGCCGCGCGAGAGGAGTTCAAGGGTGATGCTGCCAGTACCGCTGAAGAGGTCGAGAGCCACAGGACCCTCCGACCAGTCGATATAGCCACCGAGGACATTGAAGAGGTTCTCCTTGGCGAAGTCGGTGGTGGGGCGCGCCTTGAACGTGCGCGGCACCTCGAAATGACGCCCCTTGTATTTACCCGTTATTACGCGCACGCACTATATACTAATAAGGGAAGGAAGCCTGTTGCTCTTGACGGAATAGATGTAGTCGCGCACACCCTTCAGGAACGACGGCATATCGCCGTAGATGTTGCAACGGTCGTATTGCCCGTCCATCTCCAGCAGACGCCACACACTGAGGAGGAAATACAGACGGTCGGCATCGTTGTCGCAGGCGAACGTGTTGGCATAGAGCAGACGCCCGCGCGACACAGCCACAATGAGGAGCTCCTCGTCGGTGACCACAGCATGGAAGGCCACCGAACCGCGGTAGCCGCCCTCGTAGTCGGAAGAGCGCACACCCTGGGACTGGGAGGCGGCGTATTCCATGAGACAGGCGTTGTAGTTCTGCATCGTGGCCTGAGGGAACACCTCGCGCAAGGCACGCTCGAGGGCAGCCGGCTGGCGATAGACACACACCACCTCCAGACGGGGCAGTATCTGCACCGCAAGATCCTCGGCACGCACCATACTGTCGGTGAACACCTGACGGTAGACGGCGACGATGTCCTCACGGCGAAACTCGTCAAGGGGAATCTGCGTGGTGGGAGCGTTGGAGAGGAAGCGCACGCGGTCGAACTCCATACCGCTCAGACGGGGATGCGACAAGAGACGGCGGAAATTTTCCGTCTCCGACTCGCTCACATAAGAGGGCACCTTTTCCTCGATGACGACCTCCCCAGAGGCTACGCTGTGGACAAGAAAAGAAAATCCACCCGCATAAGCGCGGATGGATAGACTATAACTCATCAGGGAACTATTCCCAGTTACCGGCATTGTTGTTCCAGCCATTACCTGCATCGCCAATCTTCAAGCCGGGATAGGCTCCCTTGGCATCTGCAGCCTCTTTGTTGTTGTAGATGAGACGCTCACCGCGCTTACCCATACCCTTGAGGTAGCTCTCGTAGGGAGCATCGCACTCCATCACCTGAATGATGGCACCGGACTTGGTGGTGTTGGGGCATGCGATAATCTCGAAGGTGTCGCCACCGGAGAAGGGAATGTACCTCATGGAGTCAGGGTTGAAAGCGGGATCCTTGTAGAGAGAGTCCCTGAGACTTACCCACACCGTGTCGCGACGGAAGCCCTGCAGACCGTTGGCAGCGATAGCAGCCTGGTCGCCGCTTGCAACGATGTCGGCAGCCTTGCGCTCGGTGAGACCCTTGTCCATCTGAGCATCGGAAAGTGTGCCCTGCTTGATGATTATGGGCAACTTGCCGTGCTTCACGAAATCGATGAGCACATTCCAGTCGGCACAGTACTCTGCGTCGGGGTGCTGCTTCTTAAATTCCTCCTCTGCATCACGAATCTCAAGCAGGCGAGCCTTGACAACTGCCTCACGAGCTTCTACTTCAGCATTGAAATCCTGATCATCGGCAATACTGCGCCAGCAAATGAACAATAATGCCACTGTGCAGACCGCCAAAACCGCATTAATTACTTTTTTCATGGTTTTATTTCAATTTTATTTCGTATATTCGCATCACAAATGTACGAAATTTCACGATAACAGATACTAAAACACTCATTTTTTTTGAGAAAAACAGAGTTTTTTCAACGCAAAACACATGAGAAGTGACGATTTGGCACCTTATATACTGGAAAACTTTCCACATCAGCCCACTGAAGAGCAGCTTCAGGTGGTGCAACTTTGGGAGGACTTCCTGCTGAGCCGCGAAAGCGACCTCGTTTTCGTGTTGAGGGGTTATGCCGGAACGGGTAAAACGAGCCTCGTGGCAGCCCTCGTGAAGGCTTGGACGGCGATGAGTCAGAGGGTGGTGCTGCTGGCACCCACGGGACGCGCTGCAAAGGTGATGTCGGGCTACTCGGGACTGCCGGCATACACCATACACAAGTTCATCTACCGCCGCCGCAGCTTCGGAGATGACGAGCACTTCACCGCGATGCCCAACCTGCTGCCCAATACGCTGTTTATCGTGGACGAGGCATCAATGATACAGAACTACGGCACGGGCAACCAGCTTTTCGGCGAGGGCCAACTGCTAGACGACCTGCTGCGCTACGTCTACACTGGACGCAACTGCCGTCTCATCCTCGTGGGCGACGAAGCACAGCTGCCGCCCGTGGGCGAACCGGAAAGTCCGGCGCTGAACACAGAACTACTGGAGGGCTATGGTCTCACGGTGATGGAATACACACTGCGGCAAGTGGTGAGACAAGCACAGGAATCAGGTATACTGTGGAACGCAACAGCGCTGCGCCAACTGCTCGCAGAGGGAGAGGTGTACGCCTTCCCGCGACTGCGTACACGCGGCTTTGCCGACATCCGCGCGGTGAGCGGAGAGGAACTGTTGGAATCGCTGGAGGACAGCTACGGCGAAGTGGGACGGGATGAGACGATAGTGGTGACACGCAGCAACAAACGCGCGGGACTCTTCAACCAAGGCATACGTGCCCGTATATTGGATATGGAGGAGGAACTCTGTTACGGCGACCGCGTGATGATAGTGAAGAACAACTACCTGTGGATGCCGCCGCCCTCTGAAGGGGAGGAACACAGCTCCGACTTCATCGCCAACGGAGACATGGCTGTGGTGCGTCGCTACAGCGGAGAGCGCGAAGTGTACGGGCTGCGTTTCGTGGATGCCATCATCGAACTCACCGACTACGACCACCTGGAGGTTGAAGCCACCGTGATGCTCGACACGCTGCAGAGCGAAAGCCCCGCCCTGACGACGGAGCAGCAGAAAAAACTGTGGAACGACGTGTGGGAAGATTATGCCGACGTGCCCGGCAAGAAGGAACGTATGCAGAAAATGAAAGAGGACATTCATCTGAATGCCCTCCAAATCAAATACGCCTACGCCGTCACCTGCCACAAGGCACAGGGAGGCGGATGGGCTCATGTCTATATCGATCAGGGATACATGACGGAAGAGATGCTCTCGGAAGACTATTTCCGCTGGCTCTACACCGCACTGACGCGCGCCACGGAAAAGGTGTACCTCATCAACTGGCCGAAACAGCAGAGAGAAGAGGGGGAAGTGGACGACGACTGAGCCTTATGCCGTAGCCAACTCTACGACCTTGTTCACAGCGGAAATGAGTCCGTCGGGATTCTTGCCACCTGCCTGTGCGAAATGGGGCTGACCGCCACCGCCGCCCTGAATCAGGCGACCGGCCTCGCGCACCATCTGGCCGGCGTTCTTACCCTCTGAGGTGAGGTCGTCGGAGAGAGACACTGTGAGAGAAGGCTTACCTTCCGCTACAGCACCGATAACCACAACGGTGTGTTCGGGATATGCTGAGCGCAACTGGAATGCCATATCCTTGGCACTCTGTGCATCAACGGGCACAACACCGGAAATAACCTTCACACCGTTTATATCGCGGGCCTTGGCCACGAGGTCTGCCTTCAATTTCTGAGCAGCCTCTGCCTTGAAGCCCTCTACCTGCTTCTTGAGTTCAGCATTGTCGTTGATGGCCTTCTGGATGGTGGACATCAAATCGGGTGCGTTGTTGAAGAGACCCTTGAGGTTCGTCATGAGGTCCTGCATCTTGTCCATCATATCCTCCACAGCCTTGCCTGTGATGGCTTCAATACGGCGCACACCGGCAGCCACACTGCTCTCGGAAAGGATGCGCATCATACCCAGACGTCCTGTGGCCGAAGCATGACAACCGCCGCAGAACTCCACACTAGTGCCGAACTGAACCACGCGCACCTTGTCGCCGTACTTCTCACCGAAGAGGGCGATAGCGCCCAGTTTCTTGGCCTCCTCCATCGGAGTGTCGCGATACTCCTGCAAGGGAATGTTCTCGCGTATCTTCTCATTGACCAAATGCTCTACTTCGCGCAACTGCTCCGGAGTCACCTTCTCGAAATGGGAGAAGTCGAAACGCAGACCCTCAGCGCTCACCAACGAACCTTTCTGCTCCACATGAGTGCCCAGCACCGTGCGCAGAGCCTCATCCAAGAGGTGAGTGCAGGTGTGGTTGGCCTCGATGGCACGACGCTTGTCCACATCAACACAGGCCATGAACTCAGCCTCGGGATTGTTGGGTATCTTGTTCAGGATATGCACAGCGACGCCGTTCTCCTTCTTCGTGTCGAGCACCTGTATGTTCTCCTCCTCGTTGACAAGCACGCCCTGGTCGCCTACCTCGCCGCCCATCTCTCCGTAGAAAGGTGTCTCGTCGAGTATTGCCTCGTAAACGATGCCGCGCTTCTGCTTCACCTCGCGGTATTTGAGGATGTGGCAGGAATACTCCGTGAAGTCGTAACCCACGAAAGTGCTCTCGCCCTCTCTGAGCACATGCCAGTCTCCCGTCTCCACCTGAGCAGCATTGCGGGCACGGGCTTTCTGCTTCTCCATCTCCACCTTGAAGGATTCTTCGTCCACAGTGAGACCGTTCTCACGGCAGATGAGTTCGGTGAGGTCGAGAGGGAATCCGTATGTGTCGAACAGGGTGAATGCCTGTTCACCGGCCAGCACCGTCTTACCAGCAGCCTTCGTTTGCTGCATCAGACCGTCGAGCAGGCGTATGCCAGTCTCCAGAGTGCGCAGGAAGGAGTCTTCCTCCTCCTTCATCACCTTCATGATAAGATCCTTCTGGGCTGCAATCTCAGGGAATGCGCCGCCCATCTCCTCCACCAGACAAGGCACGAGGGAATACATGAAGGGCTGCTTCTGTCCCAGGAAGGTGTAGCCGTAGCGCACGGCACGGCGCAGAATGCGGCGAATCACATAACCGGCCTTGGCGTTCGACGGCAGCTGTCCGTCGGCAATGGAGAAAGCAATGGCACGCAAGTGGTCCACTATGACACGCATGGCGATATCCTTCTGCTCGTTCTCTCCGTACTTCGCTCCTGCCTTTTCGGCAATGACGCGGATGAGAGGCTGGAAGACATCGGTATCGTAGTTACTCGTCTTGCCCTGCATCGTACGCACCAGACGCTCGAAACCCATACCCGTGTCGATAACCTTTGCGGGCAACGGTTCCAGAGAGTGGTCGGCCTTGCGGTTGTACTGCATGAAGACGAGGTTCCATATCTCTATTACCTGCGGATGATCCTTATTCACCATCTGTGCTCCGGGTATTTTCTTTTTCTCCTCCTCGGAACGGCTGTCGATATGCACCTCCGAACAGGGACCGCAGGGACCCGTGTCGCCCATCTCCCAGAAATTATCGTGCTTGTTGCCGTTGATGATATGGTCTTTTGGCAGGTACTGCTCCCAGATGGCTGCTGCCTCGTTGTCGCGCTCAAGACCTTCTTCGGGACTTCCCTCGAACACCGTTGCATACAAATCCTTCGGATCCAGTTTCAGTACATCCACCAGATACTCCCAAGCCCAGGAGATGGCTTCTTTCTTGAAGTAGTCGCCGAAACTCCAGTTGCCCAGCATCTCGAACATGGTGTGATGATAAGTGTCATGTCCCACCTCCTCAAGGTCGTTGTGCTTACCGCTCACACGCAGACACTTTTGTGTATCTGCCTGGCGGCGACTCTTGGGAGTGGCATTACCCAGAATGATATCCTTAAACTGGTTCATACCTGCATTGGTGAACATCAGTGTGGGGTCGTCCTTGATGACCATAGGAGCTGACGGTACAATGAGGTGTCCTTTAGACTCAAAGAACTTCTTAAAAGACTCGCGTATTTCGTTTGCTGTCATGATAAAATGGATTTTTCGGCTGCAAAATTACAAAAAAAATGTCAAATAGATAAAAAGTGTCGGCTGTCAACGTTTCACTATCAACATTTTTTTGTACATTTGCATCGAGTAATTGCATTATATCATGGCTCTGAATCCAAACAAAGACCTCAAACTATACTACTCCATCGGAGAAGTGGCCCAGGAGTTCGGGGTCAATGAATCGCTGTTGCGTTTCTGGGAATCCGAGTTCCCGAGCATCGCTCCCAAGAAGAACGCGAGGGGCGTTCGTATGTACACCAAGGATGATATCGAGGAGATACGTCTGGTGTATAATCTCGTGAAAGTGCGCGGCATGAAACTCTCCGCTGCACAAAAGACGCTCTCCACGAGAAGAGGTCCCGCACAAGACACTGCGCAGGCACTTGACCAGCTGATGCAGGTGCGTGCCGAACTCGTCGAGCTACGTAGACTTCTTAACGGGCTCTAAACCCATCTTCTGAAGCTCTTTCATCACATCTTCCACATCCTCTGCCTGCACTTCGACCTGCAGCACAACGGTCTTGTTCTGCTGCGCTGACGTTGCGGCTTTCTTTTTCTTTCCTATCAGCGGCAAGTGGCGGAACCAGTTCTTGCTCTTCTTGCCCAGAAGTATGTTTTTGTCCTCCTTGTCGAGAACGATGCTTCCATCTCCTATCGCCTGATAGAGCTCCTCGCGAAGCTCCACTCCGTGCTTCTCGCATAGCCTGTCTTCCAGAAAACTGCTGCGCTCGATGTCCAATGAGCGGAAGAACTCTGCCAGACGTTCTTCTCCCACATGCTGGAGTTCGCGGTCGTGCCGCTTCAGCACAGCACTTATCTTACTGCGAGCCTTTGCCGTCGTGGCGTAGTTATACCACTCCTTTGTGACGCGGCTCTGTTTGCCGGTGAGTATCTCCACCTGATCGCCGCTCTCTATGTGGTAGCCGAGTCCCTCCAGTTTGTGATTCACCTTTGCGCCGATGCAATGTGTGCCGAGGAAGGTGTGTATAGCAAACGCAAAGTCCAATACGGTACTGCCTGCCGGCATCGTCTTGAAGTCGCCCTTCGGAGTCACCACGAATATCTCGCTGGCATAGAGATTGAGTTTGATGGTGTTGAGGAAATCCACCGCGTTCGGTTGCGGGTCGTCGAGTATCTCCTTGATGGTGGCAAGCCAGCGATCCAGTTCGTTCTCGCTGTCCTCTGCCTCCTTGCCGCCGTCCTTGTATTTCCAATGGGCAGCAAAACCCTGTTCGGCAATCTCGTCCATACGTCGCGAGCGTATCTGGAGTTCTATCCAGCGTCCACGCTTCGACATGAGAGTGGTCTGCAGAGCCTGATAACCGTTGGCCTTCGGGTGCGACAGCCAGTCGCGCAGACGCTCCGGATGCGGTCTGTAGATTGACGAGGCGATGGAGTAGATGCGCCAGCACTCCTCCACTTCGTCCTCCTGACGCTCCGTATCGAATATGATGCGCACAGCCAAGAGGTCGTACACCTCCTCGAAGGGCACCTTCTTGTTCTGCATCTTGCACCATATACTATATGGCGTCTTGATACGTGCCTTGATGTCGTAGTGGAGCCCGGCGGCATCCAGTCTTTCCCTTATCGGTGCCGTGAACTCATCGAAGATACCTTTCAGGTCTTCCTTCTGTTCGCCCAGTCGCGTCTGTATCTGGGTATATGCGGCGGGCTGTTCGTAGCGGAAAGCAAGGTCCTCGAGTTCCTCCTTGATTTTATTCAGCCCGAGACGGTTGGCAAGCGGTGCGTAGATATAGAGCGTCTCGCCCGCTATCTTATACTGCTTTGCCGGCAATTGACTGCCCAGAGTGCGCATCCCCTGCAGACGGTCGGCTATCTTCACGAGGATGACACGTATGTCGTTGCTCATCGTGAGCAGCAGTTTCTTGAAGTTCTCAGCCTGTACGGAAGCTTGGTCGCCGAAGATACCGCCCGATATCTTTGTCACGCCGTCCACTATCTCCGCTATCTTCGGCCCGAAGATATTGCGGATGTCCTCCATCGTGTATTCCGTATCCTCCACCACGTCGTGCAGCAGAGCGGCACAGATGCTGGTGCTTCCCAGCCCGAGTTCCTCCGACACAATCTGCGCCACCGCCAGCGGGTGCATGATATACGGTTCGCCCGAGATGCGTTTCACACCCTCGTGAGCCTGACGGGCAAACTTGAATGCCCTCTCGATGAGGTCCACCTTTTTGCGATGGGGCGAGGCGAGATAGCTCTTTATCAGTCGCTGATACGCATGCGCTATTCTTTCTTCTTCACTCATCTGCGTCTCCTCCTGTTTGTTGTTCTGCGCGTCGCGGGTTTGCTTGCCGTTTTCGGCACCGCCACTTCCGTACGCACCGTGAGCCATTTGTCTGCCTCGTATGTATGCACGTCGTCCTCCCGTCCGATGAAGACATTCACCTTCTCAAGAGGCAGTCGCAAACTGTAGTCTTCTGGCACAATTCCCGCCCTGTATTGCGGATTGAGCACCTTGAGTGTGTCGAGCGGGATGTCGCACACAGCTGCCACCTGTCCCAGCGCCAGCTTGTGATGCACCTTCACAGTATCCGACTTCGAGGGAAGCGGCAACGTGACGGGTGTGATTCCGTGCTCGCAGTAGTATGTCATGATGTAGTTGGCGGCAATGAACTGCGGCACACAGCTGCGCACCTCCGCCGGCAAGTAGAGATACACCTTCCAGAAGTCCTTCACTCCTCCGCTGCGCTGCAGTGCCTTGCTCACAGTCGGCAGTCCTCCCCTGAAGGCCGCAATGGCGAGTTCCCAGTCGCCCAGCGAAGCATAAAGTTCCTTCAGCAGATGTGCTGCCGCTTTCGACGACTTCTGTATGTCGCACCTCTCGTCCACCAGACTTGTCACCTCAAGACCCTGCTCCTTGGCAGCGGTGATGCCGAACTGCCACAGACCCGCAGCACCTTCCTTGTTCACAGCATCCATCTTCAGCTGACTCTCCACCATAGGAAGATAGCGCAGTTCCAGCGGAAGACTCTCCGCCTCCAACGCCTCTTCGAAGGCTGCGACGTAGAAGTTCATCCTGCCCAGCATCAAACCCACTTCGCCTTTCTTGCCGGCATCTGCAGTATAGTCGTCGATGCACTTCTGCACCACTTCGTTGTAAGGCATCTCTATGATGTTGGGCAGCCGTGAGAGCCGCTGCATCACTACTTCGTTCTGTGCTCCAAGCGGGAATGTCGCCAGAATGTATAAGGTTAGAATTGTGAGAATGTTTTTCATGCGTTTGTGTCAGAATAGTAATTGGCATCCCAGTGCGGGACTTGAATCTATACGTTTACCTTCCATACCCTTGTGCTCTATCGAGGTGGGTATGATGCGAAGCGAGAGGTCGCGCGATATGTCGAATGTGGAGAGCTCCGCATCGATATAGGCATCCACCACACTGAGCGCGTATATCCCTATCATTACAAAGATGGAGAGGTCGCGATAGCGCCGGTATGTGTTCTTTCTGTTTTTGAATATCTCCTGGAAACGCGCCTCCTTGCCTGTGATGTCGTAGCCGATGGGGAGCATCTTCTCGTAGCTCTTTGTCTGCGGGTCGGAATCCATGATGTCGAGATACGCCTGATTGTAGTCCGCCAGCATCTGCGCGTTCCATGTCAGGGCATAGATACATCCGAGAAAACCGCCGTAGATGATGGGCAGCTTCCAGTATTTGCGGTTGTATATCTGTCCGAGTCCCGGCACCACCATTCCCAGCCACATCGCCCTGATGGGATCCGGCTTCCAGAACGCCTTCTTGTCGTAAAGTTCCTTCTCGTCCTGCACAGTCAGCGGCACGTTCATCAGACTGTCGCTCACGGCCTTTATCGCTGCTGTGTCTACAGCCATAGTGTCGACGTAGAGCACTCCGTCTCCGATGGAGTCAACAGCCACAGTCTTGATGGAATCCATATCCACAGTGTTGATATAGAGCTCCTCCTTGCCGATGGAGTCGCCAAGGACAACCTGCGCTCTCACGCCGAGAGCCGCCACAACGAAGACAAAGGCCAGAATGCGTCTCAATCCTTTATGCGGTCAAGCGTTTCCATGATATGTTCCATCTCTGCCTCGTTGGCGAATGGAATCACTATTTTGCCCTTACCCGTCTCGCCGCAAGTGAGTTCCACCTTCACGCCGAAATAGCGCGAGAGTGTATGCTTGAGCACTTCGTATTCCTCCATACTCTTCTGCGCCTGACGACCCTGAATGCGCGTCTGCGCCACCCTGATGCTGCCGCCCTGCGCCAGTTCCTTCGCCAGTTCTTCCACGCGGCGCACACTCATTCCGCCCTCTTTGCGGATGGCTTCGTAGAGCTTGAGCTGCATCTTGGGATCGCCTACGCCGAGGATGGCACGCGCGTGGCCCATGTCTATCTCGCGGTTCTTGAGCGCCATCTGTATGGCTGCCGGCAGTTTTAGCAGACGCAGATAGTTGGCTATCGAGGCGCGGTTCTTGCCCACACGGGCAGACAGACGCTCCTGCGTCATCTCGTAGCGCTCCATCAGATTCTGATAGGCAAGCGCTATTTCCAGAGCATTGAGGTCCTCGCGCTGTATGTTCTCGATGAGCGCCATCTCCATCATCTGCTCGTCGTCCACAGTACGTATGTAGGCGGGGATGGATGTGACGCCGGCCATCTGCGATGCACGCCAGCGACGCTCGCCGGCAATGAGGATATAGGTGCCGTCGCCCATATCACGCACGGTGATGGGTTGCACGATACCTATCTCCGCTATACTTGCGGCCAGTTCGGCCAGCGCAGCCTCGTCGAAGTCGTGACGCGGCTGGTCGGGATTGGGTTTCACCAGATTGACGGGCACCTCGCTGATGCTGCCGCTACCGGCTGTGATGACAGGCTCTGTGCCTATCAGCGCATCGAGGCCTCGTCCCAATGTGTTGTATCTTTTCTTAATTGCCATAATCAAGAGGCTTTTCTGATGATTTCTTCTGCCAGTTCCAGATGGTTCTTACTACCGATAGCATCGGCGTCGTACTGTATGACGGGCAGACCGTGACTGGGCGACTCTGCCAAACGAACGTTGCGCTGGATGACGGTGTCGAACACCAGTTCGTTGAAATGCTTCTTCACCTCCGCATACACCTGGTTGGAGAGGCGTAGACGTCCGTCGTACATCGTGAGCAGGAAACCCTCTATCATCAAGGATGGGTTCAGATGGTTCTTCACCAGACGTATCGTGTTGAGCAACTTGCTGATGCCCTCCAGCGCAAAGTATTCGCATTGCACGGGGATGATGACGCTGTCGGCTGCCGTGAGGGCGTTCACCGTGATGATGCCCAGCGACGGACAACAGTCGATGATGATGAAGTCGTAGTCGTTGCGTATCTCCGCAAACATCTTGGCCATCACACGCTCGCGCTGCTGCTTGTTGAGCAGCTCCACCTCTGCGCCCACAAGATTGATGTGACTGGGCAGTATGTCGAGATTCTCGAAGTCTGTGGCATATACGGCTTCGCGCACATCCACCTTTCCGATGATTGCCTCGTAGATGCTGCAATCTAGTTGCGAGGAGTCAACGCCCATACCACTGGACGCATTCGCCTGAGGATCGGCATCCACCAGGAGCACTTTCTTCTCCAGAGCCGCCAACGAGGCTGCCAGATTCATCGAAGTGGTGGTCTTGCCGACACCGCCCTTCTGATTTGCCACTGCTATAATTTTTCCCATAGGGTATATGATTTTCGTTACGTGTTCAGAATGTTTTAAAAAACATTTTACGCGACAAAGATACGAATTTTATTGAATATTGTTGATTGAAGAAGCCCTATTTCTTCGTTTTTTAAGTATTTTTTGCTACTTTTGCACAGAAATCACATACTCTTTAGCAGATGAAATACTACCTCATCGCAGGCGAAGCCAGTGGAGACCTTCACGCTTCCCACCTCATGAAAGCCCTTCAGGAAAAGGATCCGGAAGCAGAATTCCGCTACTACGGCGGCGACCGAATGAAGAGCGTCGGAGGCACTCTCGTGCGCCACTACGAGACACTCGCCTACATGGGTTTCGTGCAAGTCGTTCTCCATCTGCGCACCATTCTCAACGGGATGCGCTCCTGCCGGGAAGACATCGCTGCGTGGAGACCCGACTGCCTCATTCTGGTGGACTATCCTGGCTTCAATCTCAAGATGGCACAATGGGTGAAGACCAACACATCCATACCCGTTTTCTACTACATTTCCCCAAAAATTTGGGCTTGGAAGGAAGGTCGTATCCATCTCATCAAGCAGTACGTCGACCGCCTTTTCTGCATACTTCCCTTCGAGGTTTCGTTCTTCAGGAAACACTCCTATGAGGTTGACTATGTGGGCAATCCGAGTCTCGACGAAGTGGAGCACTATCTCTCCACACACGCTGCTCCCGCCGCTCCGCCCACGATACTTATTATGCCCGGTTCGCGCAAAGCCGAGATTGCATCCAATCTGCCTCGCATGCTTGCCGCCGTTTCGAAAGTGAACGGCTACGATGTTGTCGTCTCGCGCGCTCCTCATTTGCCGGAAGAGCTCTTCGCGGAGGCCGCACGTTATGGGGCTCAGGTGTCCACCGAACCCAGTTTCTCGCTGCTGCATCGCGCCAGCGCAGCACTTGTCACCAGCGGAACGGCCACACTCGAGACGGCCCTCTTCCGAGTGCCGCAAGTGGTGTGCTACTACGTTCGCGGCGGTTGGGCTCTGCGACTCTTGCGCCGACTTTTCCTCAAGGTGCCTTTCATCTCGCTGGTGAACCTTGTTGCAGAGCGCAAAGTGGTGACCGAACTCGTGGGTCCGGATATGACTGCAGAGGCCGCCCGAGAGCAACTTGTTGCTATCCTTCCCGGCGGTTCGCGTCGCGAAAAGATGCTGCGCGGCTACGAGGAAGTGCGCCGCCGTCTCGGCACTCCCGGCGCTCCCGCTCACACAGCTGCCCTCATCATCGACCGACTAGACTCCCCTCAGAGCCTTACCGGACTACGAGTGAACTCCGAGTTGACTACGAGTAGATAACGAGCAGTGTACGAGTTTTCTCGTAGTCTACTCGTACTCCACTCGTACACAGCTCGTACTCTGCTCGTATTCCGGTAAGCCTCTGAGAGGGCTTTGGCTGATACAAGTTGACAAGTAAACGAGTTGACAAGTTGACGAGTTGTTAGTTTTATTTTTGTGATAAATTCCCTATTCTTTCTGCTATATTTCAGTCGAATTGAAGATTATCTCAACTTATTTTCGTATTTTTGTGTCGGTTTTCCGTAAATAGTATCATAAAACTACGATAAAACACAAGGTAAAAATGCAAAAGATCGTTTTTCTGGTGATAGCCATACTGATGGCACAAGCCTCATTTGCACAGGAGAAAACTGACGTCGTTCCCGATTCCACAAACAACAATCCCGGTTGGCTGTGGGAAATCAGCGGCAACGGACTCGCGCAGAAATCCTATCTCTTCGGCACCTGTCACGGCGAAGGGCACAACTTCACGAAAGAGGAAGTGTTCAGTTTTCCCGGCTTTCAGGAGGCTTTCGACCAATCAAAAATGGTGCTGTTCGAGATGGACTTGAACCCAGAGCACGTTGATACCGCAGCCTTAAGCAAGCAAACCAAATGGATTGCCGACTTGTTCAGTAATCCCGACCCTAAATATATGATGCCGGAAGGAGTCTATTACAAGCCGCTTTACGACAGCATCGCCCATTTCAATGTGGTCAATAAATATCTGACCAACAAGATGAAAGACCCGGAATACTGGAAGAAGACCCCTGGTTATTGGTTTACGAGAATCGGTGTCACCATATTCATTGCGACTCGTCGGGCACAAATTGTGGATGGTCTTTTGTATCAAGAGGTAGTGAAACAAGGTAAGGAAAACGGAGGCTTGGAAGAGTTGGAGGATGTTGGTGGTGCCCTTCAATCCTTGCTTACAGACACAAAGGGAATAGACACTCTCTCAATGAAGGAGCAGGCAGACACGCTTTATCGGTCGATACGCGAAATGACCAATGGTACGATGCGTCGGATGATGCAAGGATTCTACGAAGCATATATGAGCAACGACACTTGTCAGATGGCAAAACATTTGGCAGAATTTCCAGAGCTTTCAGGAGCCGAAGCAACTTCTCATGACAAAGAACTGCTTCACGACCGAAATGCCGCTTGGATGGCCACCATCAAAAAGAATCTCCCGGAGAAGACCTGCATGATAGCCGTCGGTTGCCGTCATCTGATGGGTGCATCATCGCTGATAGCAATGCTCCGACGCGAAGGATATACCGTTGAGCCTGTGAAGAAAAAATAGAAAAACATGAACGAAATAAAGGTATATCATTCCGTTTGGAAAACGGCAATCTACATCATCGGATGCTTCCTTTTTACAGAAGGTGGCTGGTATGTGATTGGTCATCCGAGAAACAATCTCGATATCTTTATGGGTTGGCTCGGCGTGCTGTTTTTCGGTTTGGGCGGTTTGATGCTGCTGTATCTTGCCGTCAAAGAATTCCTGCTTAGAAACCCGTATCTGACAATTACCGACAAGAGCGTCATCGCAAGAAGTCTCACGACAAAGGAATATCTGCTGGAAGACATTGATTCATTCCAATACCAGAGAGCCTTGAAACTAATCGGAATTCACTATAAAAAAGGTATCGGAAGAAGAAAGATGAAAGAGGCAAGCGGCTTCGGACGGTTTGTGCGAAAGCTGAATGTGAGACTCTCAAACACACAAGAATCCCTATCCGCCTACGTCCTCCCGATGAAACCGGAAGAGCTTTGTAAGCTTCTCAACTCAAGACTGAAGTAATCAGAATCTCACGTAGAGCTGCGTCCAAAACTGGTGGTAATCCTTGACGACAGCAACTTTGTCATGATGATAATTATACTGAAGCTGGAGCATCAGATTCTTGTGGGGCTGCAGCATGAGACCGGCACTGTAGATTGAATGCATTGTGTCCCAAGAAGCATCGTCTCGATAGACGTCCCACTTCAGACTGCCTTTGATCCAGCGCCACAGAGGCACACCCATCATCACATACCAAGCATCCGCCTTGTCTCCGGCAGCAACATTAATCTGTCCGTTCGGCAAGAACTTATAACCGAAACTCTGCGCATACTCGGCACGGAAGGAAACACGGCCCCAGAAGTCGCCGGCCTGATAGTTCGTACCCTCGTATTTCACACCGGCGGCCCAGCGCTGGCGGTCTACACTGCGAGACACACCGGCAGCATCCTTCATCACGTAGTCGCCCCACCAGCCGAAGAGGCCGATGTAGAGATTCTTCACGGGAGAGTATTGAATAGTGCCGATCCAGTCTTTCTTGCGGTCGAGGTCGCGCTGATTGATACCCTGACCGTTGTACATTCCCACCTGATAGTGGAACTGGTAATGGCCGTCCTTCTTCGACTTGAACACATCGCCGGCCACCTGAACACCGATATCACGACCTCCC
The DNA here is from genome assembly GCA_017958545.1 of Bacteroidaceae bacterium. GTDB lineage: Bacteria > Bacteroidota > Bacteroidia > Bacteroidales > Bacteroidaceae > Physcousia. The sequence goes on along the minus strand of JAGDCM010000036.1, from coordinate 2,844 downwards.
ATTGAAGCTTCTCCCACGCGGTCGCCGAAACCCGCAAACTTCTTCGTGAGCTGGGAATAGTCGCCGAAACAGATGTCCCACGGATTCATGGGATTCTCGAAGGTGAAACAACGCTTGAATTCGCCCGCCTTCACAGTCACGAATTTATAGCGGGCCCACTCCAGATAGGCATCTATCACACGCGGCGAACCGGCAAAATCCACCTGCACACGATAGTTGAAATCATGCAAAATAGTGCCGTCGACATAGAAGCGTGCGAAGCGCAGTCCGAAGCCCTCGTTGCTTTCGTCGTTCTCGCTGTCATACTTGTAGGAACCAACAATATAACCGCCGAATTTAGGTATCGTGACCCACTCGGCACGCTTCCATCTTTTCACAGAATCCGTACCGTTTACTGCCTTGGTAATAGCTCCCTGAAGACTCCATCCGTCGCCCTGAACAAAAGCCTCGTCTTCTGCAGACGCGAAGAGTGCGAAAGAGAGGAAGATAAGTGTCAATAAGTGTTTCATGTTATTACGATTTTGTCACAAAAATACTAAAAAACATTATGTAATGTCGCTCGCGCCCGCAATATTTTCGCATTTTTGCGCAAAATTGCGTATTTTTGTGGTCAAATCACATTAATATATTTACAATGAAGACTCTATCACAACAGGAAATTCAGCAAATGGAGCAACAGGGCTGTCGTGCCCGCGATTGGAGCTCCGTGCTCTTTGACGAGAAGGCCGACCTCTCCCTCTTCTGGGATGTGCGTTTCTCGGGCAATATCGAAATAGCAGAAGGTGTGCGCATCGAAAGTAGCCGCATCGAACAGACCGGCAAGTCGAGCTACGGCATCGGCACCCGCGTCTCCGTACTGAACGAGGCCGGCGGTATGGACATCCTGCTGCACGAGACACTCTCCTCACAGGAGGCTTGGATTGAAGCGATGTACAGCAAGCGCGAGGCACTCGTTGCCGCTCTGCACGGAGCCGCCGAAAAGCAGGCTGCCGCACTCAAGGGACAGCCGATGACCATCGCACGCGGAGCAAGCATCATCGACTGCGGACTCATCCGCGACGTGAGAATCGGCGAGGGAGCCGTCTTGGAAGGCGCAGCACTCGTGGAGGATGCCACAATACGCTCTACAGCCGAGAATCCCGCCAAAGTAGGACGCGGCGTACAGGCATCGCACTTCATCATGCAACGCGGCTCCAAGATAGAGAGCGCAGCACTCGTGGAGCGCGTCTACGTGGGCGAAGCAAGCATTCTGGGACACGGATATTCTGCATCCGACTCCGTATTCTTCGCCAACTGTCAGGGCGAGAACGGCGAGGCATGTGCTGTGTTTGCAGGACCCTACACCGTGACACACCACAAGTCGACGCTGCTCATTGGCGGTATGTTCTCGTTCTTCAACGCCGGTTCGGGAACGAATCAGAGCAACCACATGTATAAGAGCGGTCCCGTGCACTGGGGCATACTGGAACGCGGCAGCAAGACGGCAAGCGGTTCGCACATCCTGTGGCCCGCACGCATCGGTTCGTTCTCAATGGTGATGGGCAAACTGGACAGTCATCCCGACCTCACGGCTCTGCCCTTCTCCTATATCATCAGCAAGGAAGGTGTGACACGCGTTTCTCCGGGCGCCAATCTCGGCACGCTGGGTACGAAGCGCGATGTAGAGAAATGGCCGAAGCGCGACAAGCGTCCCGATGACGACAAGCGTCTCGACCTGATACATTTCGACTGGCTCAATCCCGTCACAGCCGCTGAAATGCGTCGCGGTCTGGAACTGCTGGAGACTTTCCACAAGGTGAATCCCAAGAGCGACACGATATACGAGGGTTGCGTGCTCTCTGCACACGCCGTGAAGCGTGGTATGCATCTCTACAAACTGGGGCTCTCGCTCTACGAGGCTCTGTGGCAGTCAGATGCCACATCGGACGAGTGGGTTGATATGGCCGGCCTCCTCGCTCCGAAGGCGGAGGTGGAGAGCATCCTGTCGGATATCGAGAAGAGCGGAGATGCCGCCCGTTTGCGCCCCGCACTCGAGAAACTTTACTCGCAGCACACCGCCCGTCCGCTCTCGCAGCTGCAGGGCAACGAGGCTCTCGATGAACTGGAACACCTCATCGAAATCGACCGCGAAAAAGAAACGGTGATGCTCAGTTTTCACGACAACAAATAAACACACAACATATCCATGAAACGTATTCTTCTCTCACTCTTAGTGATTTCCTCACTCTGTCCCTTCTGGGGAACGGAGCAGTCCGCCAACACGCTGTCGGCACAAGGCATCAGCAACCATCCTGATTCCATCTGGGTGCGCCTCCGCAACAACTCACCGCGGGAGGGTGCCTACGTTGAATACTCCAACGACGGAATCGCATGGCTCCCTGTGGGAGAAGGACAGACGGTCTTCTCGTCCGACTTCGGAGAATGGGGGGTGGAGAAAAAGATGTACACTCCCGTGCTGAGCTGCAAGGACGGCAAGTTCTATTGCGAATTCCTTGTAAACCCCTCTGTGATGCAGGTGGCAACGACCGAGAGTGGAGACCTCTGGCTGTGGAAGCCGCAGGACTATCCTTTCTACTCTCAGGCAGACTTCGAGGCAAAGAAGCAGCAGTTGGAGAAGGACTACCTCAAGGCTCTCCGCATCCCGTACGCCGTTTTGGACGCTCTGGAAAAGAAGATTGAGGCACATCGCTTCCGCTCCCGTCAGGAGGGCGACAACATGAGAGGCGACAAAGGACGTTTCGAGGATCTCTCCGAGGCAAAATACTCCGTGACGGTGAATCTGGCCGAGAAGAAAGCCATCTCGCCGATGCTCTTCGGCATCTTCTTCGAGGACATCAACTACTC
>JAGDCM010000035.1 GCA_017958545.1 Bacteroidaceae bacterium | reverse complement strand
TCGTCGGTGATTACGGCACCCTGGTTCTGAAGAAATCTTGCAGCAGCCGCCCGCGCCGCAGCGGGAGAAACGGTCTCTGCCATCATCATCACTGCGCAGCACAAGAGCACAGCGAGGGTCATCAATCTCTTTTTCATTGTAGTTTATTCTTTAGGGAATGAGATACTTCTTACCATCGAGGATATAGATGCCCTTCTTGTCGGGCTGGCCTGAGAGCTTGCGCCCGTCAAGGTCGTACCACATACCTTGAACCTCTTGAACTCCTTGAACCTCTTGAACTTTTTCCACTCCCGTTGGGTTGACGGTGAATGGTACGGAGGTGAAGACAAAGTAGCTCGGCACCTGGTTGGTGTGGAAATCATTGGCAATGAACAGGTCTGCGCGATAGTCGCCCGATGTCAGAGCCTCGGACAGATTCATGCTGGCAGTGGTCTGCTGCCCGGCGTCAAGCTTCAACGGGCAATAAATCATGGGCATGCCGGGCATCGTCACGGCTTCCCACTCGCCGGAAATGTTCTTCCGGTAGAGATTGACCATCAGGAAGGCGTTGTAGTCCATCGGCGTGCCGTTGTCCAAAGCAAGTTCAAGTTGGTAAAGGGGCTGCTCGTCGCTCTTCTCTACATAGTTCACCCCGTCGCAAACAAAGGCCAGTTCGTCGAAGGTGACCACCTTGTGGCACAGATAGCACGGAAGTTGCGCGATGTCGGCCAGAGGAGTGTTGAACGGAAGATAGTTTTCTACCGACATCACCAACAACACGAACTCACCGGCCTGAGGGGCGGAGACGGGGAAACTGACTTCGGAAGCGGAACCCGCCTCGACCATGATGCCGGTCCTGGACTTGACGTAAGGCGTTGTCAGCACGCCGTCGTTCAGAGTACACAGGTAGCAGGTGACAGCGCCTATATAGGATTCGCCGCTGTTGCTGATGGTGGCGATGACCGCATCGAGGATGCCGCGCTGCATCAGGCCTTCAACGCGGATGTCGGCAGAAGACGTGAGTTCGGGGCGCGGATGGACGACAAAATTCTTAAACTTACCGTCATCGCCGATGTTGGCCTCGAAATAGGCGTCAGGACCAAAGACGGAATATATGGGCGCGCCTTCGACATTCTCCGCGCTGACGAACATAAAGTCGTGGCGGCCGGGAGCGCGGCCGTCGAAGACAGCGTGACCCAAGTCATCGGAGAGCGTCACGCGTAAAACGCCCTCGGGATTACCCTGGAAGTACGACGCTGTGGTGAAGCCGGAAACGTCCATCTGTTGCGCTGCATAGATGCGGGAGTAATCGGGCGAACCGTCGCTGTTGCGGCCGACGAGGGCAAACGTAAAGTTGCCGGCCTCCCTGGACAGATTCACCATACTGAAACGAGGTCCCCTATTCGTCATGAGATTCCATTCGAAGCTGGAGAGCCTGCGATAGAAGGACTCCGAAGGATTGGTGCGCGGCATCATGTTGATGAGGGCTTCCTGTCGGACGCTGTAGCCGTCAGGGGTGGTGCTGGCGCCCGAGCCGGAACCGCTGGCGTTGAGCAGGCTGATCTTATAGTAGCCGTCGCTGTTGCCGCTCCAGCCCCAGTTCACGTGGTAGTAACCCTCGCCGCTTTGCACCCGGTAACCGTCGATGACGAAGGCGTGACCGTTACCGGTGGAATATCCCGAATAGGTCAAAGGACGACCGTCGTGCAGCTCATTATAGATGAGTGCATCCCATCCGCTCACGGAGTATTCTTCAGCGCGGGCATTGTAGAGCGACGGGTCGTAGCCGAAGCAGTTGACCAGTACATCAAAGAAGTAGCATCTGCCGTTGGAGCCGTTCGGACTGTATTCCATCTGCATCGATTGTCCGCAATAGCGCATCAGTTCGGCCACAGCATCCTGCTGCGCTGCGGTGCTGGTTCCACCGTAACTGTCCAACATGTTGTCCCAATCGAACTGCGTCACGGGCAAATCCTCTATCACGGTGCCGGTGGACATCGTGTAGGTGGGCAGAGCGTAGCCTGTAGGGTCTTGGGGCCAGCGGTGGTAGCGCATCACCTGCGCCAGCGCCGTAGCCATGCAGCCGGTGATACACAGCTGTCCTCCGGACGTGGGACAGAAGGCGTTGTAGGGGAATCCTTGGTCCCATTGGGTGGTCACCATGGGAGCGATATCATCATGTATAGCAACTCGTGCGGGGCGCACGCCGAGACTGCTGAGGCTGGCGATGCTCTTGGCCGTGGCGTCAAGCCACCACTGCAGGCCGTCGGGCATATTGTCGGAACTGAAACTACCCTCGGCGGCATAGCCCAGCACGAGGTTGTCGCCCACGCAGTCGTCACCGCTCACCACGACAAAACCCTTCGCGTCGTCGGCATTGAACACATAGTAGGCAGGCGACGGGTCGCTGGCAGCAGCACGACCGCCGCGCGGCGTTGCCACCTCTTCGTCGGTGATTACGGCACCCTGGTTCTGAAGAAATCTTGCAGCAGCCGCCCGCGCCGCAGCGGGAGAAACGCTCTCCGCCATCATCATCACTGCGCAGCACAAGAGGACTGCAAGGGTCATCAATCTCTTTTTCATTGTATTTTGATGTTAAAATTTCAAATCACAATGCAAAATTACATATTTTAGTTAACAAGTAGACGAGTTGACGAGTTTACAAGTTATTAGTTTTTAGAAAATGACAGATTTTTTCTGTTTTTTATCGTTTTTGCAACAATTCATTTCGGACAAACGGACAAACGGACTGGCGTTTTTAGTTAACAGTTTACCGTTTACGGTTTACTGTTTACGGTTTACATTCGGACGTTTTGCATGAAATTTAAGACAATTACACAAAAGTAACAACTTGTCAACTTGTCTACTCGTCCACTTGTCAACTAAATTTACTATCTTTGCAGTCACATTCCTTAAAAAACGCACATGAAGACACTCATTGACGCACATACTCACACCATTGCAAGCGGTCACGCATACAGCACTATACAGGAAATGGCACAGGCCGCAGCTGCCAAAGGTATCGAGATACTGGGCATCACGGAGCACGCCCCCTCACTTCCGGGTACCTGCACACCCATCTATTTTCGCAACCTGCATGTGGTGCCGCGAGAAATGTACGGCGTCAGGCTGCTCATGGGCGCCGAACTCAATATCCTCGACACCAAGGGTTCCCTCGACCTCGACGAGCACTACTACCGCGACTACCTCGACCTGCGCATCGCAGGCATCCACCAGCTGTGCTACGAATCGGGCACTCCCGAGGAGAACACGCAGGGCATGATAGAGGTGATACGTAATCCGTGGGTACAAATCATCTCCCACCCCGGCGACGGCACAGCGGAACTCATCTTCGAACCCATCGTGCGTGCCGCCAAGGAATGCCACACACTCTTGGAAATCAATTCCTCATCGCTCATTCCCTCCCGCCACAAAGCGCAGGCGCGCCCCAACAATCTCGAGATACTGCGTCTGTGCAAGGAACTTCGCGTACCCGTCATACTTGGCAGCGATGCCCACATCTCATACTCCGTGGGCGACTACCGCTATGCCCTCCCACTGCTGGAGGAAACCAACTTCCCCGAAGAGCTTATCGTCAACGATAAGCCCGACTTTTTCCTCGATTACATCGATAAAATCAGTTGACAAGTTGTTTTTTAAAATAATTGTCAATTATCAATTATCAATTAATTAAGTTCTTTCCTTTCTTTAGGGTGATTTCGCGCTGTTGTCCGTTAACGAGGAGTGTCACACGACAAGGTTGCTGCGCTGTCAGCGTCAGAGCCGTGACACGACTTTCCTTCCATTCCATCGAGACAGTGATGCCTCCGCGGGCACGTATGCCGCTCACCTTACCGTCCTTCCAATTGGCAGGCAGCGCTGGCAGCAGTTCGATTGATATCTGAGGGATGAGGGTTGAGGGCTGAGAGTTGACTGTATAATTGCTCTGCATGAGCATCTCAACCACACCGGCACAACCGCCGAAGTTGCCGTCTATCTGGAACGGCGAATGGGCATCCAGCAGATTGGGATATGTTCCCCCGCCCCTACGGGCATCAGGACCCTTGTAGCGGTCGGGACTCACGTATGAGAGCAGTTTGCGGTAGATGTGGTAGGCGTTCTTTGCGTCGTGCAGACGTGCGTAGAGATTCACGCGCCATCCTGTGCTCCAACCCGTAGTGCGGTCGCCCTTGAGTTCGAGCGTTCTGGCCGCAGCGCGCTGCAGCGCATCCTTCTTGTTAACACCGTCGTCGAGGCGATGGCCGGGATAAAGTCCGAAGAGATGTGTCTGATGGCGGTGGTGAGGGTCTTCGTCCTCCCAGTCCCAGAACCACTCCTGCAGATTACCTTTCTTACCTATCTTATACGGGTGCAGGCGTAAGAGTACTTTGTCAATTTCATCGATGAAATCGCGGTCTTTTTCCAACACTACTGCTGCATCGCGGGCATCGGCAAGGCATTCGCGTATCATGGCAATGTCAGCAAAACCGCCATAGCAACTGCGACCGTGATAACCCTTGTCGGTGACGAATATATTCTCGGGCGATGTGGAGGGAGCCGTGATGAGAGGGCTGACGGCTGAGGGATGAAGGATAAGAGGTGAGGGAAACGGTGAGAGGGAATCAAGGGGAAAGAGCCAGCCGAGGCAGAACTCCGCCGCACCCTTCAGCACGGGATAGTATTCCGTGAGGAAATCCTTGTCGAGCGAGAAGGTATAGTGCTCCCAGATATGTGTCGAAACCCACGCGCCGCCCATGTTCCAGTTGGCCCACGAGGGGTCGCCGGTGTGCAGTCCCACGGGACAGGTCATCGCCCAGATATCGGTGTTATGGCCAAGACACCATCCCTTCCCCACTCCGTAGTACGCCTTGGCGGAGAGTTCGCCCGAACCCTGCAGTTCCTTCATATAAGTGAAGAGCGAGCTGTGCATCTCGGGCATCGCGGCGGTTTCGGCAGGCCAGTAGTTCTCCTCGAGGTTGATGTTGCTGGTGTAGTTGCACGACCAGGGAGGCAGTATCGACTCGTTCCACAGCCCCTGCAGGTTGGCGGGCACATTTGGCGTACGCGAGCAACTGATGAGCAAGTAGCGGCCATACTGGAAATAAAGTGCTTCGAGCTGCGGGTTGAAACGGCTTTCGTCGAGATATTCACGCAGTTGCACATCGGTGGGTGCATCGAGAGCCTCTGCGCTTCCAAGTGTCAAACTCACGCGGTCGAAGATACTTCTGTAGTCGGCAATGTGGCGGCTGCGCAGTTTGCCGTAGCTCTTGGCGGCGATGCGCTCAATACGTGCGTCGGCCAACTGCATGTAGGGCCGTCCTTGCTTCACGGGGTCGCGGTCGTAACCGTTGAACGAGGTTGCGTTGACGATATAGAGCGTCACCTCCCTGTCGCCCTCCACCGTAAGAGTACCGCCGTCGGCCTGCGCGCTTTTGGCATTTATCTGCACCTTGGTGCGGAAATGTATGCCGCGCCCGGGGTCATAGGAGAATTTATCCTTGACATCGTAGTAGCTGGGCAGCGAAGCATAAGCGGCATAGCCGTCGGTCTGCATGCTCCGTCCCTGAGCCGTCGTTGTGTGGGGCAACTGGCAACTCAGCGAGAAGCGCGCCCGTATGCCGCGCGGGTTGTCGGTGGTGATGCGCACCACGATACCGGAGTCGGGATTTGTGGCGAAATACTCTGTGGTGTAACGGAAGCCTCCGCGCCGGTACTGCGTGTGTGCCGTAGCCTCCGAGATGTCGAGCCAGCGGCGGTAGTCGCTAACGGCCTCTGCCGTGTCGAGGTATTCTATTGTGAGCTGCCCCAGCGGCTGGTAGTTCTGCGAGAAATGCCCCTGCACATCGCGCTGCAACGAGTCGGCCTTGCGGTAGTCGTCCTGCCGGAGCGCCTCCCGTATGGCAGGTATCGTCTTGTATGCTTCGGGAGAATATACCTTCATATTGCACGGTTCGCCGGTCCACAGTGTGATATCGTTAAGCGATATGCGGTCAGATTCAGCACCGCCGTAGACGATGCCGCCCATTGTGCCGTTACCTATCACGAGAGCCTCCTCGAAATACTGTGCCGGTCGGTCGTAGTGCAGCCTCAGCGCGTCACTGTCCTGTGCCGTTGCTCCCAGCGCCGCCCACACCAGCAGCATCAATATGAATGTCTTTTTCATCGGTATTTTATCTTTTTAAAAGGTAAACCGTAAACAGTAAACGGTAAACTAATTATCAATTCTCAATTGTCAATTCTCAATTGGAGTCAGCCCCATTTCAGCGGCCTTCTCCAGCATGAAACGGAAGGCAGCGTCATGGTCGTTGGGAATCTGCGACTCCCAGATGGCATCCTTGACAGCCTGCTTGAGGTCACCGACAGGACGCGAAGGGGCAAGGCCGAAGGTCTGCATTATCTCCTCACCGGAGATAGGATTCTGCCAGGTGCGGTAGTTGTCACGGGCCTCGAGGTCGCGTATCTTCTCCCTGACAAGTTGGAAGTTCTCAAGAAAACGGGCCTTCTTCTCACGATTCTTGGACGTGACATCCGCCTCGCAGAGCAGCATGAGGTCGTCAATGTCCTCACCGGCCTCGAAGAGCAGACGACGCACGGCGTGGTCGGTAACCTCCTCGTCAGCAATGGCGATAGGACGCATGTGGAGAGCAACGAGTTTCTCGACATAGTGCATACGCTCGTCCATGGGCAGTTTCATGCGACGGAAGATGCCCTGCACCATCTTGGCACCTATATTGTTGTGGTTGTGGAACGTCCAGCCGACAGTGGGTTCCCAGCGCTTGCTGCGCGGTTTGCCGATGTCGTGGAGAAGTGCGGCCCAACGCAAATACAGTGAAGAGGTGGTGCGGGCAATATTATCCAAAACCTCGAGGGTGTGGTAGAAATTATCCTTGTGGGCACGACCGTTGCGCGTCTCGATGCCACGCATGGCAGCCAGTTCGGGAAAGATGATGTCGAGGAGTCCGCACTGCTCCAGAAGCACGAAACCGATGGAGGGCGCGGGAGCGAGTATTATCTTGTTGAGTTCGTCTATGATGCGTTCTCCCGATATTATCTTAATGCGCTCCGCCATGCGTTTGAGAGCCTCGGAGGTCTCCTCCTCTATCTGGAAGTTGAGTTGTGTGGCAAAGCGCACGCAGCGCATCATACGCAGGGGGTCGTCGGAGAAGGTGATGTCGGGGTCGAGCGGTGTGGCGATGATACCGTCCTCGAGGTCGTAGAGACCCTGATACATATCCACGAGGCGTCCGTAGCGCGAGGCTCCGGAAGCGTCTGCGGTATGGTTGAGACAGACGGCCATAGCGTTGATGGTGAAGTCGCGACGACTGATGTCGTCCTCCAGCGTGCCGTCCTCCACGATGGGTTTGCGCGAGTCATGCGAATAGCTCTCGCGGCGTGCACCTACGAATTCCACCTCCGTCTCCTCACCGTCGTGGTGCCATTTCACCTGCGCCGTGCCGAAATTCTTGAAGACGGAGAGTACTGCACCCCGTCCGAGGCGGTGCTTGAGGGCCTTTGCCACCTCGATACCGCTGCCCACCACCACGACGTCGATGTCCTTGGAGGGACGCTCGAGGAATATGTCGCGCACGTAGCCGCCCACGACGTAGCAGTCGACACCCAAATCATCCGCCACATGTCCTATGGTGGAGAGCAGGGGCGCATGCTCCTTGCGCAGGAGCGCAGAGCAGTCGCTGCCGTCGCTATAGTCGGAAAGACGTATCACTTACGGAGGTCTTCGTCTAGTTTGCGCTGGAAGAACTTCACCTTCATGTCGAGACGCTTGAACTCCTCGTTGTGGGTGCGCAGCGCCTCGGGAGAGAGTCCTTGTGGCACGGTGCGCAGTGCATCGAGCGAGTCGGTGGCAGCCTGCAGTTCTATGCTGTCTAGAAGCAGTATTGCCTGACGGCGCTCCACGATGGCTTCGGGAAAACGATGACGCAGGGCGTAGATGGTGTCGCGTGCCACATCGTAGCGACGCAGCGCCATGGCATTGCGCGATTTCTCCAGATACTGCTCCGCCTCACTGGGACCGGAGACGCATCCGCACAGCAACAGGAGAGGAAGAAGGAGGAGAACTGTATGTTTCATGAGAAAAGAGGGAATATGAAGCGAACGATATCGTTGCCGAAAGCCAGACACATCAGGGCGATGATGATACCCAGACCGATGCGCTCTATCCAGAGCATGACGGCATCGGAGGGCTCGTGACCCGTGACACCTTCGTAAGCGAGCAGAGCGATGTGGCCGCCGTCGAGACCCGGGATTGGCAATACGTTCATCACAGCGAGGATGATGGAAAGGAAGGCGGTGATGTTCCAGAAGCCGTACCAGTTCCACTTGTCAGGGAAGATGCTGCCGATGGTGATGAACGAACCTACGCTCTGTGCACCCTCGCGGGAGAAGACGTAGCGGAGGTCGGAGACATAGCCCGTGAGCGTGTGCCATCCGTAGCGTATACCGGCAGGGATGCAGGTGAGCGCCGTATAGTCGCGGTGCGCTATCCATGATTCGGGCAGGATGCGCGGCTCACCCTCCGGCAGCGCGATACGCATGAAGGGAGGCTGCTGCTGGAGCATATTGATGAGGTTCATGTCGTCGGGCATGGGGATAATAACCTCCTCGCCGCCACGACGCACGGTGACGGTGGTGGCGGTGGATATGTCGCGCAAGACACTCGTCTGCCACTCCAGAACAGGTTTGCCGTCCACCTCAACGGGAAGGTCGCCGTTGCGGAAACCTATCTCCTGAGCGTACTGGTTGAATTCGAAACCGTCCTTGATATTCTCCACAGGGAGATAGTCCTCGCCCCACGAGAACATGATGGCGGAATAGATGACGAAGGCCGTGATGAGATTCATCAAGACACCGCCCGCCATGATGAAGAAGCGCTGGGGAATGCTCTTGGCACGGAACTCGTCGGAACGCACGGGCTGCTTGAGCTGCTCGGCATCCATCGACTCATCCACCATACCAGCTATCTTGACGTAACCGCCAAGAGGTATCCAACCGATGCCGTAGTCCGTCTCGTTGTCCTTAAAACGGGGGAAGAGGCGTGTGAACCACTTCATGCGTGTGGAGAAGAGGCGGAACCTGTAGTCGAAGAACATATAAAATTTCTCCACCCTCACACCGAATAGCTTGGAGAAGCCGAAATGGCCGCCCTCGTGGAGCACGATGAGAAGGCTCAGGGAGAGAATGAGCTGAAGAGCTTTTATGAGTACTGTCATAGGAGTGATGTTGCTAGTTTACGTGTTTCGGCATCGAGTGCGAGGTAGTCCTCCAGCGAGGGTTCCTTCACGGCAGGCATGCGCGTGAGACACTCGGCCACTATGTCGGCCATCTGCAGGAAACGGCAACGCTCCTGACGGAAGGCGAGATTCACCACCTCGTTGGCGGCATTAAGCACACAGGGCGCTCCGCCACCCATACGGATGGCACGGTAGGCCTGCGCCAGGCAGGGGAAACGCTCGAGGTCGGGAGCCTCGAAGGTCATCTGCGAGAGCTTGTACCAGTCCACACGAGGGAAATCGCTCTTGAGGCGCTTGGGATAAGAGAGGGCCAGCTGGATGGGTATCTTCATGTCGGGCATACCCATCTGACCCACTACGGCACCGTCCTCGAACTCCACCGCGCTGTGCAGGATGCTCTGGGGATGCACCACCACCTGTATCCTGTCGGCAGGCACATCGAAGAGCCAACGGGCCTCAATGACCTCGAAACCCTTGTTCATCATCGTGGCCGAGTCGATGGTTATCTTGGCACCCATATCCCAGTTGGGATGGCGCAGGGCCTGAGCGGCTGTCACCGTCTGCATCTGCTCCAGGGAGAAGGTGCGGAAGGGACCTCCCGAGGCGGTGAGTATTATCTTCTCGATGGCATTGTCGTCCTCGCCCATGAGACTCTGGAAGATGGCAGAGTGCTCCGAATCCACAGGTAGTACCGCTACGCGGTTCTCCAGACAGAGACGGGTCACCAGTTCGCCTGCCACAACAAGTGTCTCCTTGTTGGCAAGGGCTATCGTCTTACCGGCCTTGACGGCTGCTATTGTGGGGCGCAGACCTGCGAAACCCACCAGCGCCGTGAGCACCACATCGACGGGGTCCATCTGACATACTTGCTGCAGGGCGTCCTCACCGGCATAGACCTGAACGGGGAGGTCGGCAAGAGCCTCGCTCACCTTGGCATATTGCGTCTCATCGGCAATCACCACAGCCGCGGGCTGAAAGGCACGGGCCTGTGTGATGAGCAAGTCGGCATTGCGACCGGCAGTGAGGACATAAGCCTCGAAGAGATCGGGATGAGCCGCAATGACTTCAAGAGCCTGGGTGCCGATGCTGCCCGTGCTGCCGAGAATGCATATTTTCTTTGGTTCTTTATTTTCCATAACTGTGTATCATTGGTCGAGAAGCCCTTCGGGAAGCGTCATGTTGACGATGCGTCCGTGGGCATCAATGGAGGTGATGAACGGTGCGGCAGCAGGAATGAAGCGTCCGTCGGAGAGCACGAAGAGCACGTTGGCAGTGGAGTCGTCCACGCTCTCTATCTCCCCTATCCTCTCTCCGTCGGCAACAACGGTGTAGCCGGTGAGGCGCTTGAGAGGCATCTCTGAGAGGTCAGTCTCAGCGGAGACATCCGGAGTGAGCGCATGGGGAAACCACACCTCTGCACCGCAAAGCTCCTCAGCCTGCTCTATGGTGTCGATGTCGCGGAACTTGAACAGGCACACCGCATCGGAACGGAAGCGCCATTCTTCAAAGAAGAACGGTATGAAGCATCCGTCGAGAAGCAGAAAGACGTAGTCGGCATCGGCACGGTCCCACACATCGTCGGTGAAGGAGCATGAAAGCTCGCCCTTCACGCCATGGGTGCGTGTCAGCTGTCCAATCTTATATACGTCCTGCTCCGTTATCATCTCTAACCCTTAACCTCTAACCTTTAACCCTTATTCTTCCCTTCGTATTACTGCTCCGAGAGCCGACAGGCGCTGTTCGATATCCTGATAACCGCGGTCGATCTGTCCGATGTTGTCGATGCGCGACACGCCCTTTGCGGAGAGTGCTGCAATGAGCAGGGCAATACCTGCACGGATATCGGGAGATGTCATGCGGCCTCCGTGAAGAGGACGCTGCTTGTCGTGGCCAACCACAACAGCGCGATGCGGGTCGCAGAGGATTATCTGGGCACCCATGTCGATGAGTTTGTCCACGAAGAAGAGGCGCGACTCGAACATCTTCTGATGTATCAGCACAGAACCCTTTGCCTGCGTGCTCACCACGAGTAAGACACTGAGCAGGTCGGGAGTGAGACCCGGCCAGGGAGCGTCGGCAAGCGTCATAAACGAACCGTCGATGAAGGAATCTATCTCGTAGTAGTCCTGACGGGGCACGAAGATGTCGTCACCGTCGTGCTGCACCTCAATACCCAGACGACGGAAGGTGTAGGGAATGATGCCCAACTGGTCGTAGCGCACATTACGGATGCGGATACCCTCACCGCACATTGCAGCCATACCGATGAACGAACCCACCTCAATCATGTCTGGCAGGATGAGGTGCTCCGTGCCGTGCAGCGTCTCCACACCGTCGATGGTGAGCAGATTAGATGCAATGCCCGAAATGCGTGCACCCATCGTGTTGAGCATCCTGCAGAGCTGCTGGATATAAGGCTCACAGGCAGCGTTGTATATCGTGGTGCGACCCTTGGCAAGGACTGCAGCCATGATGATATTGGCCGTACCCGTTACAGACGCCTCATCAAGAAGCATATAAGTGCCCGTGAGCCCCTTCTCGGCACGTATGTCGAAGAGGGAGCGCTGGCGGTCGTATATGAAGTCAGCACCCAGTTTCTTGATGCCAAGGAAATGAGTATCCAGACGACGGCGTCCTATCTGGTCGCCACCCGGCTTGGACACCAGAGCACGACCATAGCGGGCCACCAGAGGACCTATAAACATCACACTGCCGCGAAGACGTGCAGAACGCGAGAGATAGGCATCGCTCTCGAGGAAGGAGAGATTCAGTTCGTCGGCCTGAAACGTCATCTCGTCGCGAGAATGACGCATCACCTTCACACCGATATCCTCCAAAAGACGTATCTGATTGGCCACATCGGCAATATCAGGGATATTCTTGATGCGCACTGGTTCGGATGTGAGCAACGCGGCACATAGCACCTGAAGCGCCTCGTTCTTGGCGCCCTGAGGTGTTATCTCGCCCTTAAGAGGATGACCTCCTTCGATGATGAATGCACTCATATGGAATCAGCGTTTTTTCTTTTTCTTGGCAACGGGTTCCTTGACATCCGGATGAGACACGACGCGGTTGATGAGGTCGTCCATCTGAGCGGAGAGAGCCTCACGACGGTCGTCATAGGGCAGAGAATTAACATAGGCCACAGCCTGCTCCAGAAGATAGCCAAACTGACGACGGCGTATATTCTTCATTGGATAGGGCATCGGCTGAGGACGGGCGCTATCCTCCTGAGGGTCAATTTCCACAGGATATTCCACATCCAGGTGATAGCCCGACATCTGAGCCAGGTGGTTCCACAACTTGCGACGAGTGTCCTCCTGAGCATAGCGCTCCTGCACCACAGAAGCCATGATACGCACGATCTGCTCGGCACAGGCCTGACGCTCTTCGGGATCCTCAATGGTGAGGCAATAAGCCACCGCTTCGTGAACAGCGCGACCGTATTCCGGCAGGATGAGCTGGGGACGTTCCGTATTATATTCCATTTGTCTTTCCATCATAGTAAGTTTTTCGATTTAATCGCCACAAATTCCTTGAGATAGAACGGTTCGAAATATGCCGTATCCTGGAATTCTCCACGCAGAAAAGCCCGCTCGGCAAGCGGCAGCATATTCTTCGCAAGAGGCACGATGCCGTCCAAGAAACGGGCATTGGGATGCTTGATGACATCCTTGCATTTGTCAGCTCCGTCGCCAAAGACATATACAGGACGCTCTGCAAGAATATCGCTGAACGACTGCTCCGTAACAATCTCAGCCTGAATGGGGCGCACCTCCTTGAGAGCACGGTCGTAAACAGCCGTATAGACCTCCATGCGACGTGCATCTATCATGGGCACCAGCAGGGCACCCTCCTCTACTCTCTCCCTGAGCAGCAAAGGCACACAAAGCAGTGGTAGCGTGAGCACAGCCACAAGGGGCACACCACGTCCATAGGCAATGCCCTTCGCCATGGAAACACCGATTCGCAGACCCGTATAACTGCCCGGACCCTGACTCACGGCAACGGCATCCAGAGGTATTGCGTGGCTCTCAGCAAACGAAAGAGCCTCCTCGCAAAACACTCCACAGAGGACAGCATGATTGGGACCTTCACGGTCTTCCTTATGAAGGAGCAAAGCTCCGTCCTGACTCAACGCCACACTGCAAGTGCGCGCAGAAGTCTCTATATGAAGTATTGTAGCCAATTGATAAACGCTCGCTTTTCTGGTGCAAAATTACGAAATAATTCACGATTAGACTATTTCCCTTGCGTTATTTATCGAACAATATAACTATTTTTCGTATTTTTGCGAATGAAAAATGATTGAACCATGATACTCTCTATGACCGGTTACGGGAAATGCACCGTAAACCACCAAGACAAAAAGATTACTTGCGAAATCCGCTCGCTCAATTCGAAGGCTCTCGATCTTACTACCCGTGTCGCCACACTTTATCGCGAGAAAGAAATGGAGGTGCGCTCGCTCATCGGCGAGAAGCTTCTCAGGGGCAAGGTGGAGTGCTCGCTGTGGTTTGAGCGTGACAGCGGTTGCGAGGCAGCTGTGCTCAACACCGCACTCATGAAGGAATATTTGGCGCTCTTCCGCGATGCAGCAAAGGACGGCATCCCCATGCCGGAAGACATCGGAGCTTCGCTTCTTCGTATGCCAGAAGTACTTACGCGCCACACTGACGAGACGCTGACGGAGGAGGAATGGCAGACTGCTCGTGAGGCTGTCACGGGGGCATTGGAGCAACTGGTGGCATTCCGCCGTCAGGAAGGAGGGGCACTGGAGCGCATGTTCCGTGAAAAGGTGGACAACATAGAGAAACTGCTCGCATCCATCGAGCCATATGAAACAGGTCGCAAGGAGCGTATAAAGGCACGCTTACTGGAGGCACTGGCCGGTATTCCGGAGGCACAGTTCGATCAAAACCGTCTGGAACAGGAGATGATATTCTATATAGAGAAACTCGATATCTCAGAGGAGAAGCAGCGTCTCACCAACCACCTCAACTACTTCCGCGAGACACTCGCAGGCGACTTCGGGCAGGGTAAGAAATTGGGATTCATCGCCCAAGAGATGGGACGTGAGATCAACACCACGGGCAGTAAGTCCAATCAAGCCGAAATGCAGCTCATCGTGGTGGGTATGAAAGACGAACTGGAACAGATAAAGGAGCAAGTGCTCAACGTATTATGAAAGGTAAATGCATCATCTTCAGTGCCCCGTCGGGAAGCGGCAAGAGCACACTCGTCCATTGGCTTATGGACACACATCCCGAACTGCGTCTGGCCTTCAGCGTGAGCGCCACCAGCCGGGCTCCGCGAGGAAACGAGAAGGACGGTGTGGACTATTTTTTCCTCTCTCCAGAGGAGTTTCGCGAGCGCATCGCAAAAGGCGATTTCTTGGAATACGAGGAGGTGTACGGCGGTAATTTCTACGGCACACTGCGCTCTCAGGTGACAGCGGCTTTGGACAAAGGTATCAATGTACTTTTCGACATTGACGTGAAGGGCGGCGTGAATGTAAAGAAACAGTTCGGCAATAAGGCTCTCAGCATCTTCGTATGTCCTCCGTCGCTAGAGATTCTGCGCAGTCGCCTGGAAGGACGCGGCACTGAGACACCCGAGAAGATTGAGATGCGCCTGGCAAAGGCCAGTGAGGAAATGACCTACTCAACACAGTTCGACCACGTTGTTGTGAACGATGTGCTGGAGGATGCCGAGGCCGAAGTGTTCCGTCTTGTACACAATTTCGTATGTCAGAAGGATTGACGGTGTCAACAGGCACCAAGGAGGAGAAGTATCAGGAACTGATGCCCCAGTTGGAGGCCGTCATCTCCTGCGAAACGGATGTCATTGCCAATATGGCCAACGTGGCCAGTATGCTGCATGAGACGTTCGGTTTCTGGTGGACGGGATTCTACCGTGTTGTGGACGGCATGCTCGTACTCGGTCCCTTCCAAGGACCTTTGGCTTGCACGCGCATACGCAAAGGTAAAGGAGTGTGCGGAACAGCATGGAAGAAGGGAGAAACCGTCATAGTGCCGGATGTGGAACAGTTTCCCGGTCATATCGCCTGTTCCAGCGAAAGCCGCAGCGAGATTGTGGTTCCGGTTTTTGGGAATGAAGCCGTTGCCGCAGTACTGGACATTGACAGCCGCGAATTATCCACCTTCGATGATGTGGACAAGAAATATCTGGAAAAACTGGTAAGATTGCTACACGTCTGACTTTCCTTAACAAAAAGGAAAGACATCATTTCTCGATGAGACACACGCAGGAAGCACTTATACCCTCTTCCCTACCCTCGAAACCTAAATGTTCTGTCGTGGTGGCTTTGATGCTCACGGCATCTTCCCCTATCCCCATAACACGGGCAAGCGTCTGCTTCATCTCGGGAATGTGCGGGTTCAACTTCGGGCGCTGCGCACATATTGTGGCATCAATGTTTCCGACACGATAACCTTTAGTGCCGATTAGCGCAATGGTCTTTGCCAGAAGTATCTTGCTGTCGATACCCTCATATTCCTTTCCCGTGTCTGGAAAATGATACCCTATATCACGCATATTGGCAGCACCGAGAAGTGCATCACAGATGGCGTGTATGAGGACATCGGCATCGGAGTGCCCCAGAAGACCTTTTTCGTAGGAAATACGCACGCCACCGAGCCAGAGGTCGCGACCTTCTACAAGTTGATGGACATCATATCCGAATCCCACTCTTATCATCTTCTCTTGGATTTTTTGCCAAAGAGGTCGCGCATGCCGTCAAGGTCGAAACCGAGAGTGAAACGCATTGTCTGATCCAGAGGATTAGTCTGAGAAGTGGCAAACACATAAGCTGCATCGATAGTGAAGACACTCATATGGAAACCCGCACCAACAGTCAGATATTGGCGATTTCCCTTATTCTTATTCTCATGATGGTAGCCAAAACGCAGCATAAAACGGTCATTGTAGGTGTATTCCATACCCATACACCAGCGGAACTCCTGCATCTCCTCCTTGAAGCCACCAGGAGCATCGGCAAAACTCTTGAAGATACCAGCTATGGGAGAGACATCGTAGAATTCCTCCTGCTGATATTCCGGAAGTGAGCGCGGGTCGCCTTCAGGCACCTCGTAAGGGAATGTGGGGATACATATCTTGTAAGTTTCTACACCAAGCGAAATCTTGTTGAATTCGTTAATTGGCACAAGGAAGTTAATACCCAAACGCAATGTAGTGGGCAGGAACTCGGAGTTTGTCGTGCCGCCGTAGTTTATCTTCGTACCAATATTTGTCATGGCAATACCCCAGGCCAAACGGCACTCTCTGCTTCCCACCATGAAATAACCTTCACGATAGAAACTGATATCCGCTCCGAAGGCATTACCGGCAGAACTGCCGTCTTTGTAGTTATTTGACATGTCGGAACGGATATATCTCAATGTGACACCCATTGAAAGACAACGTGTCAGCATACGACTGTAAGCAATATCAAAAGCCATCTCATAGGGCTTGATGGTATAGTCGCCCTCCGTCACTGTAACCTCACCGAGAGAGAAATAACGGAACGAAGCAGAAAGGGCACTGTAGTCACCTATACGATAGAAACCTTCAACAGCAGCAAGATTGATATCAGATACTATCTTACGCAACCAAGGAGTGTAACTTGCCGCGACACCGGCTCTCGCCACATTAAACGGATATTTTGCTGCATTCCAATGCTGAGAATTTATATCCGCCTCTGTGGCAACACCCATATCACCCATGGAACCCGCACGGGCATCTGGAGCTATTGACAGACTCGTCACACCATAGGTCTCTGGATTGAACCTTTGTGTGGCGTCATCGTCCGCACGTGAGATGGTGCAAACGAGCAATGTCATTATCGAGAGTAGGAATAATCTTTTCATACCAGTATCATAACGCGAAGAGATGCTCAATTATTATTTAAGTACAATAATTTTTTCTCCTTCGTACACTTCTTCTCCTCCACCCGAGCGCACCGTCACCTGAAGGGGATATACGCCGCTGGTCACATCGGAAGCATTCCAACGCACAGTATAGGAACCATTCATGTCAGCAGTAGCCTCTTCCGCCTGCATCCACACAAGATGTCCGGTTGTATCATAAATACGCACCTCGTAGTATGTCAAGCTGCCAGGGAACTGATGGGTCACGATAATATTTGCAACAGATGATGCCGGATTCGGACTGATTACAACACTTACAGGGTCAGGCTCAAGTTCTGAATTCACCACAAAACGCAAACTCTTTCTGGAATACAGATTCTGATTATTCCATGCCTCAAAAACAAGATAGTGCTCTCCCTCTGCCATAGCGGGAAGAGTGCGGCACACCAAACCGCGAGTATAGTCATCACCGTCTGGAGTGAAATAATCGTCCATCACATAAGACTGCAACGGGTCTCCGTCGATTGTAAGCAGAAGATTATGTCCCAAGCTGTTTCCTAAATACCCAATATCAACGATATCTTCCAAATGGGCAAAGAAGCAAGGAGTGGAATTCACGACACCACCGTCTTGGAATTTCTCGTTATTAAGATATAAGAACATATCCGGTCCCTCTGTAAGATCATCAAAATCGCTACCAACACCGCCTACGCAGAAATCTGTACTCGCACCCGATGCCTCCAACGTCTTCTCCTCATTGAGGGCATAGAACACCAGACGTCCGGACGAGTCGGCAAAGAGGATGTCCTTGGGAGTGACCATATTGATGATCCATTCGCCATTCTCCACCCTAGTCGTACGATGCGAGAGAATGGTATTATAATCCCGGTAGCGATAGGTGTAGTCGGAAGTGGTCACATTACGCAGGCCGCTCACCGTCTGCTTGACATCGTAGAGTGTGGCCGTGAGACGGCCGTTGAAGTCATCAATCTTGTTACCATCCGCATCCTCAACATGACCCTTCAGCACCACCTTACTGCTGGACTTTATCATCACATCTCTATTTGGAATCTCACCATTTATACTCTCCAGAACCACTTTTTCTCTCGGTGCGCCAAAAGTCAAAGCCGGGTCACCCAGATATGAATAGTTCAAAGAGTTAACACTCATATTGTCATTTTTCGCCTCTGCCAAAGCCCAACCTGCACTGATACGTTTCCCTTCATCATCCGTACCGAACAGATATTTTGTGAACGAAACGTTCAAATTATGATTCGGGCTGGAATATACCGTGCGCGGTGTGCCGACGAAAACAACAGCGCCGCCTTTCTCATTTAACAGGGCCGCCTCACCGATATTATCTTCCTGCCCGTCCCAGGGAGCCACATCGCATGCCGCAGTCATCCATATAGGAAGATTATCACCATGCCATTCCTTAACATCCTTCAGTCGGACAACATTTTCGTGTGATAGTACGTGCGGCGCGCCATGTCCCGTATAATTCATCATAAGAGCGCCGTCCGTTTGATATTTCTCTATCAGTTTCGTAATCTCAGGATAAGTATTGCCGCTTATTCCTGTCGTGCGAATATATGTATCGAACATTATTTTCTTTACATCAAGCCCTGCCCCATCCTTTCCGTCCGGATTAAGAGCTGTTTCCGCCGCTCTGTCGGCGCCTTTCATCTCGGCAGCGTAGTCCTTTGCCTGGGCATCATCATCACCGATATATACCACAACATTCTTCCACGCATCGGCGTTTGCCTTAGATATGTGGCGTAATGTTTTATCCACCAGCAATTTCGCCTGCGCATATGTTATCACAGGGAAACGGCCAACGGCCAACTCTATTGGCAATGACGTAATCGTAGAACTCGTAGACTCACCCACCATACCATAGTAATCGTCTACCACATAACTGTTCACAGCATGTCCAGACTCATCACTCTCCAAACAGGGCAGATAAAGTGTTCTGTCGAAATTTCTCCACACAGTAGAAAGCATGCGATTGTCCCATGCGCCATCGGCCATCATGAGAACGTATTTCAAGCGATGGTCACTGCCCTCTCCCTTGTCATAGAGCATCTTGAAGAAACGACGCAAAGCTGTGGCGTCTTCCGTTCCGCTGGAGAACTCGTTGTAAACCTGATCCACACGGACGATTCCCACAGTCATCCCGTCGTATATCCTGTGCGCCTCAGCGAGTCTCTCTGCCTCCGACAAATACGTGCAGCCTACGGGAATCACTATAACCATATCCATCGTCGTCAGAGCGTGCAGATTCTGGCACACCACCTGCCCGACAACATTGGGAGTGGGGAAAGAATAGTTCGCATCAAAAGCTACGTATTCATCACCAGAAGTAGGAACAGTCACACTCTCTCCTTGCGTTGGAATAAGACAGGCCTTTCTGCCTCTTTTCCCGAGACGCATCACTTTAAGGTTACTCGCCCCGGATAAACCTTCATATTTCACATTCGCACCCGATGAGAGAATTTGCGTGAACCCCTTTTCTAGTGCAAGCGGAGAGTCATAATGCAACGCCAAATAATCCAAATGCGCATCTATGCCGGCAAAAGCAGACATATTCACTGTCCATGTATTAGTTCCGCTTCCTGTAACATCTGTTGTTTGCTCTTTCCATACGGCGTGCTGATATTCTGTATTCGATGCCCTCAACACAACGGAATGGTTCGTACCACCATTCACGTTCCAATTCATTGTATTAACGTTAGTCAGTCCGGCAGAAGCGAACGATATGGTCAATTGCACCCTTCCTGAAGCATTCACCCCCGAAAAAATATATGAGCGCATCTTACCATCAGCATAGTTATCGGCATGTACAAGCTTGTTCCCGACCTTGTACATAGAATATTCGTCTGCCTCAATCAATTTGTGACGCAGCGTCGTTGTCTGCGTTACCCCTCCGCTCTCACCAGGCTCAACACTGCCGATTCTCTCGGCAGGACCTGTGCCGCCGTCGGGAGCCACATCGCTCACGAAATAGCAGGCCTCTCGGGCATAGGTATTGAGCAGACGTTTCGTGCTGCTCCAGCTTACGAGTCCGTTGCCCCAGAAAAGCAGACTGCCGTCCGAAGCCACGTAGAGAGGCACCTCCGGCAGGTCGTCGAAGTCGGTGTCCGGCTTGAGCGACATACTCTGCACGTGGCCTCCGTAGCCGTAGAGCCTTACACGCGAGATGTCCGAGAATCCCATCTGCACCAGCATCAGCGGTGTGAGCCGGTAGATACCATCCTCCGTGATGGATATCTTCACCCAGCGTCCGCTCGCCATCGCACTGCGGCTGGCATAGCGCTCAGCCGGCACGGCAGCAACTGCGGCAGCCCTCGCCTGCGACACTCTCTTCACCGCGAAATGCGCACTGAGAAGTTTCTTGTATTCCCCTCCCTGCTTTACCAACGGCACAAAGTGATACGTGAGTCTCCATTGCCCTCTCACATCCCTCACGTCGCTTTCCACCTTTATCTCCTCGCTCACCAAGTCGCCATAGCCGCGTGCGATCTCCGTCTCTACCTCGCTGAGAGGCTCATATTCAGGATATTCCACGCTCACTGTCCACGAGCCTCCCTCGTTGAGCACAACAGTGTGGCGGTATTCCGGTGCAATACTGTCGAAACGCAACACATTCCAGTCGAGCACAGAAAACTCCTTCCCTTCTGCCCAAGCCAGAACACTCAGGCAACAAAGCAAGTATATCATCTGCAAGCGTTTCATCGTGTGCGTGCGTACTATCTCATTTTATTTAACGTTGAACGAGAGTATTTTATTGCCCTCCAGGTAACCGTCCAAGTGATCATCTATCTTAACTGGCCCCACTCCAACCGGAGTTCCGGTGAAGACAAGGTCTCCGGTTTTCAGTGTGAAGTACTTGGAAATGAAACCGATAAGCTTATCCACACCATATATCATATCACCCGTCCAACCCTTCTGCACCTCCACCCCGTTTTTTTCAAGAGAGAAGTGCAAATTCTGCACGTCGCCGTCCAGTTTGACAAACTCACCCACAACGGCACTTCCGTCGAATCCCTTGCACAAATCCCAGGGAAGCCCCTTCGCACGGAGACGTTCCTGCAGGTCGCGCGCCGTGAAGTCAATCCCAACGGTGACCTCTTCGTAGTATCTGTGGGCAAAACGCTCGGGAATGCTTCTTCCCATGTGTGATATACGAACGACAAGTTCTGCCTCATAATCACAGCGTTCCGTATAGTCGGGCAAGAAGAACGGTTTGCCGCCTGTAACCAGCGCGCTGTCCGTCTTGGTGAATATCACAGGGTCTTCCGGGATGTAATCGCTCCCGTCGAGTTCCTTCGTGTGGGCGAGATAGTTCATTCCTACTCCAAATATCTTCATCTCTTCAGTACTTTCATCAGAAAAAGAAAACCCCTCCCGCTTTCGGGAGGGGTCATCCTCATATTTACTCTTTATATTCTGTTTTACTCAGCCTTCAGAGTGAATCGGCTCATAGCTGTGATTTTCAGCTCCTTGTCAACGCTCTGCAGATACTGGGCAACAGTCATGTTCTTGTCCCAGATGTACTCCTGAGAGAGCAGGCAGTTTTCCTTCAGGAACTTGTTCACACGACCCTTGGCGATATTCTCTACCATAGCGGCGGGCAGATTGGCTGCCTTCTCGGCACTTACCGTAGCGATGATTTCCTTTGCCTTGGCAACGTCCTCAGCAGTGATCCAACCCTTTGCCATGTTGGACTCCATGTGATCCTCAGAATCAACGTGTGCGGGGTTGATACCGGCCTTCTTCAAAGCCACCTCAACAGCCTTCTTCACCTGCTCTTCCTTGGTCTTCTCAACAGCTACGTTGTACTCGTTCTGCTTCACCTCCTCGCTCACGCCGCTTTCGTCGATGGCAACGGGAGAAGAAGATGCAATCTGCATAGCCACGTTCTTGCCGCAGTCAGCGTCGGCAACCTGCTTGTTGAAAGCAACCATAGCGCAGAGGCCGTTGCGATTCATGTGGTTGTAGGTAGTCACGTAATCGCTCTCGATGCAACTATATCCGTCCAGCTCCATCTTCTCGCCTGTGATACCACTACGTGCGGTGACAGCGTCCTGAACGGTGCCCTCACCCATGGACAGAGCCTTCACCTCGTCCAAAGTCTTACACTTTGCAGCAACAGCAGCATTCAAGATATCCTGTGTCAGAGCCACGAAATCGGCATTGTTGGCAACGAAGTCGGTCTCGCACTTGAGAGCAATGATGGCAGCAAAACCATTCTCACTCTTCACGAGCACACAACCTTCAGCAGCCTCACGATCGCTGCGCTTTGCAGCCACGGCAGCACCCTTCTTGCGGAGGTATGCTACAGCATCGTCCATAGTATCGCTCTCAGTAAGAGCCTTCTTACAGTCAGCCAAGCCAGCTCCGGTCATCTCGCGGAGCTTCTTGATTTCAGTCATCGTGAAATTCATGCTTCTTCCTCCTTCTTTTCGGGTTCAGCAGCGGGAGCCTCTTCTACAACATCCTCGGCAGCCTTCTTCTTGTCTTCCTTTGCGGGCTTCTCGTCAACCTTCTCAGCCTTACGCTCTTCCAGACCTTCCTGAATAGCTTGGCAGCATGCATCAAGAATTACCTCAATGCTCTTGCTGGCGTCGTCGTTTGCAGGAATTACGAAATCAACGTTGTCGGGATTTGAGTTGGTATCAACGATACCGAATACGGGAATACCCAGACGATTTGCCTCCTTCACCGCAATCTGCTCCTTGAGAACGTCAACAACGAAGAGAGCGCTCGGCAGACGGTTCAGGTCTGCGATAGAACCGAGGTTCTTCTCCAACTTAGCTCTCTGGCGACTCACCTGCAGAATCTCACGCTTGGAGAGATTGCTGTAAGTTCCGTCTGCCATCAGCTTGTCGATGTTGGCCATCTTCTTCACAGCCTTACGGATTGTGGGGAAGTTGGTCAGCATACCACCGGGCCAACGCTCGATAACATAAGGCATGCCCACGCTGGTAGCCTTCTCGGCTACAACGCTCTTAGCCTGCTTCTTAGTAGCAACAAACAAAACCTTCTTACCGCTCTTGGCAATCTGCTTCAGGGCCTCGGCAGCAGTATCGGCCATAACAGCCGTCTTGTGAAGGTCGATAATGTGGATGCCATTCAGCTCCTTGAAGATATAGGGAGCCATAGCGGGATTCCACTTTCTCTTGAGGTGGCCGAAGTGACAGCCTGCCTCCAAAAGGGTTTCAAAATTTACTCTTGACATAATTGTGTCTTTATTTTTTGTTTACTTTCCTTTTAATTCCTGTCCTTCTTCCGGAAGAACATTTTCTTTAGAATCAACCCCCGAGTAGTCCCCCGATTTTTAGGAGTCTCGCGAGTTTAGATACTAAACATTCCGTCCTCTGGGCATTAACGCTTACTGAACTGGAATCTGCGGCGTGCCTTTGGACGACCCGGCTTCTTACGCTCTACCTCACGGCTGTCACGTGTCATGAAGCCCTCAGCGCGCAAAGCAGCCTTGTCCTCAGCGTTGATCTTCACCAGCGCACGGGCAATGGCCAAACGCAAAGCCTGACTCTGTCCTGTGTATCCACCACCACACAATGTTACCTTGATATCATACTTCTCCACTGCGTCAACGGCAACCAGAGGCTGCTTAACAACGAACTGCAGAATAGGGCTGGGGAAGTATTCTGTAAGATCTCTCTTATTGATGGTAATCTTACCGCTACCCTCGTTCACGTATACACGTGCAACGGCACTCTTGCGGCGTCCCAATGCATTTACTGTTTCCATCTCTCTTCTTATTATTTGTAGAGGTTAATATCAATTGCCTTAGGCTGCTGTGCCTGCTGCTGATGCTCACCACCCTCATAGATATAAAGGTTGTTGATGAGACGGTCTGCCAGCTTGTTCTTTGGCAACATACCCTTCACCACGCGACGGATGAGCTTGTCTGCACCACCCTTCTTAGCCAAGATGCTAGCGGGAGTCTCTGGACGCTGACCACCGGGATAACCCGTGTAGCGCAGATAAACGCGGTCAGTCATCTTCTTACCACTAATCTGAATCTTGTCGGCGTTGATGATAATCACATTGTCGCCACAGTCCACATGAGGTGTGAACTCAGGCTTGTACTTACCTCTAAGGAGTTTTGCCACCTTACTTGCCATACGACCCAGCACCTGGTCTGTGGCATCTACCACAACCCACTCCTTCTTGGCCGTTTGCTTGTTGACAGAGATGGTCTTGTAACTTAAAGTGTCCATTCTTTGTTTTTTGTTTGTTTACTACTAAGATTTTTCACCCTTTTGATAATAATCGGCGTGCAAAGGTACGACTATTTTCACTTTCAACGACCGCTTATACTAAACTTTTTTCGATTTTTCTCGTTTTTTTTGCTTATTTCATGTTTTTTTGATATTTTTGTGGCAGAAAATCAATATCAACTATGCTTGCACCATCTTTACTTGCTGCTGATTTCCGTAACCTTGAAAAGGAAATGTCATGGTTCAATCAAAGTGCAGCCTCCTGGCTCCACCTTGACGTTATGGACGGAGTTTTTGTCCCCAATATCTCTTTTGGCTTTCCCGTGCTGCGCGCCGTTGCCAAATTATGCAAAAAACCCCTCGATGTCCACCTAATGATTATCCAGCCTGAAAAGTTCATTCCGGAAGTCAAGGCATTGGGAGCTTATATGATGAATGTGCATTATGAAGCATGCCCCCATCTCCACCGCGTAATTGGTCAGATTCACGAAGCAGGGATGCACGCAGGCGTTACTCTCAACCCCTCGACGCCGGTGTCCGTTCTTGAAGATATCATCAGAGATGTCGATATGGTGCTACTCATGAGCGTCAATCCCGGTTTCGGAGGTCAGCAATTCATCGAACACACAATAGACAAGGTGAAGGCGTTGCGTGCCATGATAGAGCGTACCGGTTCGAAGGCTCTTATTGAAATTGACGGTGGAGTCAACATGGACACCGGCCGTCGCCTCCGTGAAGCTGGCGCAGACATCCTTGTTGCCGGTAGTGCCGTATTCGGTCAGACAGACCCTCTTAAAGCTGCAGCCGACCTCGCCGCACTGTAAACACTGCTATGCAGGCATACCACAATGCCACCGCATACCAAGACCATTTCACCCCTTCTATTCCCGTTCCCACTAGTGCCGTGAATGCACGGAGTGTCTCTGTTTGTATCCATAACAATCCGTTAACGCTTTGTGCCAACGCGTGGGATATATAAGGAAAGAGGAAAAGTGATGCAATTAGGATAAAACACAGATGCACCACAGCACTTGTATATGCTGTCACCACAACAGATGTCACTATGGCATGTGGCATAAACGTTCCAAAATAATGCGCAACAAGCGGTGCCGTAAACATTTGGCACCAGAAACTTATCTTAACCCAATCAACCACGATGTCTTTTACCGATTTCCATACGCTTTTCTCTTCATTCCTCGAAGGCCGGTTTCTCTGCAAAGACGTGGGATTTTGCAGAAGCAATTCCAGGTCTTTCTCTTTTTCTTCCCTGTCGCAGCACAGCGCAATTGCCAGCATCGCCATCGCTGAAAGCTGAAAACCTATATCTGTTGCGTTTCGCGGTGTGATAATAAGAATCAGCATTACAGAGAGAAGCCATACATACAAGAGTCTCAAACGATATGGTGTCAGCGCAGAGAGCAAAGAGATGGAGAGCATCGTTGCAGCACGTACCATAGACATCGGCCAGCGTGCGACACATACGTAAAACCACACAGCCAACAGTACTAAAAACACCACAGCAATTCTTACCGTCATCGGTCCCATTTTCCTTCGCACCAATGCGATAAAAGGAGAAAATGTAGCACAGAATATTCCAAGATGCAAACCAGAGAGCGCCATCACATGACTGACACCGTTGGCGCGAAAAAGCTGCATCAATGGAGAAGACGTGTCGCGATGCCCGAGCGTGAGTGCAAAGACCTGTTCCAGCGCTTCCTCAGATAACCCGCATGACGAGAGCCGTTGCGCCACCATCTGTGCGAACACTTGCGACGTGACACCCAGATGCCTAATAAAATCATAGCAGAAACCATCAGCGAAGATCACGGAGTAAACTGTAAACGTAGTTGGCATCAGCACCCAACTCTACGGCACGACGAAAATCTTCACGCGCCAGAGATGACTTGCGGCGATGCTTATAGTATATGCCTCGCGAAAGATAGGCATCCGGATTTGTCGGATCCAGACGAATACTCTCATCAAAATCCATCAGTGCCTGCGGATATATTCCGCGGCGCATAAACATTTCGCCCCGCACAAGATACGGTAAGGCTTCCTCGGGCCACGCCTCCACGATTACATTCATCTGATCCATTGCTTCACGGGGACGCCCGCTCTCATCGTTGGTAATAGCCAGTCCCAGGCAAGCCTTCAAATTACTGGGACGAATCTGTATAAGACGTTCGTAATCGGCACGCGCCAGTCGGAAAGAGCGTTGGCGACGGTAAATATCAGCACGGAAAAGGAGGGCATCCTCACAAGAGGGCTGGTCCTCAAGGATAAGATTATAGTCGGAAAGCGCCTTCTCGTCCGCACCCATCCACTGATAAAGAGCTGCACGCCGCAAGCGTACAGGAACATTGTGAGGGGACTCACGCAGCATCTTTGTGCACATAGCAATCAGCACCTGCGCAGAATCTGCAGTGTTTACCCTTTCGACTGTGATGTCGGATGTGTCGCTGACGGCAATAGAATCCACCGGCGACATGGCAAATGTGGGCGACACGACGGCCGCCCACATAAGTATTATTATCAGGATTCGGCGAATCACTTCTTGTTAATATAATCAACAATCCAAGCGCCCACTTCCTTCGTGCCATATTTGGGAGCACCCTCAACTTGAATCTCCGGAGTGCGAACGTTCGCATCCAGAGATGCATTGACGGCCTCACGGACGAGCTGCCCTTCTTCCTTAAGATCGAAATACTCGAAAAGCATAGCTACGGAAAGTATCTGTGCCAAGGGGTTGGCGATATTGAGACCCTTACCCTGAGGCCAAGAACCATGAATGGGTTCGAAAACAGGAGTGGAACTACCCGTAGAGGCACTTGGCAGAAGACCCATAGAACCAGTAATCACAGAACCCTCGTCAGTAAGTATATCACCGAATGTATTCTCAGTCACCATTACATCAAAGAAAGTAGGTTCCTGAATCATGCGCATTGCAGCATTGTCGACATACATAAAGTCGGTCTTCACGTCGGGATACTGAGGAGCCATCTCCTGAGCAATCTTACGCCACAGACGACTTGAAGCAAGCACATTGGCCTTATCCACCACAGTAAGATGCTTGCGGCGCTGACGGGCATACTGATAACCAACCTTAAGAATACGCTCCACCTCAGGACGCGAATAGTAGTTGGTATCGTAAGCATCCTCCACACCATCGGCATTGACAGAGGGTTCTTTCTTCTGACCGAAATACATACCGCCAGTCAGCTCACGGATACAGATAAAGTCTGCGCCACGCACCAGAGAATCTTTGAGAGGCGACTTGTGAATCAGACATTCGAAAGTCTCCACGGGACGGATATTGGCATACAGACCCAACTTTTTGCGCATAGCAAGAAGTCCCTGTTCCGGGCGCACCTTTGCTGTGGGGTCGTTGTCAAACTTCGGGTCACCCACAGAGGCGAATAGTACGGCATCTGCTTCCTCACACGTGCGGAATGTCTCCTCAGGGAAGGGATCCCCCACCTCATCAATGGCGTGAGCACCGCAGAGTGCCTCTTTGTATGTTACCTCATGGCCGAACTTCTCAGCAACAGCACTGAGCACAGCCACACCTTGTTCCATAATCTCCGGTCCGATACCGTCACCGGCCAAAACAGCGATTTTGAGTTTCATATATTCCTTATTTATATTATTCTTCTAAGAGATTAAGCATCTTTATTGTTGCCTTTATCGCAGCCTCGGTCTGGTCTGCATCCAAGCCCCTCGTGCGATATGTCTTACCTTCATACTGCCACGATATCGCCGTCTGAACAAGAGCATCTGTGCGACCGCCTGGCGGTATTGTAACCTGGTAATTGGAGAGCCAGGGGAATGTGCGTCCGAGAGCATTGCGGTAGATGTGGCGTACGGCACGCACGAAAGCATCATACTGGCCGTCTCCTGTTGCAGACTCCTCATACTGCTTACCGTCCACTTCCAGCTTCACAACAGCCTGCGGATGGAGACCGTATGCCGTAGAAACCATGTATGAAACAAGTTTGATACGTTCACGCGCAGATGTATGATGAAGGACATCTGAAATGATGAACGGAAGGTCATCTATTGTGACTTTCTCTTTCTTGTCACCCAGTTCGTTAATCCTGTGTGTCACCTTGCGCATATCCTCCTCGGAGAGATTGATACCCAGAAGGCGCAGGTTCTGCTCAATATTTGCCTTACCAGACATCTTGCCCAAAGCATATTCTCTCGAGCGTCCGAAGCGTTCCGGCAGAAGTCGGTTCACATAGAGACCGGCCTTCTTGTCGCCGTCGGCATGAACACCCGCTGTCTGTGTGAATACGTTCTCACCGACAATAGGCTGATTGGCAGCAAGAGCCATACCGCTGTAACTTTCCACCATACGCGAAGCGGATACGATGCTCTTTTCTTCGACACTGATTTCCACCGATGCCATATCATTGAGCACAGCAACAACAGAAGCCAAAGAGGCATTTCCTGCACGTTCTCCTAATCCGTTGACTGTACAATGTATACCAGAACAGCCTTCTTCCACAGCATTCAGCACGTTTGCCACAGCCAGATCGTAGTCATTGTGAGCATGGAAGTCAAAATGCACATCGGGATAACGCTCCACCATCTGGCGCACAAACTGTCTCGTTTCCCTGGGAGATAACACGCCGAGCGTATCCGGAAGCATGAAACGACGTATCGGAGTATGCTTCAGCGCATCAACCATCTGGAACACGTAGTCGGGAGAAGACTTCATTCCATTGGACCAGTCCTCAAGATATACGTTAACCTCAAGTCCGGCCTCAACAGCCATCAGTACATTACGCTGTATATCGGCAAAGTGCTCTTCCGGTGTTTTGGAGAGCTGCCCCCGGCAGTGTTTCTCGCTTCCCTTGCACAACAAGTTGAGCACACGGGCACCAGCGTCCTTTATCCACTGGATAGATTTCCCGTCATCGCAGAAACCGAGCACTTCAACGCGCTGCAGCATACCTGCCTCAGCAGCCCACTGACAGACGGCTTTCACACACTCCAGTTCTCCGTCCGACACACGTGCCGATGCCACCTCTATGCGATCCACCTTGACCTCTTCGAGGAGTTTGCGTGCAATCGACAACTTCTCCGGAGCAGAGAATGCCACACCGGAAGTCTGTTCACCGTCGCGCAGTGTCGTATCTAATATTTCAATGCTTCTCAAAAGCTTCTATTTTATCTGTATTACTAAGCAAGAAGTCTATGTCGTCAAATGCGTTTTCCAGACAATACTTCTTGTAGGAATTTATCGGGAATGTCTCCGAATGACCCGTAGAGAGGTTGGTCACCGTCTGATTGGGTACATCCACACGCACCTTCGCACTCGGGTCGGCCTTCACCGTAGCAAAAAGCTCCTGCTGGAACTCACGGCTCACCACTACAGGAAGCACAAAGCAGTTCAACAGGTTGTTGCGATGGATATCGGCAAAGGAACTTGAGATGACAACTCTCACTCCATATCCGCTGATAGCCCATGCTGCATGTTCACGACTGGAACCGCTACCCCAGTTCTGACCACCGATAATTATTTCGTGCACACCTTCACGGGGAGCCTCAGAGTATTGGGGCTGATTCATCACGAAATCCTTCACAGGATTTCCCTCGCTGTCGTAACGCAAGTCATGCATGAAAGCATCGCCGAAAAACTTCGGGTCTCTCGTCGTGGAGGCCAGGTAACGGGCCGGGATGATGAGGTCGGTGTTACAGTTGTCTATCTCCACGGGAATGCACGTGGACTCTATGATATTGAATTTCTGTTTGGCCATAGTGCTTAGAGTTTACGGGGATCAGTAATCTTACCTGTGATAGCGCTGGCAGCCACTGTGAGCGGCGATGCCAGAACCGTACGGGCACCGGGACCCTGACGGCCTACGAAGTTACGGTTGGAGGTAGATATGGAAAGCTTGCCGGCAGGCACCTTGTCGGGATTCATTGCCAGACATGAGGAACATGACGGGAGACGCAGTTCAAAACCGGCCTCTTCCAGTATCTTGTCTATACCTTCATCAATAATCTGCTGACGCACAAGCCACGAACCGGGCACAAGCCATGCAACAACGCTGTCGGCCTTCTTCTTGCCCTTCACCACTGAAGCAAAGGCGCGGAAATCCTCTATACGACCGTTGGTGCAAGCACCGAGGAACACGTAATCCACAGGGTGACCTTCGAGTTTTTCTCCGGGCTTGAACTGCATATAATCCAGCATCGAGAGGAACTGAGCCTGCTCTGTCTCCGGAATATCCTTCAACTCGGGAATGCACTCATCCACTGCGATACCGGCACCGGGGTTTGTTCCGTAAGTGATACGGGGAGCGATATCCTCCGCACGATACGTCACTTCCTTGTCAAACACGGCACCCTCGTCGGAATAGAGCTTCTTCCATTCCTCCACAGCCTTGTCCCAGGCTTCACCCTTGGGAGCGTACTCACGACCCTTCAGATAAGCGAATGTCGTTTCGTCGGGAGCGATGATGCCGGCGCGAGAACCCATCTCGATAGAGAGGTTCGACAGCGTCAGACGTCCCTCCATCGACATCGAACGGATGGTGCTGCCTGCATATTCCACAGCGTAGCCGGTTGCTCCGGATGTTGTCATGCGGGCCATGATATACAGAGCCACATCCTTGGCAGTGGTACCCTTCGGCAGAGTGCCTTCGATGTTGATACGCATCGTTTTAGGCTTCTGCTGCAGGATACACTGGGAGGCGAGCACCTGAGCCACCTCACTTGTGCCGATACCCATAGCGATAGCACCCACCGCACCGTGAGTGGAGGTGTGGGAGTCGCCGCACACAATGGTCATACCGGGCAGCGAGAGACCCTTCTCGGGACCTACCACATGGATGATACCGTTGTCCTTGGTACCCATCGCAAAATGGCGGATACCGAATTCCTCACAGTTCTTCTGCAACGTCTCCACCTGCTTGCGACCTACGGGATCGTCAATGCGCTCCTGCTGGTCGGAAGGTGTGTTGTGGTCTGGCATTGCTACGATACGCTCAGGACGGAAAGCCCTGATACCCTTGTCGCGCAATGTGTCGAATGCCTGAGGTGATGTCACCTCGTGGGCATACAGACGGTCAATGTACAGTTGGGTGGGACCGTCCTCCACGTTCTGAACCACGTGGGCATCCCAGATTTTATCGAAAAGTGTCTTCATTTCTTGAACTTATTGATACAATCGATATAAGCCTCCACGGAAGCTGTTACGATATCCGTGTTGGCGCCGAAACCATAATACAGATGGCCGTCGTACTCCACCTGCATGTGCACCTTACCCACGTCGTCACTACCCTTGGAGATTGCCTGAATGGTGAACTCCTTCAGCGTCATTGTGCGCTTGATGATGCACTTGAGAGCCTTGATGGCCGCATCCACAGGACCGTTACCCGAAGCAGCGGCTTCAAATTTCTCGCCGGCAATATCCAGACCGATAGATGCCACACTGCGCACTCCCTTGCCGGTTGTCACCTGCAGATAGTCGAGTTTCACATTGTGTGTTGCACTGCGCTCTGCGCCTGCCAGCATCAGGATATCGTCGTCCGTGATATCCTTCTTCTTGTCTGCAAGAGCAAGGAAATCCTGATATACCTTGTCGAGCTTCTCGCCGTCGATATCGATACCGTTAACTGAAAGACGGTGCTTGAGAGCTGCACGACCGGAACGCGCTGTAAGCACGATGGCATTGTCGTCGATACCCACGCTCTTGGGATCCATGATTTCATAGGTGGATGCATTCTTCAGCACACCGTCCTGATGGATACCACTGGAGTGCGCAAAAGCATTACGACCCACGATAGCCTTATTGGGCTGCACGGGCATATTCATGAGGCTGGACACCATACGGCTGGTGGGGTATATCTTCTCTGTTGTGATATTTGTGGAAATACCCAAATCGGAATGCAACTTGAATATCATTGCCACCTCCTCGAGAGAAGTATTACCGGCACGCTCGCCGATACCATTGATGGTCACCTCTGCCTGACGGGCTCCGTTGAGCACACCGCTCACTGTGTTGGCTGTTGCCATACCAAGGTCGTTGTGGCAGTGGGTGGAGAGAATACTCTTACCTGCTGCAAAGGCATCAACGTGCTCGTAGAGGTACTTAATCTTTTCTCCGTATTCGTAGGGAGTGCGGAAACCCGTTGTATCGGGGATGTTGCACACCGTGGCACCGGCCTTCGTCACAGCCTCGATGACACGGGCCAGATACTCGTTGTCCGTACGGCCTGCATCTTCGGCATAGAACTCAACGTCCTCCACATACCTCTTGGCATACCTCACCGCAGCCGCAGCCCTCTCGATGATTTCCTCCGGAGTCGAGTTGAACTTATAGCGGATGTGACTTTCAGAGGTACCTATACCGGTATGGATACGACCACGCTTTGCATATTTCAGCGCTTCGGCAGCAACGTCGATATCTTTCTCCACAGCACGTGTAAGGGCGCAAATCGTGGGCCATGTCACAGCCTTGGATATTTCCACCACGCTGTTGAAGTCGCCGGGACTCGACACAGGAAAACCTGCTTCAATAACATCCACACCAAGGGCTTCCAGCTGACGGGCCACCTGAATCTTTTCTACGGTGTTCAGCTGGCAACCGGGGACCTGTTCGCCATCACGAAGTGTGGTATCAAAAATGAACAATCTGTCACTCATGTTGGATGTATTTTTATAAGTTTATATACATAAAGTGGGCGCAAAGGTACAACCTTTTTCTACTTTTCCCGCTCTTTGCGAGGTAGAAATTTTACTTATTTGTCTTTTTTGTTATATCTTTGCGGGGAAAAGAGTTCCATCCTACATGAAGAAACCCTTTGAGTATTACGCAGCAATAGCACAGCGGCTCGTCGAGAGCGGACAGGAATTCGCCCTCTACCGTTTCCCCTGCGAGACGGCTCCGAGACTCATTGTCGGCAATGCCGTTCCCTTACAGGATACACATTATTCAGTCTCTGCTGCGTCCTCTGTTTCCGGCTTTCTCTTTCATCCCTTTTCCCCCACTCGCACCTGTCCCACGTTGCTCATCCGTCCGGAGATTGCGTGCCGAGGATGGGACATCATCGACAGCGAAACGGAGAACCTTCCCCACCAGCGCATCACACTTTGCCATCTGGAGCACAAACTGCAGCGCCCCGTTCCCCGCAGCGACGATTTCCAGCGCATCTACCGCATATTTCGCAATCAGATAGACCGCGGTCGCTTCCATTCCCTCTATCTTTCACAAGCCATCGAAGGACGCTGGGCGGAGGATGCCGACGAGGGCACGCTCTTCATGAAGATGGCGGAGATGTATCCCGAAGAACTCGTCTATCTCACCTACACACGCATCGGAGGGCGCTGGACGGGTCACACGCCTCGTATGCTTCTCAGAGGCGGCAGCAGCCGCTGGGAGACAGTATCGCCGTCCGGCACACGTCACATCACCTTCTCCCCCGACGGAGCGCACCTCATCAACGATGTCCTCCAGATACCGCCCGAAGAGGTTTCCGGTCAGCCGTCATCCTCTGCCCGCGAATTCATCCGTCTGCACGAGGGTTATCCCCGGCTCTATTTCACCGGCACCGTAGGTCCTCTGAATCTCTACGGCGAGACCGTACTCTTCCTCAATCTCTCCTGCCTCAAACAGCATCCCGCCTCGCAGGCCATCTTCTACGGAGGTACCATGCTGAAGCGATAATTTTTTTTCACCGTTCCGACATAAAAACCTGCGGCCACTCTTTTGAGCAGCCGCAGATTATCATATGCCTTGGAAGCGGAGTCTTACTTACTCCAATCCTCCTGAGTCTTACGGATGTAGCTCTGGTAACGGCGCTGGGCAGCAGCCTTACAGCCGTCGTAGAGTTCCTGAGCCTCCTGGGGCGCAGCCTTCTTCAGAGAGAGGAAGCGAACCTCGCCCTCGAGGAAGTCCTGGAACTTATCCCACTGGGGCTCCTTGGAGTCAAGCGTGAAGGGGTTCTTGCCCTCTTCTGCCAGAGCGGGATTGTAGCGCCACAGATGCCAGTAGCCGCACTCTACAGCCTTGGCCTCCTCAGCCTGGCTCTTACCCATACCGCCCTTAGCCTTCAGACCGTGGTTGATACAGGGAGCGTAAGCGATGATGAGAGAGGGACCGTGCCAAGCCTCAGCCTCCTTGAAGGCCTTCAGACACTGGCTCTGGTCTGCACCCATTGCCACCTGAGCAACATATACGTTGCCGTATGTAGCCTGCATCAGACCGAGGTCCTTCTTGCCCACGCGCTTACCGTTGGCAGCAAACTGTGCGATAGCACCGATAGGAGTAGCCTTTGAAGCCTGACCGCCGGTGTTGGAGTATACCTCGGTATCGATGACGAACACGTTGAGGTCCTCACCGCTGCCGATTACGTGGTCGAGACCGCCGTAACCGATATCGTAAGAGGCACCGTCACCGCCGATAATCCACTGCGAGCGCTTCACCAGATAGTGGTCGAGCTCCTTGAGCTGAGCGCACACGGGGCAACCGGCCTTGGCACCCTCTGCGATGAGGGGCTTCAGAGCGGCTGCAGCAGCCTTGCTGCCCTGAGCATCGTTCTGCTGCTCAATCCACTGCTGTGCGGCAGCCTTGAACTCAGCAGGCACCTTCTCGTCAGCAATCTCCTGCTCAAGCAGAATCTGGATGCGCTGCTTCATCTTCTTATTGGCGAGCACCATACCCATACCGTATTCGCAGAAGTCCTCGAAGAGGCTGTTGGACCATGCGGGACCCTGACCCTTTGCGTTCTTGGTATAAGGTGTGGAAGGAATAGAACCGGAGTAGATAGAAGAGCAACCCGTAGCGTTGGACACCATCTGACGGTCGCCGAAGAGCTGGCTGATGAGCTTCACGTAAGGAGTCTCACCGCAACCCGAGCAAGCACCGCTGAACTCGAAGAGAGGCTGTGCGAACTGGCTGTTCTTGGGGCTCTGCGTGATGTCCACGAGATCCTGCTTGGAGCTTACCTTCTTCACGCAATACTCCCACAGGGCAGCCATCTTGTCGGCCTTCTCGCTGGAGTCGTCGTAAGCCTTCATAGTGAGGGCCTTGCCCAGTTTCGGATTGCCCGGACATACGTCGGCACAGTTACCGCAACCCAGACAGTCCTTCTGGCTGACAGCCATATGGAAGAACATACCCTTCATAGCGGCGGGAGCCTTCATCTCGATAGTAGCGCCCTCGAAGCCTGCCTTCTCCTCCTCGTTGAGCACGATGGGACGGATACAAGCGTGAGGACATACGAATGCGCACTTGTTACACTGGATACAGTTGTCGGGTGTCCACTCGGGCACGAAGGCAGCCACACCGCGCTTCTCATAGGCGGCTGTGCCCTGTTCCCAAGCACCGTCCTCGAGACCCTTGTAGGCGCTCACGGGGAGGTCGGCACCGTTCTGTGCGTTGATGACGCGCACGAGGTTGGTGATGTAAGCGGGTTCATCGCGCACAACGGCCTCATCTTCAGGGAGGTTCTTCCAAGCGGGATCCACAGCGAGCTGCTTGTACTCACCGCCGCGGTCCACAGCTGCGAAGTTCATGTTCACAACGTCCTCGCCCTTCTTGCCATACGACTTCACGATGGCCTTCTTCATCTGCTCCACAGCGAGCTCCACGGGAATCACCTCGGTGATGCGGAAGAATGCCGACTGCAGGATGGTGTTGGTGCGGTTGCCCAGACCGATTTCCTGTGCAATCTTAGTGGCGTTGATGTAGTACACCGTGATGTTCTTCTCAGCGAAGTACTTCTTGATGCTGTTGGGGATGAAGTTCACGAGCTCCTCGCCCTCGAAGATGGTGTTCAAGAGGAACTGACCGCCCTCGCGCAAACCTCTTATAACGTCGTACATGCGCAGGTACGCCTGCACGTGACACGCTACGAAGTTAGGAGTCTTGATTTGA
This sequence comes from Bacteroidaceae bacterium, assembly GCA_017958545.1. Classification (GTDB taxonomy): domain Bacteria; phylum Bacteroidota; class Bacteroidia; order Bacteroidales; family Bacteroidaceae; genus Physcousia. The sequence goes on along the minus strand of JAGDCM010000035.1, from coordinate 7 downwards.
TATGTCG
>JAGDCM010000034.1 GCA_017958545.1 Bacteroidaceae bacterium | reverse complement strand
TTATGGTTAAACGAAAATAAGCATTACAAACTGTACTCCAGCATTACGAACGAATATGGAGCAAGGTCGAGGGAGAACTTTTTGGTCGATTTAACAGTCTCTTTTGTGGGAGCGATAGGTTGCTGCTCGTAGTTGTTCTCATCCTCGGGTTGTCCGCAAAGCACAGTCTTCACAGCATTCTTCTTCAGACTGAAACGACTCAGGTTGAGATTAGCCTTCTTAGTCTCATCAGTGGCGTTGCAGAGCTTCACATAGAGTTTGCGGTTCTTCACATTCAGCACTGTGGACTGCCCGTAGTGCACATTCTCCATGGGCTGCACGGCATCTGGAGCATCGCCCTCGAACTTCACGCAGTCGCCGTAGTAGTACTGTCCGCTCGATTGTCCGAACATCTGCTGCACATAGTAACTGCATGTCGGATACAGGCGCTCGTTGTCGAAGTAGATAAGGTCGGGATTCCAACTGGTGTTGTTGCGACGGGCAAGGAGCGGTGCGTATGATGTCATACATACGATGTCACCGTTGCGCTCCACGTGGAGCAGGTAGAGACCCTCTGCCAGAGCGTCGATGAGTTTCTTGTCCTTGGCAGCATATTCACCCAGGTACACCTTCGTCTTGCGGTCGCGCGGATAACTGTCGTACTGGCGCTTGTTGAGGAAGAATTTGTTGGGTTCGTAGTAGTGCTCGTCGATGATGGGCATACCCAGTTCTGTGGCCAGTTTCCAGCCGTTTTCCAGGTCGGAGTTGCCGGGATGAGAACCGGGGCCGGCCGTACCCACGATGACAATCTCGGGATGAGCTTTGGTGACGCGCTCGTAGATATAACGGAAACGCTCTGCAAATTCAGGTGTAATCTTCTCCTCGTTGCCCAGACCCAGATACTTCAGGTTGAAGGGAGCGGGATGGCCGGCATCGGCACGCATCTTAGCCCATTTCGAGGTGGCGGGGTCGCCGTTGGCCCACTCAATCAGGTCGAGAGCTTCGCTCACCCACTCGTCTATCTCCGACATAGGTACAACGTCCTGAGCCTGCGTCTTCATGCTCCATCCTCCGTTGGTGCCTTGACAAGACACACCGCAGGGCAGGATGGGCAGAGGCTGCATATTGAGGTCTTCGCAGAGTTGGAAATACTCGTAGTAACCAAGTCCCATCGACTGGTGGTAGCCCCACGTATTCTTCAGGCCTTTACGCTCCTCCTTCGGACCGATGGTGGTCTTCCAGCGATAGGTGTTCCACATACCGTCGCCGCCACCGTGTACGATGCAACCGCCCGGGAAGCGCATGAATTTGGGCTGGAGGTCAGCCAGCGCCTGCACCATATCCTTGCGAAGGCCGTGACCGTTGTAGGTATCCTCGGGCATCAGCGACACCATATCTACATCCAGATCGCCCGGCTGCATGCAGAGAATCTGCAGGGCTGCCTTCTGGCAGTCGGAATCGGGGGTGAGTACGGTCTCAAAGCGGTGCCAGTCCTTGCTGTCCACATCGATGTAGGCCTCAGCCAGCAGTTTGGGGTCTTTGCCCCACCCTTGCGGCTCCACCAGGGCTATGCGTACCAGTTTGGCATCGCCTCCTGTATTGCGCATGAAGATGGAGAAATTGTATTTGTCACCAGCTTTGACAGAGATACCGTCGAAACCGTCATTCTGCAGGCCGAAACCCTTCCAGCCCCTGTAGTCATAGTATTCCTTCACACGCTCTGTGTGCAGACGCATATAGGTGGGATTGTTGGGGTGTATGCCGTTGTCCATACGGATTTCCGGATACCCCAGAGAATGTCCCGGACGTATGCTCTTCCATGCTGTGGAGGGTCCCCAGCCGTCGCGCTCGGAGGGATTGAACTCAAACGAACCGTTCTGCACGAGTTCGGCATATAGTCCACCATCGGCAGCATAACTGATATCCTCAAAGAAGATGCCGATGAGTTCGTCACTGATGGCTTTGCCTCCGGCAGGGGCCTTCATTGTCTTCTGGGCGCTGATACCCAACGATGCCGCAAGAAATGCGGCAGCATAAAGGTATTGTCTGTTTTTCATAATGCAACGTTAGATTATTTTCGCAGACAAAAATAGTCCTTTTTTGCGAAAGCACCAAATAATAGCGCCTTCAAGGCTCCAACTATCAACTATTTTTCGTACTTTTGCGCCAAAAATCAGGGAAATGAACCAACTGTACACCGTGGGACTGCTCATAGTCTCCAACATCTTTATGACATTTGCGTGGTACGGACACCTTAAATTGCAACAGATGAAAGTGTTCACAGAAACCACGCCGCTCTTCATCGTGATACTCTTTTCGTGGCTTCTGGCTATGCCGGAGTATATGTGCCAGGTGCCTGCCAACAGATTAGGTTTTGTGGGCAATGGAGGTGCTTATTCGCTGATGCAGCTGAAGGTGATACAGGAGGTCATTACGCTGTCGGTCTTCACCATCTTTGTCACCGTGTTTTTCGAGGGCGAATCGCTCCACTGGAACCATGCTGCAGCATTCCTATGCCTTATCATGGCGGTGTATCTTGTTTTTATGAAGTAAGAGGTAAGAGGTAAGAAGTAAGAGCTAAAAATCCCTCCCGGCATGGCGCTGAGAGGGATTCTTTTTGGGGTATATCAGAGGCGATTACTTCTCTGCGGGCTCTACAATCTTCCAAATCAATGCTGCAACGGCTGCACCTACGAAGGGACCTACGATGAAGACCCAGAGGTTTGCAAGAGCCGTACCTCCCTGGAACACAGCTGGAGCGATGGAGCGGGCAGGATTAACAGAAGTACCTGTGTAGCGGATGCATACGAGGTGAACCAGCACGAGGCTCAGACCGATAGCCAGACCAGCAAAGTTGTTGGTGGCACCGTTGGTCTTGGATGTGGCACCCAGTACAACGAGCACGAAGACGCAGGTGAATATAATCTCTGCGAGCAGACCGCCCATCAGAGATACGCCCGACTGCAGATCGTTGGCACCCGTACCTACGATGCCCTCGCATGACGAGGTGAGCAGATAGAGCAGTGCGCTGCCGATGAAGGCACCAATCACCTGGAAAATCATGTACATGGCGCAATCCTTGGCACCGATGCGACCGGTGAGGAAGCAACCGAGAGTGATGGCGGGATTGATGTGGCAACCCGACACACCACCGATGGTGTAGGCCATAGCTACAACAGCAAGACCGAAGGCAAAGGCTGTGCCTACCACAGCGGGGATGTTGCTGATAGGATTACAACCAAGACTTACGGCTACGCCGCAACCCATCAACACGAGCACCATGGTGCCCACCATTTCTGCAAGATACTTTTTCATAATGCTAAAATTTTTATGAGTTAGTAAAACAGTACGTTTTTCATATTTGATAACGCAAAATTAACAAAAAATCGTGCATTCCGTGCACAGGAATGGCAAATTTTAAATGAAAACGGGTCTTTTTTGTTAACTTTGTGCACAAAACGATGAAAAAGATAGGTTTACTTTCCGACACTCACGGATGGTGGGACGAGCGCTACGGCAAATATTTTGCCGAATGCGACGAGATATGGCATGCAGGTGATATAGGCAGTATGGATGTGGTGGAGCGACTGCAGGCAATAGCACCGCTGCGGGCTGTCTACGGCAACATCGACGGAGGTGACATCCGACGTATCTTCACGGAGAAATACCGCTTCCGCTGTGAGGAGGTGGAGGTGCTGATGACCCACATAGGAGGCTACCCAGGTCGCTACGATGCACGCATACGCCCCACCCTCTTCGCTCATCCCCCACAGCTCTTTATCTCGGGGCATTCGCACATCCTCAAGGTGATGTACGACAAACAACTTGGCTGCCTGCATATCAACCCAGGAGCTGCAGGCATACAAGGATTCCAGACGGTGAGAACGCTCGTGCGCTTCGTCATCGACGGAAAGGAAATCAAGGATCTGGAGGTGATAGAACTCAGGCCAGCAGGCGCTTGACAGTAGCGCTGATGGCTTTGCCGTCAGCCTTGCCTGCCAACTGCTTGGTGGCAACCCCCATCACCTTACCCATCTCGCGTGCAGAGGTGACACCCAGTTGTGCTATGATGTCGCGAAGGGCTGCTTCCAGTTCTGCCTCACTGAGCTGCTTGGGCAGATATTCCTCAAGCACTTTCACTTGTGCCATCTCGGCATCGGCCAGGTCTGCCCTACCCTGCTGTGAGAATATCTCAGCCGACTCGCGACCCTGTTTTGCGAGCTTCTGCAGTATCTTAAGTGCATCAGCATCAGAGAGTTCGTCATTGGCTCCGGGAGCCGTCTTGGCCTCGAGGAACACCTTCTTCACATTGCGCAGCGTATCGCGACGCACGGCATCCTTGGCCTTCATGGCCTCTTTGATGCCTTCGGATATTTCGTCAAAAAGCATTTGCGTGGAGTTTAAGAGTTTAAGGGTTTAAGAGTCCCTACGGGAATTAAGTTTCTCTCCATACATCAAATCGCCGGCGTCACCGAGACCCGGCACTATATAAAAATGGTCGTTAAGTCCGGGATCTATGGCAGCGGTGATGAATGTAATATCGTCTTCGGGGAATATCTTGCGCAGATGGTCCACACCGCTCTTGGCAGAAATCACGGAAACCATGATGAGACGTTTGGGAGTACCCTTTGTGAGGAAAGCCTTGTAGGCCAGTTCCATACTCTCACCGGTGGCCAGCATGGGGTCGACGATGATTAGCGTCTTACCCTCGAGCGACGGTGTGGCGAGATACTCGATATTCACGCCTATATTCGTACCTTCCCTGTTGAGATAATAGCGATAGGCAGACACAAAGGCGTTGCCTGCATTGTCGAAGAAATCGAGGAAACCCTCGTGCAGAGGCAGCCCGGCACGGAACACAGTACCTAGAACGATATCCTCAGCGACACGCTGCACCTCACAATCGGTGATGGGTGTCTTGATGACTTCTGTCTTATACTCAAGGAGACGACTCACCTCATAAGCCTCGATATGGCCTATGCGGCGTATGTTCTCACGGAAACGGAGACGGTCGTTCTGGATGGTGACATCGCGTATCTCAGAGAGAAACTGCGAGAGGATGGTGGGTTTTGAAGAAAGATTGATGACTTTCATGGTAGTAAGTATTATTTGTTTTGTTTCTTTTGTGCGTTCATCAGTGAGTCCTGATAGTCAAGCTGTTGCTGCAGGAGTATGGCCTCTTGCAACTGCTCTTCGAAGGTCTTCACCCGGTCGAGGCGCTCCAGCTTTCTTTTGGTTTCCTCGCGCTTGCGCTGCTCCTTCGTACCCTTGCGACCGATTAGTTTCTTAATGCCGTCGGAGAGCGACATCGAACCCGGTGCATTCAGTTCGAGACTGTTGCCTAGAGAGGCCTTGAGAGCTTTCTCGAGGTCTGTCTCTTTGTCGGCATAGATATTCACCTCCTTCATCTGGATAACGGATTCTCCCGGTTGCAGCTGTATGGTGTCTTCCGTAGCGATACTGACGTAGACGGAATCCTTGTATATATGCACTCGGATAGAATCAATCTTCACGGTGTCTCCCTTGGCTGCGTCATCCGGTTTGGCTGGCACGTTGTCCTGTGCACCTAAGGGTAGGCAGAAAAGTAGTGCGAGAATAACAAGTTTCATCATAGTAATATGTCTTTTTTGTGTTGGTTATCAGTTGTTTAGTGGGCCTCAAGCCAGTTGCTCCCCCACCCCGCATCCGCAATGAGAGGCACCCGCAGATTGACGGCTGCCTGCATCTCCTCGATGACGAGTGCCTGCAGTCTCTCCTTCTCTTCGGGTATGACGGAGAAATTGAGTTCATCGTGCACCTGCAGTATCATGCGGCTCCTGATGCCTTCCTTCTTCATGCGAGCGGCCACACGTATCATGGCCACCTTGATGATGTCGGCAGCACTGCCCTGAATCGGGGCATTGATGGCATTGCGCTCGGCATAGCCTCTCACCACAGCGTTGCCGCTCACAATATCGGGCAGATGACACCTGCGGTGGAAGATGGTCTCAGCATAGAGACGTTTCCTGCAGAGGTTGATACTTTCGTCCATATAGTCCCTCACACGGGGATACGTGCGGAAATAACCGTCAATGAGACTCTTTGCCTCGCTGCGGCTGCATCCCAGGCGCTGTGCCAGTCCGAAGGCCGAGATACCGTATATGATGCCGAAATTGGCTGTCTTGGCACTGCGTCGCTCGTCGGAAGTGACCTCCGTGATGTCCTTGTGGAATATCTTGGCCGCTGTGGCTGCATGGATATCCTGCCCGCTGAGGAATGCCTCGATGAGGTTCTCGTCGCCCGAGAGATGTGCCATGATGCGGAGCTCTATCTGCGAATAGTCGGCAGAGAAGAAGAGTTCGCCCTCGTCGGGAATGAATGCCTTGCGCACCTCCTTGCCCTCAGCATCCCTCACGGGTATGTTCTGTAGGTTGGGATTGGACGATGACAGACGTCCTGTGGCTGTGACGGCCTGATTGAAGGTGGTGTGTATGTGACCCGTCTCTTTGTTGATGAGCAGCGGCAGAGCGTCTATATATGTGCCCAGAAGCTTCTTCAGACTGCGGTGCTGCAGTATCTTGTCTACGATGGGATGAGTGCCACGTAGGCTTTCCAACACCTCTTCAGAGGTGACATACTGTCCCGTTTTCGTCTTCTTGGGTTTCTCCATGAGATGCAGATGGTCGAAAAGCACCTCCCCCACCTGACGTGGTGACGACACATTGAAGCCCTGCATACCGGACAGTTCGTGTATCTCTTGTTCAAGGGCGTTCATGCGTTCCGTATAGTGTCGCGATGTCTCTTTCAGTCCTTCCGTATCAATGCGGGCTCCCACGCGTTCCATATTGAGAAGCACGGGTGCGAGGGGCATCTCTACGGTGCAGAAGAGTTCCCAGAGGTTCTCCTCACGCAGTTCCTTCTCCAGACGCTTGCGCAGCCCCATGAGGTCTTCTCCCTGCTGTATCGTGGCTAGGCTGTGCGTCATCTCGGGATGAAGGAGATAGTGTGCCAGCATGGTGTCGAAACAGGGTTTGTCGGGCCACTGACGACCGTTCTCCCTGAATATGCTCTTGAGGTCGTGCCCCACCACTTCCTCGTCAGTCTCGATAAGCGGTTCTACAGGTGTAGCGACTGCAGGAGTTGTTTCTTCCGGTGTGAAGTCAGAGAAGAGATCCAGCTGTGCAGTATCCGCTACAGCCTTCTTGGGCTTGGCAGCGACAGCAGCAGGAACAGGTGCGGCACTCGCACGCTTCTTCATGAGGAACCCGAATTCCAGCGACTCAAAGAGCTTCCGCAAGGCATCCTCGTCAGCGTCCTTCCGCTCCAATAGCCTCATATCTAGAGTGATAGGAGCATCGAGGGCGATGGTGGCAAGCCAGTAACTGTCGCGTATCTGCTGCTCGTTCTCCGTGATTTTCTTCTGCAGGGCTCCTTTAAGTTCGTCGGTATGGTTGAGAAGGTTCTCCACACCTCCAAACTGCTGTATGAGACTCATTGCGGTCTTCTCCCCCACTCCCGGGCATCCCGGTATGTTGTCTGAGGCATCACCCATCAGTCCCAAGATGTCTATCACCTGACGGGGATTTTTTATACCCCACTTCTCGCATACCTCCTTGGGTCCCATCAGGGTCCAGTCGCTCTTGCCCACAGGCGGGCGCAGCATGGAGACGCGTTCTGTCACCAGTTGCCCGTAGTCCTTGTCGGGCGTTATCATCACGGTGTCTATACCCTGCCCGTCAGCCTGATGCGACAGCGCTCCTATGACATCGTCTGCCTCATACCTGGGCACCTCCAGAACGGGAATGCGGTAAGCCTCCAGTATCTGCTTGATGACAGGCACAGCAAAGGTAATTGCCTCGGGTGTCTGCTCTCTCTGGGCCTTGTAACTCGGAAACGCCTCGTGACGGAACGTACCCCCGTGGGGATCGAATGCCACACCGATGTGGGTGGGCTGCTGCTTGCGAAGTATTTCCTCCAACGTGTTGACAAAACCCAAAACGGCACTTGTGTTCTGCCCTTTCGAGTTGATGCGTGGAGCATTTATGAAGGCATAGTATGCCCGATAAATGAGTGCATATCCGTCTAAAAGAAACAACTTCATGGTGCAAAAATACAATAAAATCCTCACTTAGACAAAAAAACTTGTCGACCTAACCCCTAAGCTCTAACCTTTTTTATATCTTTGCGCTGAAATTTGTGGATTTTTGACATCGTTAGAAACCATACAGCAGCCTATTAAGGAAGAAATGGAGCAATTCAATGCTCTGTTCACTTCTTCGCTTTCAACAGCCAACGGATTGCTCAAGGCGGCATTGGATTATATCATCCAGCGCAGGGGGAAGCAGATGAGACCCATACTCGTGATGCTTGCTGCCAAGTCGAGCGGCAGGATTAACCTCAAATGTATGCATGCGGCATGTGCTCTCGAACTGCTTCACACGGCTTCTCTCGTGCACGATGATGTGGTGGACGAAAGTCCGATGCGTCGCGGTCGCAAGTCGCTGAATGCGTATCTGAGCAATCAGGCTGCGGTACTTGTTGGTGACTTCCTTCTCTCAAAGGCGCTCGAGCATGCTGTGATGACACGTAGCCAGAGAGCCGTGAAGGTGGTGGCACAACTGGGTCAGACACTGGCTCAGGGCGAACTCGAGCAATTGGACAATCTCGACTCCGAGGAGATAACCGAGGCTGCCTACTATGACATCATACGCAAGAAGACGGCATCGCTGTTCTCCGCCTGTGCCGAACTGGGTGCACTCCTGAGCGGAGGTGACAAAGGTGACATAGCCCGCTTCAAGGGACTGGGTACTCTGGCCGGAATCTGTTTCCAGCTTCGCGACGACATCCTCGACTACATTGCGGACGACAAAGACGGGAAAGGAGTGTTGGGCAAACCCGTAGGTCAGGATATGCGCGAGGGCAAACTCACTCTTCCGGTGATACATCTTGCGCAGTCGCATCCCGAACTTCGCGACACCATATTATCTATAAGGAAGGGTAGGGCAACGGATGAGCAGATTGCCGAAATCGTTCGCATGGTGATAGAGGGAGACGGTATCGTTTATGCCGAGAAGACGATGGACGACTTTTGCAACATGACTCAGGGTCTTCTTGAGGGAATTCGTGTGAAAGAGATGCAAAATCTGCTGAAAGAATACATCTCCTTCGTGGCTGGCAGAAATTGGTAGTACAAGAAAATAGCCGTTATCTCCCTGTTTTTGAGAAGATAACGGCCTTTTTTGTTGTTTGAGAATAGCCTGAAATCAGAAAAATTTGACTTCCTGACCAACTATACGGCTCAGAATGAGGTTAGAGAGGCGACTTGTACCCAGTCTGAAGTACTCGTTGCTCAACCACTCCTTGCCCAACACCTCTTTGACGATGGTGTAGTAGGAGAGTGCATCCTCCACCGTGTTGAGACCGCCTGCGGGTTTGAAACCGATACGTATACCCGTCTTCTCGTAATACTCCTTGATGGCCTGACACATCACGTAGGCGGCTTCTGGTGTTGCCACAGACTGTTCCTTGCCCGTACTTGTCTTGATGAAATCCGCACCCGAATACATCGCCAGAAGTGA
>JAGDCM010000033.1 GCA_017958545.1 Bacteroidaceae bacterium | reverse complement strand
TCATTCGGCTCTGCGGTGGCTTTTGCTGCCGCAGGGCTGTCTTAATATTGCACCCATATTATACCTGCGACGTACTCACCACTTCCTTGCCGAAGGGAGCGAGAATGAGGAAAGCCAGTTTGAAATGCTGCATACCGAAGGGAATGCCGATGATGGTGATGCACAGCACCAGACCCAGAAAAGCATGACCTACAGCCAGCCAGAAACCGCCCAGCACAATCCACAGCACATTCATCAGCAGGGGAAGGCAGCCGCTCGCACTCTCCTTGTCCCTGACATTCTTGCCGAAAGGCCACAGAGCCAAACCCGCAAGGCAGATAACCTGCCAACCGAAGGGAATGCCGATGATGGTGAGGCACAGCAGGAAGCCGAAAAACAGATAACCTAACGCCATTTCCAAGCCGCCGAAAATAAGCCAAATGATGTTGCCGAGGATTTTCATAGTATTATGTTTTGGTTTTTTCGCGGCAAAGATACGTTTTTTTTTCGGAAAACTCCAAACTCTAAACACTAAACACTGAACTCTAAACTTTTTTTCGTACCTTTGCAGCCGAAATAAGTAAATCCGACGAGAAAACGATGAAAAAATCGACTGCCATACTGCTGCTGCACTGCCCCGACAGGGTGGGCATCATCATGGAGATGACAAAGTTCATCACCGACAATCAGGGCAATATCCTATACCTCGACCAGAGCGTAGACCAGATAGACCACCGCTTCTTCATGCGAGTGGAATGGGACCTCGAGAACTTCCTCATACCAAAGGAGAAGATAGCGGAATATATTGATACACTCTACGCACGCCGCTACGAGATGAAGTTCATGCTGAAATTCTCAGCAGAGCGCCCGCGCATGGCCATATTCGTGAGCAAGATGTCGCACTGCCTCTACGACCTGCTGGCACGATGGAAGGCAGGAGAGCTCGATGTTGAGATACCGTGCATCGTGTCCAACCACGAAGACCTGCGCTACGTGGCGGAGCAGTTCGGACTGCCGTACTACGTGTTCTCCATAAACAAGGACTGGTCGAACAAGCGCGAAGTGGAGGAGGCCGAGATGAAGCTGCTGAAGGAACACGGCGTGACATTCATCGTGCTGGCACGATACATGCAGATAATCAGCGACGACATGATAGCGGCCTATCCCAACCATATCATCAACATACATCACTCGTTCCTGCCCGCATTTGTGGGTGCGAAGCCCTATCATCAGGCATACGAGAGAGGTGTGAAAATTATCGGTGCCACGAGCCACTATGTGACAGCCGAACTCGACGCAGGACCCATCATCGAACAGGACGTGATACGCATCACACACAAGGACACCCCAGAGACACTCGTGCTCAAGGGTAAGGACCTGGAGAAGATAGTGCTCTCACGCGCCGTGAAGGCACATATCGACCGCAAGGTGCTGGCATACAAGAACCGTACCATCATCTTCTCATAAGACAGGGCGATGAAGAGCATTGTCGACTTGAGAGTGAACGCCGCAGAGCGCAAGGGCGAGAACGCCGTGCTGCTGCGTCTGGCTGCGCCGGCAGAGGTGACGGCAGAGTGCCGCCCGGGACAGTTTGTGCAGGTGCGTGTGGACGGAGCGAAGGACACCTTCCTGCGCCGCCCCATATCGCTCCACCACGTGGACAGGGAGAGGGGAGAAGTGTGGCTGCTGGTGCAGATGGTGGGCGAGGGCACACGACAGCTCGGAAGGCTCAGGGAAGGCGACACGCTCAATCTCGTGATGCCGCTGGGCAACGGATTCAGCCAGGTGGAAACGCTGCGAAAAGCTGCTGCCGGAGCGGACATCAGACCGCTGCTCGTAGGCGGCGGCGTGGGAGTGGCTCCGCTCTACTACTACGGTGCGTGGCTCAGGACGCAGGGCATAGAACCCACATTCCTTCTGGGAGCACGCTCCAAGGGACTGCTGTTGCAGCTGGAAGAGTTCGAGGCGCTGGGACGCACATTCGTCACCACGGAGGACGGCAGCTACGGCGAAAAGGGTTTCGTGACGCAGCACAGCGTGCTCTCCAAGGAGCGCTTTACAAGCATACACGTATGCGGTCCCGGCCCGATGATGAAAGCTGTGGCACGCTATGCCAAAGCGGAGGGTATCGCCTGCGAGGTGAGTCTGGAGAACATGATGGCGTGCGGACTTGGAGCCTGCCTCTGCTGCGTGGAGAAGACGGTGAAGGGCAATGTGTGCGTGTGCACGGAAGGACCGGTGTTTAATGTCAATGAATTGACTTGGAGTTGACGACATGGCAGACTTGACTACAAATATAGGAGCATTGACGCTCAAGAATCCCGTGATGACAGCCAGCGGCACGTTCGGCTACGGAGTAGAGTTCAGCGACTTCGTGCCTCTGGAGGAGATAGGCGGCATCATAGTGAAGGGTACCACGCTGCATCCCCGTCAGGGCAACGACTACCCCCGCATGGCAGAGACGGCCAGCGGTATGCTCAACTGCGTGGGACTGCAGAACAAGGGCGTAGACCATTTCTGCGAGAAGATATACCCTGAGGTGTGCGGCATTGACACCAACGTTATAGTCAACGTGTCGGGTTCCTCGCCGGAGGACTATGCGGAGTGTGCGGCGCGCATCGGAGCGCTGGAGCGCATTCCGGCCATCGAACTCAATATCTCATGCCCCAACGTGAAGGACGGAGGTATGGCGTTTGGTGTGACGTGCGAAGGTGCGGCATCGGTGGTGAGGGCTGTGAGGAAAGCCTACGGCAAGACGCTCATCGTGAAGCTGTCGCCCAACGTCACCGACATAGTGTCCATCGCCAAGGCTGTGGAGGCAGAGGGTGCGGACGCCGTGTCGCTGATAAACACACTGATGGGTACGGCCATCGACATAGAGAAGCGTCGCAGGATGTTGTCGATAGGTACGGGAGGTCTCTCGGGTCCCTGCGTGAAACCCGTGGCGCTGCGCATGGTGTGGCAGGTGGCTCACGCCGTCGGTATACCGGTGGTGGGACTCGGCGGTATCTCCACAGCGGAGGATGCTATTGAATTTCTGATGGCCGGAGCCTGCGCCGTGGAAATCGGTACGGCAAACTTCCTTGACCCGGCTGTGACGGTGAAGGTAGTAAGGGGTATCGATGCGTGGCTCGACGCTCACTCCTGTAAGAGCGTCCGTGATATTATCGGCGTAGCGGAGTAGGTGGTTTACCGCTTACAGTTTACAGTTTACCGTTGTTGGCTATTGTCAATAACCAATAACCAATAACCCTTAACCCTTAACCTTTACAGATCTCTCGCGGGGAGTTGCTGCACTCTTCCGTTTTTGCACACCACAAGGGATATCCCTTCATGACGGGCACGCTCCACAAGTCGTCTCTGCGCCAAGCGGATGCCATCGTCGATGCGCTGCTGCATTTCTCTGATGTCCTGTTCGCTCATAGTGCAGAGTTTTTATCGGTTACAGCCTCGTCACTGTTGGCCGCAGCGGTCGTGGGAGGCACATTGTATTTCTTTTGCATCTCCATATAGTATTGTGCATCGTCCACCTGCAGACGCTCCTTGCCTTTTATTCCGCAGGCGATGCGGCGTGTGGGGCAGGTGGAGTTGTCGTAGAGAGCCCAATAGTCTACGATGGGGGTGTAGAGGTTGAAGAGGTTGTAGAGACCGGCACCGAATCGTCGTATGATGACGTCGGTGGGTATGTTGTGACCGCCCTGCGCCACACGGCTTGCCACACGCATGATAGCCTGCTCGGGTGTGGGCAGAGAGAAAAACAGCAGTGTGACGAAATATCCGCGACGCTGTGCGCGCTCGATGAGGCGCACGTAGGAACGCGTGGAGAGCGTTGTCTCAAAGGCAAAGTCGACACCCTCCTTCAGGAGGTGCAGCACACGGTCTATCATCAGGCGTCCGGCCTGAATGGCAACACCCTCCGGATTGAAGGGCGAGAGACCTCTGGCTATCTCGTCGGCATTGACAAACTCCTTGCACCCCAGCATCTCGGGCAGGACGGTGTAGGAGGCTGTTGTCTTGCCTGCGCCGTTGCATCCCGCGATGATGTAGAGTTTTGGCTTCTGTTTCGACATGGTATGCTATTTTTTAAGTAAGTCCGGACGAAGGCGTTTGGTGCGCTCGAGAGCCTGCTCGAGTTCCCACGCCTTGATGTTGGCCTCGTGACCGGAGAGCAGCACGTCGGGCACGCCGCCCCAGTCCTTGTAGACAGCGGGACGTGTGTAGACGGGTGCAGAGAGGAGTCCGTCCTGGAAGGAGTCGGAGAGGGCGCTCTGCTCGTCGCCGATGGCTCCCGGGATGATACGCACTACGGCATCGGTGATGATGGCTGCCGCCAGTTCACCGCCTGTGAGCACGTAGTCGCCCACGGATATCTCCTTGGTGATGAGGTGTTCGCGGATGCGCTGGTCGATACCCTTGTAGTGGCCGCAGAGGATGATAATGTTCTCCAGCAGCGAGAGCTGGTTGGCCATCGGCTGGCAGAACTGCTCGCCGTCGGGCGTGGTGAATATCACCTCGTCGTAGTGGCGCTGCTCCTTGAGCGCAGAAATACAGCGGTCTATGGGTTCGCATTGCATCACCATACCGGCAAAGCCTCCGAAGGGGTAGTCGTCCACACGACGCCACCTGTTGGTGGAGTAGTCGCGCAGATTGTGCAGATGTATCTCTGCCAGTCCCGCCTTCTGGGCGCGCCCCACAATGCTCTCCTGAAGGAAGCCTTCGAGCATCTGCGGAAGTACAGATATGATGTCTATGCGCATCTTTTTTTGCAATTATTATGCAAAAGTATGAAAAAAAACGTACATTTGCAGCATGAGAAACTTATTTTACACCGTATTTTTGGCTTTTTGCCTCTCCGGTTTTGCCTTTTCGCAGGATTACAAGAACTGGGTGCGCTATGCACCGCGTCTTGACGATACGTATTTCACGGGCGACAGCGCACGTCTCGTTGCGGCCAACGTGATGGCCCACCAGATAGAGAACGGAGCCTGGCCGAAGAATATCAATTTCTTCCGCGTTGACGCAGAAAACGGTATTCCGGCGGCGATAGACAGTCTCTCCCGCCTGCCTCAGCAGCACACACTCGAGGAGGCCACCATCGACAACAGCGCCACGATGACGGAGATACGTTTTCTCATGCGTATGTACGAGGCCACAAAGGATAGTATATACCTGCAGAGTACCGTGAGGGGAGTTAACTATCTGCTTTCCATGCAATATGAGAACGGAGGTTTTCCGCAGTATTTCCCCCGTCACGACCACTATCACGGACGTATTACGTTCAACGACAATGCGATGCAGAACGCCCTGCGTCTGCTTCTGCAGGTGAGCAGGAGGGAAGCTCCCTACGCCCGTCTGCCGCTGACGCTGTCGGTGGAGGCTGCCGCTGCTGTGGACAAGGGTATCGAATGCATCCTTGCATGCCAGTATGTGCAGAACGGACGGCGCACCATCTGGGCGCAGCAGTATGATGAGAAGACGCTGCAACCCGTCGGGGCGCGTGCATTCGAACTGGCTGGTCTGGCAACAGCGGAGAGCGTCGCTGTGGTGGAACTCCTGCAGCTCGTCGAGAATGAGCATCCCGAGGTGAAAGAAGCTATCGAAGGAGCGGTGGAATGGTTCAGGGAAAACAAACTCGAGGACGGACGTTGGGCCCGCTACTACACCTTGGAGGACAACCGTCCTTTCTTCTGCGGGCGAGACGGTGTGATGCGTTTCCGTCTGGAGGAGATAGACGAGGAAAGACAGACTGGGTATGCGTGGTATAACACACGGGCATCCAAGCTGTTAAGATAATTCGTCTAAATCTTGGCTAAAAGTCAGCAGACGGCCGTTTTTTTTATTCGTGAACGAAGCGCAGAGCTTCGCCTTTCACATCGGTGCGGACGCTTTTTCCGTCCCACACGCGTTGGCCGTTGACCCACGTCCCGAGCACTTCGTAACCCACCGTGTCGCCCTCTCTCGGACTCCAGCCGCATAGCGAAAGGATTTCTTCCTTTTCGATGGTGTGGCGACAGGGACGCACGAGTGTGATGTCCGCCTTGTAGCCTTCGCGCAGGAAACCGCGCTGGGAAATACCGAAAAGCGTGGCGGGATTGTGACACATGAGTCGCACGAGACGTTCCTTTGTCAGCACGCCCTCATCGGCCAGTGTGAGCATCGAGACGAGGGAGAACTGCACCATCGGCATACCGCTTACGGCCTTCAGCGCTCCACCTTCCTTCTCGGAAAGGAGGTGTGGTGCGTGGTCGGTACCTATAGTGGTGACGGCTCCGGAGGAGAGTGCTTCGCGAAGCGCCCTGCGATGGCGGGGTGATTTCACGGAGGGGTTGCATTTGATGCGCGAACCGAGTCGTCCGTAGTCGTCGGTGGAGTAGAGCAGATGGGGCACGCAGACCTCCAGAGTGATGCCCGATTCGGGGGAAGCGAGCGTCAGTTCCTCCATTGTGGAGATGTGTGCGATATGCAGTCGGGCACCGGTTTCAGTGGCGAGCGATGCAGCCAGACGGCTGCTTTCCCAGCAGGCTTCCTCGTCGCGTATCTCGCTGTGGTACTGCACGCAAGGGTCTTCTCCGTAGAGTGCCCGGTATTCCTCTGCACGGCGATTTATACGGGCGGTGTCTTCACAATGTGCCATGATGAGCGAGGGACATTCTGCGAAGAGTTTGCGCAGCGTCTCCTCACGGTCCACCAGCATATTACCCGTGCTGCTGCCCATGAAGAGTTTCACACCCGGAGACGAGGCGGTATCCAGCCGTTTCACCTGTTCCAGATTGTCGTTGGTGGCTCCGAGGAAGAAGGCGTGGTTCACGTGCATCTCCTCCCGTCCAAGTCGCTGGCGCTCTTTTAGGAGGTCTATTGTGGTGGTCTGAGGTATGACATTCGGCATGTCCAGCACACTTGTCACACCGCCGGCAGCTGCTGCCATACTCTCTGTGTGCATGGTGGCTTTGCGGGTGAGACCCGGTTCGCGGAAATGCACGTGGTCGTCTATCACGCCGGGCAGCAGCAGACAGCCCTCAGCCTCAATCACTTCTGCTCCCGCCGAGGAGATGTTTCCCGTGCGGGATATCTGACTTATGCGGTCGTCCTCTATGAGCAGAGAACCCGTGAAGGACTCTTCTTCGTTGACGATGGTGGCGTTTTGCAGAAGGGTTTTCATCTGGCGCGGAACTTCATGAATCTCAGGCGTATCACACCGAAGAAGGCTTCCCCGAAGATGCCGCCCGACATCTTGCTGGTGCCGAGTTCCCTGTTGACGAAGATGACGGGCACCTCCTTCACCTTGAAACCGAGACGCAGGGCGGTGTATTTCATTTCTATCTGGAAGGCGTAACCCTTGAAATGTATGTTGTCGAGGTCGATGGTCTCGAGTACTTCCCTGCGGTAGCATACGAAGCCGGCAGTGGTGTCGCGCAGCGAGATGCCCAGCACGGTACGCACGTAGGCTGAAGCGTAGTAAGACATCAGTACGCGCCCGATAGGCCAGTTGACCACGTTTACGCCAGTGATGTAGCGGCTGCCCACAGCCACATCGTTGCCTTCCGTAGCGACGGCTTCCAGGAGGCGGGGCACGTCGTTGGGATTGTGGGAGAAGTCGGCGTCCATCTCGAAGATGTAGTCGTACTTATGCTCAATAGCCCACTTGAAACCCGTGATATAGGCTGTGCCGAGACCCAGTTTGCCCGTGCGCTGAATGATGTGCAGGCGTCCGGAGAACTCGTCCTCCATGAGACGCTTCACTATGTCGGCCGTGCCGTCGGGACTTCCGTCGTCGATGATGAGCACCTCGAAGGCGGCCTTCCTGCCGTCCTTCAGTTCTGCGTTTAATCCCGTCACGGCACGTATGATGGCTTCTACGTTTTCTTTCTCGTTGTAAGTTGGTATAATGACCAGATTTTTCATTTCCAAATGCTGTTCCACAACTGTTATTCTCTGCAAATGTACGAAAAAGAACGTAAATAACGAAAAAACTAGCTGCGGAAGAGCATTGTCTTTAGTCTTTTTTGTACTTTTGCACGCGGTTTTTATGGATATTCACGAACTCCAGAAACTTTATGCGCGACATCCGAAGCTGAAAGCTCTCGGAAAAATGCTCATGTCCGACCGCCGGGATATCCCCGTTGCCGGTCTGCAGGCATCGGCTGCTCCGCTACTGTTTGCGTCGTTGCCGCTGGCGTGTCCCGAGGCTGTGATGCATCCCTTTCTTTTCATCCTCAACGACGAGGAGGAAGCGGGCTATTTCTATCATGACCTCACCCAGCTTCTGGGCAACAACGACGTGCTCATCTTCCCTTCTGGCAAGAAACGCACGATAAGTTCCGAGCGGCGCGATTCAGCCGGTGAGATACTGCGCACAGAGGTGCTCTCCCGATTGGCTGCCGGGCGAAGTGCTGCGCTCTACGTGGTGACGCATCCCGATGCTCTCGACGAGACGGTGCCGCCGCCCACGGAGCTCAAGCGCGATACGCTCGTCGTCTCCGTAGGTATGAAAGTGGACGAGAAATTTGTCAAGGAGACTTTGCAGGAATACGGTTTCCACCGTGTGGACTATGTCTACGAACCGGGACAGTATGCCATACGAGGCTCTCTGATAGACGTTTATAGCTACACCTCGGAATATCCCTACCGCATCGATTTCTTTGGCGACGAGGTGGACAGCATCCGCACGTTCGATATACAGCAGCAGACATCTGTAGAGAAGAAGCAGGAAATCACCATAGTACCTGAATTTGCAGGCGGTGAGGAGTCCACAGCCACTCTTCTTGACTATTTCTCCGACGATGTCACGCTTGTCTATAAAGAGTCCGTCGGGCGTGAATACGGAGGTTTCCGCCACGTGGTGATGAGTGCGTCTGCGGGCAAGGACGGTGCCCTTTGTTTCGACATCTCGCCGCAACCCGTTTTCCATAAGAATTTCGACCTGCTCGTCTCCACACTCCAGCGTCTCGACGGAGAGGACTACGAGCTCTATATCCTTGCCGACTCCGAGAAGCAGACCGACCGTCTGGAGAGTATTTTCCACGACAAGGAGACCGGTATACACTTCACGCCTGTCAACCGTACTCTCCACGCGGGATTCTGCGACAACGAGCGCAAACTGTGCCTCTTCACCGACCATCAGATATTCGACCGCTTCCACAAGTACACTCTGCGCAGCGAACAGGTGCGCAAGGGTAAAGTGGCGATGACGCTTAAGGAGATACAGCAGCTGCATCCGGGCGACTACGTGGTGCACGTGGATCACGGCGTGGGCATCTTCGGAGGTCTGGTGCGTATGAACAACGGCGGGGCGATGCAGGAGGTCATCCGCATAAACTACCGTGATCAGGGCACCGTCTTCGTCTCTATCCATGCTCTCTACAAGATATCGAAATACAAGGGTAAGGAAGGCGAAGCCCCCAAACTCTCGGCACTCGGCAGCGGAGCTTGGCTGCGACTCAAGGAGCGCACCAAGAATAAGATAAAGGATATCGCCCGCGACCTCATCAAACTCTATTCGCGTCGCCGTCAGGAGAAGGGATTTGCCTATTCGCCCGACTCATATCTGCAACACCAGTTGGAGGCATCATTCCTCTATGAGGATACCCCCGACCAGTTCAAGGCCACAGCCGACGTGAAGGCCGATATGGAGCGTGCTCGTCCGATGGACCGTCTCGTGTGCGGTGATGTAGGTTTTGGTAAGACGGAGGTGGCCATCCGTGCGGCATTCAAGGCTGCTGCCGACAGCAAACAGGTGGCTGTGCTCGTTCCCACCACAGTACTGGCCTATCAGCACTACCGCACCTTCAAGAAACGCCTGGAAGGTATGCCCGTCCGTGTGGACTATCTCTCGCGTGCCCGTTCCGCGAAGCAGACGACGGAGATACTCGAAGACCTCAAACAGGGCAAGATAGACATACTCATTGGCACGCATCGTCTTATCTCTAAATCGGTGAAGTTCAAGGACCTCGGTCTGCTCATCATCGACGAGGAGCAGAAGTTTGGTGTTTCCACTAAGGAGAAGTTGCGCCAGATGAAGACCAATGTGGACACTCTCACCCTTACCGCAACACCTATTCCCCGCACTCTGCAGTTCTCGCTCATGGGTGCTCGCGACCTCTCCATCATACAGACTCCGCCGCCCAACCGCTATCCCATACAGACGGAGCTCTGCGTATTCTCTCCTGACATCATACGCGAGGCCATATCGCTCGAGATGGAGCGAAGCGGTCAGGTCTTCTTTGTGTGCAACAGGATAAGTTCACTTCCTCATCTTGAGGAGATTATACATAGCGTAGTGCCGGAGGCCCGTGTGGCTGTGGGTCACGGACAGATGTCGCCCGAGCGTCTTGAGGAGGTGGTTCTCGGTTTTGTCAATTACGACTACGATGTGCTCCTCTCCACCACCATCATCGAGAGCGGAGTGGATATCCCCAACGCCAACACCATCATCATCTCCGATGCTCACCATTTCGGGCTCTCCGACCTCCATCAGATGCGAGGCCGCGTGGGCCGTTCCAACCGCAAGGCCTTCTGCTACCTTCTGGCTCCGCCTTTCAACGAACTCGGTTCGGAAGCCAAGCGCCGTCTTGAGGCCATCGAGAATTTCTCCGACCTGGGCAGCGGAATCAACATCGCCATGCAGGACCTCGACATACGAGGCGCTGGTAATCTTCTTGGAGCGGAGCAGAGCGGATTCATTGCCGATCTCGGTTACGAGACCTACCAGAAGATACTCTCCGAGGCTGTGAAGGAACTGCGTCATGAGGAGTTCCGAGACCTCTTAGAAGAGGATATGCGCACGGGTATGATAAAAGGTGGCGAGGATTTTGTCGACGACTGTCAACTCGACAGCGACCTGCCGCTCTACTTCCCCGAGTCGTATGTGCCCACCTCCACAGAGCGTATGCAGCTCTATCGCGAGCTCGACAGTCTTGAGAGCGATGTGGACACTGAGTCGTTCCGCCAGAGGATGATGGACCGCTTCGGAGCCATTCCAGAGGAGGGCGAGAACCTCATCCGGGTGGTGCGCCTGCGCATGTTGGGCAAGTCGCTGGGTGTTGAGAAGATAACGCTGCGTCAGCGTCGCATGCGCCTGCAGTTTGTCTCGCAGGATGATTCGCCATTCTACAGCAGTTCGCTCTTTGGCCGTATCATTGAGTTCTGCGCTGTCAATGTGATGCGCTGCCAGTTGAAGGAAGTCGGCGGCACGCGTTCTCTCACCATTCAGGAGGTGGTGAGTGTGGAGGCTGCCATAAAACTCCTGGAAGCACTTAAAGGAGACTCTGCAGAATGAATCTTAAGAAAACATCTCTATATGCCCTTTGGCTGATGTCCCTCGTATTGGTGGGACGTCTCACGTGGGAATATACTTCAAAGGAGAATAAGAAAGAGGCCGCCCCGTCTGTTGTCGCACGCCCGTCCACTCACTATTCGGGCAGTCCTGCCGTGAAAGAGGAAACGTCCTATTACGGACAAGCAAAGCCGCAGCCTGAGAGTTTCGTTTTCGACCCCAACGAGGCCGATTCCACGCAACTGCTGCGTCTTGGACTCACACCCGCTCAGGTGCGCAGCATCTACCGCCACAGGGCAAAGGGCTATTCCTACAGCAGCAAGGAGGATTTCTCCCGTCTGCCGTTCCTCACGAAGGGTCAGTGGGCACATCTCGAACCGCTCATCAGGATAGGGGAGCAGTATCAGTTGCTCTCGCCGCCAAATAAGGTTCCGGCAAAGGCCGCTCAAACCGACACGTTGTCCTCACAGCAGAGCCTGAAAGAAACCCCAAGAGCGAAGGACTCCGTGTTCATTTCGCGTGTGAATATCAACAGGGATTCCTTCAAACGCCTGGTGAATCATCCTTTCCTCAGTTATGACCAGGTGAAGGCCCTCAAGAACTTCCAGCGCAGATACGGCAATATCCACAATATGGCAGAACTGCTCGTCTTGGCTGAATTCACGGTGGAAGACACTTTGCGTCTGTCTCCGTATGTGGATTTTTGAGGAGAAGAGTGGGACAAGCGAAACTTTTTTGCACTAAAACATCCTTTATGTGAAGATTTTGTTGTACCTTTGCAACCGAATCACAGGAATTTGGTGGTTCGCCCGCGGGGTGTAGCGCAGTTGGTAGCGCACCTGGTTTGGGACCAGGTGGTCGCCCGTTCGAGTCGGGTCACCCCGACGGCTTAGGGTTGAAGGACAGAAATGCGTCTTCAACCCTTTTTGCATCATAAAAACAAAGTTTTTTATGTTTTTTTTAAACTTTTCTTAACTTTTTCTTTGTCATGTGCGTGAAAATGGCTATCTTTGCTTGTCATTTAATGCAAAAATAAACAAAAACATATCCTCTATCTATGAAAAACAAACTAATAATGGCCTTGATGGTGCTTGCTTGTGCCTTCATGGTTTCGTGTTCGGATGATGATGCCTATATTCATTTTTCAAGTGGTGATAACGCGGAAGTGGCTACCATCACTTGTACCAAGTCAAACGCATGGTATCATTTTATTGTAAGTTCCACGGTGGACTGGACGGTGGAGACCAGTGACTCTTGGATACATCTGGCAAAGTCGTCATATCTCGCAGACGAGACCACCGGCATGTTTAAGGTAAGTTCTTTCTCGGACTACACCTCGCGCACCGGTACTATCCGTATCAAGGCCGGTGAGAAGGTAATCACCATCACTGTGATCCAGATGGGCGAACCCGATGTGTCGTTTGCTAGCAAATCTTATCAGATGACAAACAAGAGCACCAGTTTCCTTGCTAACATCTCCACAAATGCTTCTCTGGTTACCACCATTGAGTATGTGGAGCGCATCGATGACGAAGAGCGTCTGATTGCTTCTCCCGATGAGGAGTGGCTCTCTTGTGTCCTTGTGGAGCCTATGGATGCTAATCTCGGTAATAAGAAGCAGATAGCCATCACGGCTACAGCCAACCCTCAGGAACGTTCACGCTACGCCCGCATTATTGTGAAGGACGAGAAGTCTGAGGTGGCTGACACCCTACATCTTGAACAGCTCGAGAAGGATGTCTTCCGTGTAGCTTCCGACGGCAGCCAGACTGCTGATTCTTACGTGCTGAGCAGCTATCAGGCAGGTATAGCCGAGTTTGTCATCGACAGCAATGTGAAATACACTGAGGAGATTTCCGAAGACTGCTCAAGCTGGGTACACAAGAGCGACACCAAGTATAAGCGCGAAACGCTGTTGTATGCTATTGACGAGAGCAAAGAGCTCGACACCCGTACCGGTACCATCACTCTTAAGGTGGACGGTCAGGACGATATCGTGCTCACCATCCAACAGCCCGGTCGTCCCTCGTTTAAATTTTTCACCGTGTCTGAGAGTAGTGAGATTTATGAAATCAAGAATGTCGACTGCGATGCTATCGCAAGGCAAAAGGTTAAGTACTGGACTAATTTTGCTGACTTTGACGTTGTATCTAACGATGATTGGATTGGTATCATCAATGACCCCGAAAACCCGGACGATCCCGTCATAGAAGGTAAGGGTTACTATGGTCAGACCACAGCCGTTTGCTTCAGCATCGACCAGAACAAGCTCGACGCACGCAGCGGTTCTATTACCGTGAGGCGCAAAGGTGCTCCAGAGGACAACAAGACGCTCAACGTCCTCCAGAAGGAGTTTGTTGCCAAGGCATCCATCAGTGCTGAGACCCGCACCATGTTCCTCGGTTACGACGATGCATGGGATCCTCTCTATATTGTCGACGATGAGACCGCTCATCCCAACTTCGAGTACGAGAGCATCGAATGGTCGTCTTCCGACGAGGAGGTTGCCACCATCGACGCCGACGGTAAGATTACCGCTGTTGATACCAATAAGGTGGATGACAAAAACAAGGTAGTTCTTGTCGACATGACTGCTAAGATTAAATTGAAGGACGGCTACAGAATTCCCACGCTGGAGAAGACGTGTAAGCTAACAGTTGCAGCCGTTGCCCTCGTCAACAATAAGAAAGAGGAGACTACAGCTATCGAGCTTGATCCCAACGACGAGGAGAAGGCTGACTTTATGCTGAACATCAGGGCTACCAACTTCGACGTGCAGAGTGCGGTATGGAGCGTAAAGAGCATTGTGAACCCAACGGATCCAACGAAGTTCATTAATATTGCCAAGGCCAGCGCTAAAGACAGGGACGGCAAAGATTTGGATGTCAAGAAACAGAGCCTCATCGAGGCAATCCTTGAGAAGGATTGGTTGAACCCCGGTGGCGTTACCACAGCAGAGGTTGAGATAGAGACCGGAAACGATAAGTTGGAGAAGATAAAGCTTCCCTGCACGGTAACAGTACTGCCTCAGATTCCAATCAATAATTAGTGCCGCTTTCACGGTAAACGATAAAATCCCCTGCTTCATTCGAGGCGGGGGATTTTCTTTGTACGTACCTTATATATTATTTAGGTAAACGGTAAACCACCTACTTAAAGATATGCGGGATGAACTCGTGTAAGCCGCGACGCCAAGTGAGGAATTCATGACCTGTGCCGACAGATTCGCTTGACTCGACCTTGATGCCCAATTTGCGTAGGCTGTCGACAATGGCTTGATTCTTGATGAAGTCGTCCGATCCCCAGTTCATGTAGAAGTAATGTATCTTCTTATTGAATTCGTCGGCATTGGCAAAGACCCCGTTGTAGGCAGTTTTGACGTCGAGACCGAAGATGGCTCCGCTGAAGGTGCCCATCCATGCGAACTTGTCGAGGTTCTGCAGCACGATGTCGAAGGTCTGGTGGCCTCCCCATGAGAGACCGGCCATTGCACGGTTTTCGCGGTCGGACTTGGTGCGGAAATTGGTATCAATGTAAGGAATCAGGTCGTTTAGTAGCACGGGATAGAACGATGTGCCGTATTCGCTTCGTCCGGCTTCATTGCTGCCGCCTCTGAACGGTGCCTTGATGTCGCCGCTCTCTATGACCACAATCATAGGCACAGCCTCGCCCTTCGCAATAGTGTTGTCCATTATGTGCTGCATCTTGCCCTGCAGTGCCCAGCTGGTCTCTCCTTCGCCCATACCGTGTTGCAGATAGAGCACAGGATAGCGCTTCTTGCTTTTTTCGTACTCGGCAGGAGTGTAAACCAAAGCGTGGCGCCATTCGCCATTGACCGTTGAATGTTTAGCAAAATAGTATACGCTGCGCAGCTGTCCGTGGGCGATGCCTTGCTGCGGACGGTAGTAGTCGCCTTCAGGTCCTTCCGGAATCTCTATGCCTGAGCATTCGCGATGGCAGCCGAAGAAGGTTTCGGAGGCGGGGTCGACGAAGTTCACATCGTCGATACTCAGGAAATAATAGTGGAAACCTACTGGCAGCGGGTCTGTCTGAGCCATGAAGCTTCCGTTGCCGTCGGACTGCATGTCGTATTTCTTGCCGCAGATGTCAACAACCACTTTGCGGGCTTTGGGCGCATGGATGCGGAAGTAGGCACGACGCTCCTTGTCAACCTTTGGGAACTCGTTGCCGGGTATGACGGTCTCAGCCGTGAAGGCATCGGCAGGCACTTCAATCTTCTTCTCTGATGCGATAAACGGGCGCTTGGGCTCGTAGCCGAGATGACGGGCCACAGCCTCTCCGTAGCGGCAGCCCAGCTCGCGGTATCCTGCTGCATCGAAATGCAGACGGTCGGGACCGTTAGTGCAGTTATCGGAAGAAATGACCTGAGCGGTGTGGAGCGTCTGCGGCAGTTCGTCAATCTGTTTCTTGCAACCGATACACACTCCCTTACCTCCGGCCTGAACGATGTTGCCGGCATAGAGGTTCACCTCTTCCGGTTTCAAATTGAGGTCGCTGCAAAGGTTGTCATATACCTCTTTCACCATGCCTGCCCACTTGGGGTCGCCTGTGTTCGTCTCGCCCTGATGCATCAGTATGCCCTTGATGACGCCATCCTTCTGGGCCTTCTTGGCGAGGGTCACGAGACGCTCGTAGGGGTTGTTGTTGTAGGCAGCGAGCATACCCTTCATCCATCCGGGTGCTTTGGTTTTGACGTAGTTCGCAACGCTGTCGGGAAGGAATCCCTTGATGTCGATGCCGCCGACTGCCACGTGAATGACACCAATCTTGATGTCTTCCGGCAAAGAGGTTACGAGGGTGCGTCCGAACCAATCGGCCGGTGTCAGTCCTGTGTTTGGGCGACAGAGTGGTGGAATGGCCTCGTACCATTCGCCCATTTTGCGGGCAGGAAGTTTGTCGGTGGCGGGGTAATCAACAGCCGGCATCCACAGGAAGCGCGGGCCCGGGCTGGCCAAGTCCTGAGCCTCGGGACGGGCTGCTCCTTCCATGTTGGACTGTCCGAAGCATAGGAAGATGAAGAAATTGGGGTCGGGTGCGGTCTGAGCAGACACGCTTGCCAGCAGGGGCATCATTGCCAATACTGCTACCAAAAGAGTTTTCATCATCGATTTCATGTCAGAAAGCGTTTAAATATCATTGTTTTATATGAGTTAATGTTCATGTTTTGTTGCAAATCTTTCCACGTCGGTGTTTTTCAGCACACAAAGATACGGAATTTTATTGAGATTGTAAAGGTTAAAGTTTAATGGTTAAAGGTTATAGTGTATTTTTCCTGAAAAAGTTGAGAAAAACGTGGTTCCTGTCGGTCATCAGTCAAGGTTTCTCGATAGATGTTCGATAGATGACGAGTAGATGCTTTTCGCGTAAATACTTTGCAAGTACTCTGCAAGGAGTCTGCGAGCAGTCTATTGGCCAATCGTACAAAAGGACCCGTGAGATGTTTGCGAGTTTTTGTCGGACTGCAAGGCGGCAAAAATTCGAGTGTGTTGCGGTAAATATCCCTTTGCACTATTGAAAAGGTGGTTCTTGTATAAAAAATGAGGTATAAATGAAAGAATTTTAAGATTTATTAGCAAAAATACAAATAAAAACTCTATATTTGCCTTGTTTTCACGACGAGAGTGGTGTAAAAAGCCGCGTGGAAAGCCGAAAAAGTAAGATTATTAAGTTTAACCAAATATTTATAATGTTATGAAAAAGTATTTATCATTATGTCTGGCCTTGCTGGCGATGAGTGCATTTGCACAGGATGTGAAGGTTCCCGATTATGTTCGCGGCTCCATCTACAGTATCCGTTTGGATGTGCCTATTACCAGCCAATTGGATTTTAAGGTCGAAGAGGCTGCAATGAAGAATGCATTTGACACATTGAACTACGTGAATCATTTCCGTAAGTATAACGGATTCAATGTGGGAGAACGCGTGATGAAAATCGGCTCTGCATCCGAAGAGGAGGCAAAGGCAATAGCTGCTATCATGGGCAGAAAGAATCCCGATGAGACAGACTGGAGAGCTGCTGCTATTCTGAAGCAACTGGAAAAGGATGGAGTGGCAAACAAGCTCGTCTGCAAGTGGTTCAGCAAGGAAGGAAACGACGGCAGCAGTTTCAACTATGATAAGAACTATACAACGATAACCAAGTTGGGTCTGAAGTCGCTGAGTGAGGATGATAAGGCAAACGCCCGCAACGAAGGTACCGCCTCTCTGGATGTGGCAAAGGCTATGGCAGACCCTCTTCTGAACAGTACATACGTTATCGTAACTGATTTCGACTTCATGAGTGGATCGGAGATGGTGGACAAGAAAATCAAGGAGAAAACAGCACCTCTCTATGCAAAACTGGAGAAAGCTCCCGCGATGTTGCAGTCCACAATCAAGAGTACCATCGAATCGACCGTCAACGTGACAAGGTCGTCTCTGGAGGCAGCATTCCCCGCAGATCTCCGTCTGGTGGAATCTCACTCTTATCTGTTCAGACTAGTATGGGACAGCGAGGAAAATTTCTATGCCAACGGTTTGGACAAGGACTTCTCCAAGGCAGATTACCATCTGGAATACGTGAACACGGCCAGTGGATATGCAGCACTCGTCACATTCGACGGCGTAACGGCAACAAAGAAGCTTCAGGCAAGTGTGGCAAAGAAGTCAATCTCTGCATTGGACAAAAACATCGAGCGTTTGGGCAACAAGTGTCCTGATTTCTCTCCCATTGAGATTCTCTACACGACAGACGACGGAAAGTTTTATGTCAAGGCCGGCACAGAGGAGGGTCTGACAACGAAGTCGGAGGTGACACCTCTTGCAAAGGTGATGGATAAGAAAACCGGTGAAGTGGCTCTGAAGCCTGCCGGCAGCCTGAAGGTGGAGAAGGGCGGCCTGTGGAACAACACCACAGATCCCGACGATATCGAGGAGAACCAGAAGTCTGCTGAGGACAAGGGCGATGCAAACCTGACATATACAACGCTGGTGGGCAGCGCCAAGGACGCTATCTACGTAAAGCTTGTTTCACCCAAGGCTTACAAGGATGCCGAGGCCAAGGCAGCAAAGAAAGCTAAGAAGTAACACCACTTTTGAGTTGAGAAATGAATAAACTGAGATTATTTATACTGGTCATGGCTCTGGGCGCGTTCTGCGTCCAGAGTATGGCGAAAGACAACGCGGCCGAATACAACTACGAGTTGACCCGTGCCGGTGTGCCCGGAGTGAAGTCGCGCGACCCGAACTTCGTTATTTTTGTTGTGTACAGTTACGGTAAGAAGGAGAAACTGACAACCGAGGTATGCAAGAGGAATGCCATACACGGAGTAATTTTCAAGGGACTTCCTGCCGAAGACGGAATGAGCGCTGTTCCGGCACTATTGGGTTCGGAGACATACGAAGCACACAAAGACTACTTTGACGACTTCTTCAAGTCATCCTATCTGCAATATCTTGAGGAGACAAACAAGGGGATGCACGATGTCATGAAATTGAAGAAGGAGTATAAGGTGGGTATGAAGGTCAAGGTGAACCTCAAGGCTCTGAAGGAACGTCTCCGGCAAGACAAGATTCTTGTGAATTATAAGGAGTTGTTCATGTAATAACGTAGTAAAAACAATAAGGATATGAGGAAAATAGTCATTCTGGCACTGCTTATGGTTACTTCACTTGTGACACTAGCAGATGTGCCCACGATAATAGCCTTTCCTTCAACTGCATGGATGAAGAAGAACGGTTACGGAAATAACGAACCGCTTCCGAACGGTCGTACGAAATTCAATCCGGACTTCAATCTGGCTTTTGAGGATACGAGGTTTTCGCTCACCGCCGTGCTCCGTGAGACGTCGGCTCCGTTCAAGGAGTATTGCAAGGTGGAAGACCTAAAGACCGCCTTGGATGGTCTTGGCGACGACGAGATGGAGTTTGCCGAATACGGAGCTGATATTGATATGTCGGAACAGCTTGTCACAGTGGTCAAGCCCGACATTAAATTGGAAATCCAATACGTTGAGGATGAGGCAGCTACAATGGGTCCGCGTCGCCGCTATAATGTCGAGGTGAGTGCATTGGACGCATACACCAACGATGTGATAGCAACATTCAACGATGTCACGGAACTGAGTTCCGAGCCCGTGAACAAGCAGGTGGGCAAGCTTGTCAGCAACCACGTGCAGGACCTGCTCAGTTCCATGAACGAATCCTTTGCCGAAACCGTGAAATACGGTCGTGAGGTGAGGGTTTCCTGTCTTGTCAAGGGTTTGAGCTTCAATCAGAGTCAGGCAGGCGGTAAGGTGCTGAAGTATTATGTTCGCGATGTCTTCAGGGAAATTGCCAACGAAGGACGAAGCACCCAGAAAAAGGACACCGACAAGCTTCAGGACTATCGCATCAGAATTGCGCCCAACGTAAAGGTTGAAGACGTGGGTGAGATTCTTCAGAACAAGTTTGCCGGTGCAGGAATTTCTGTACGTGTGGACAAAAAGGGACTCGGTAAGTTCGTTATGATTTTCGGAAACTAAAATTTAGCGTCAAGTTATGTACAAAAGGATATTGTTTCTGTTATCGGTATTGTTGACATCTGTTGCCGCCAGCGCACAGATACAGCTGACCCCCTTTATATTTTCTGCCAAGGGTGGGTTGGATGCCAATAATATTTCGGTGATGGAAGGAAACCTCAGAACACTTATGACCCGGGCAGGGGTTGAAAGCGGATACGGAGGCAGATTTGTCCTGGCTGTAGAAGTAAGCCTTCTGGATAAGACCATGACAAATACGGCACCGGCCAAGATATTGCAGAATATGCAGATTAATATAGGCATAGGTGACGGTATGTCCAACGTTTGTTACGGCACCACGACAGTCATGACAAAGGGTTTGGGCGATACAGGTATTCAGGCCACTTTGAATGCATTCCGGAATATGCCTGTCACACCGGAACTGAAGCAGCTGATAGCAGAATCCAAGAAAAAGATTGTTGACTATTACAACAGCAACAGCAGTGCAGTCATTGCTGAGGCGAAGGCACTTGTGGCGGGGCAGAAATATGAGGAAGCATTGTTTGTATTGTCTGCCGTGCCCAGAGAGTGCAACTCTTATTCTGAGGTGGCAGCGCTGATGACAAATGTGTATCAGTCGAACATCAATCATAGTGCTGCAACGATTCTCAACGAGGCCCAGGCGATATGGAGTGCGGATCCCAATCCGGGTCCGGCAGCAGAAGCGGCAATGGGCTTGTTGTGCCAGATAGATCCGCAGGCCAAATGCTACCCGCAGGCACAGGCTTTAATGAAAAATATCGAGGCACGTGTAAAGGCCGTCACTGATGCGAATGCCGCGCATGAGCGCGATATGGAAAAAGCTTTGTTAAAGGCAGAAGAGGCAATAGAGACTGCTAGAATCAATGCTGCACGGGAAGTTGCCTTAGAATATGCAAAGAATCAGCCCAAGGTTGTGTACAAGGTATACGGCTGGTGGTAATTGTAAGCCATTGGTGTTGTCAAATACCGACTTTTGACTTTTAGCCAGCGTAGAAGAGCGCCACACATATTTGCGTGGCGCTCTTTTGTGCTTTACCGTTTACTGTCTAAGATTAGAATCTTTAATCTTTAGTCTTTATTGGTCCTTCACTCTTCACTCTCACATCTTCCAACGGCACATTGTCCCAACGGAACAGAGGGATGAGTTCCTCGGGACGAACGGGGCGGGGGAGAGGAAGGATGCCGGCAAGCCAAGCCAGACGACCGATAATCTCCTCTGCGCTGTATCGCAAACGCAAGTACTCCATATCAATACCGTGATCGCGCTTGGAGAGACGCTGACCCTCCGCATTGCACAGCAGAGGCAGATGAGTGAACGAAGGAGGCTCGCAGCCCAACAGGCGAGCTACATATATCTGCTGGGGAGAGGAGAGCAGCAAATCGCGGCCTCGCACCACCTCCGTGATACCCATCGAGGTGTCGTCTACCACCACAGCCAACTGATAACCCCATGCGCCGTCCTTGCGCCTGATGATGAAGTCGCCGCAATGGCGGGCCAGATTTATCGACTGAGGTCCGTAGTGACCATCTGTGAAACAGATATCCTCGTCGGGCACACGCAGACGCACAGCAGCCCGCTCTAAATCCTTATCTATATATGTGCGCGCGCGACATGTACCCGCGTACACGATGCGACCGTCGCTCTCGTGGGGAGCCTGCGTAGCCATGATGTCGGCACGGGTGCAGAAGCAGGGGTAGATGAGCCCCTCGGTCTTGAGTCTCTCGAGAGCTTCCTGATAGAGGGCATGGCGTTCGCTCTGATAGTATGGGCCTTCATCCCACGTCAGCCCTAGCCATTCAAGGTCGCGCATGATGTGGTCGGCATACTCACAGCGCGAACGGTCGGGGTCGAGATCCTCTATGCGAAGCAGCCAGGAACAGTTTTTGCTCTTAATGGAGAGCCATGAGAGAAGAGCGCAAAAAACGTTCCCAAGATGCATTCTGGCAGTCGGAGAAGGGGCAAAACGGGCTTTCATGGGGGTAAAGATACGGAATTTTTCATTTTTTCTCAAAAAAAGTTGTGATAATATTTGGTGGAATGGATAAATTGCCATACCTTTGCACCCGCATTTGAGAAAGTGCATTGTTCTTTGACAGAATTTCATAGACAGAATTGTAGTACAGGAAATACAAGCGACCTGTCAATTTCCTTTA
>JAGDCM010000002.1 GCA_017958545.1 Bacteroidaceae bacterium | reverse complement strand
TTGACCATTTGCTTGTGTCGTGTTCGTAACTGTAGGCATAGACGGTGACGTTCCCTTCGTTGTGCCCGTGAGAATCGCTGATATAAACGGACTGGTATTCGTCAAGGAGGACAGGGCAGGGATACCAGATGCCGCCCACCGGTTGGTTGTCGACATACCACACGACATGGCGTCCGTTCCACGTCGGAAAGTGCTTGATTTTCGCGGCCTCTTCTCCCGGGTCTTTGCTGTAGCTGGGGCCCTGCCCGTAACTGTCTTCACGGTAGCGGCCGGCAGTCTGTACCAACCATGCTGTCAGTTCCGGAATTTCCTCACCGCGGTCGGCAATATCCTCTGCGGCTTCCTCGCAATCGAAATAGATTTCGGAGAAATGTTCCGCATCCTCGGTGTTGGTGAAGGCGTTGTAGTTGTAGTGATCCAACTTGCGTTTGCCCTTTACGTTGACTTCCTTCATGACGGTGGCGTTCTTCTCATACATATTCTGCCACTCCTGCTCGTCTTGGGGTGCTATCTGCCAGCGGTGGATGCGCGCGGTGTCCACCGGGATCTGCCTCACTTCGCTGTCCTCGAGGGGGCGCAGGGCCGGGGCGAAATGCCGGTCAACGGTGATACGGTACTCTGCTTCCTTACCTTTGACCTGCGGAGAGAGTTGCATGTTCCAAATGCCTTCAATGTCGGGCAGGATGATGGCGTACGCTCCGGTGCTGTCCGTCTTTACCGAGCCGAACATGCGTTCTGTCGTGCCCCTGAATGTGGCTGAGACGGTAACGCTGTCAAGGGGCATGTTTTTTTTCTTGGGTATGACTTTGCCGAAGAGATAAAGCCGGTCTTCTATCACCTGACTGCCGTCCCAAGGGGTGATGCCTGCCATCGTGTTCCAGTCGTAGCGATGCCAGTTCTCACTCTTTCGGAGCATCCACTCGCGGATGTCCTCCTGGAATCCGTTGCAGACGGTGGCAGCATCGATGGCGGAGAACGAGAAAGCCGTGTGGGGCGGTCCCTGAATGTCCAGACTTATGCGTCCGCAGGGACGGATGCCGGCGGTGCGCACCGTGATTTTGAGTTCCCTGTCTGCTTTGGGCGCGATGACGATGTCGCGATGTGTGATTTCCTTTCCCGCTTCATCGAAGAGCACCATCTGCCAGAGGCCCTCCTTCATCTTCTGCCGGGCCAGGGACAGGCGTACGTGCTCTCCCTCCCTGATGGTATTTCCGGCGATGATGTTGCTGCCGTGAAGCAATGCCCAACCGCAGCCCTTGTCCGCCTCAAAGCAGACGCTGTCCGGGAGCTCGGTGATGCGGATATCGCGGTCAACGTTTTCTGATTCGGAAACGGAGGCGCGTCGCTCGTCGGGTTGGCGTGTCACGTCATACGGTTCAAGCGACATGTGGCTGTAGTCTCCCTCGGTGCGCGGCTTGTCGAATACGGGAAAGACGCGGGAGAAGAAATTCCTTTTGCCCCAGTTCGTCATGTAGCGTGTGTAGGCCCGTATCTCGTAGTAACCGGGTTTAAGTACTCTTTTCGTCAGTTTGATATCGCCCCAAGCCAGTCCGTCTGTCACCTGCAGTTTGCGTCGTTCCACCACAAAACCTCTGGGCGAAATGAGTTCCACATACAGCACGCGCGAGATGTTGCTCCTGTTCTCTGTGTCGGAGCGCGTCACATAGGCCTTCATCCAGATGGTCTCACCCAGGAAATAGGCGGTGTTGTCCAGATGCAGGTATACTTTCTCCTGAGGATAGAGCCTGTTCCACTGGGCAGCCCGTATGATATATTCGCCGGCATCTGCCCTAAGGGAGAGAGATGAGGCGAATATGCTCAGGGAGCAGAGGAGTGAAGCAAGCCATCTCATCAGGCGTGAACAATCGTGTCTGTGGATTAGAACTCTACCAGTTTATATGCTTTCTGTCCCATACCGATTTTCTCGGCATAGTCGATGATGTGGCCTCCGTGCTGCTTTTCAATGCGTTTGATAAGCGGTGTGGGATTGTTGTTGGCATCAGGGTTTATGCCGTATACCTTATCAAGACAGGCCTTGTCCAATGCCACAGGGTCGGTGGATGCAAGAATACCGATGTCCTGCACTTCAGGAGCAGCGGGATGTGCGTCGCAGTCGCAGTCGATGCTGATATTGTTCATCACGTTGATGTAGATGATGTTGCCCTTGCCCATGTATTGCTCCACAGCGTCGGCGGCAACAGCCATTGATTCGAGGAACGCATCCTGAGGCTGGGTGTGTTGCCAGCACTGGGGCGTTTTGTCGGTAACGCCGTGACTGTGAATGTATGCTTTGCCCGCGGTGGATGCCACACCGATGCTCTGGTTCTTCAGTACACCGCCGAAGCCGCCCATCACGTGGCCCTTGAAGTGGGCAAGGTTAATCATGAAATCATACTGCTTGAGTTCCTTACCCACGATGTCGTATTTAATCCATGTGGTGTCGCGCACGGGAATCTTCATTTCAGCTTTCTCGTCCATGATTACGACCTTGAAGATGCTGTCGAAACCATGTTCATGAATGGTTTCCCAATGTTTTTTCTTATCTTGGCGTGAACCTCCGTAGGCTGTGCAACATTCCACAACGGTGCCCTTGACCTCTTCCACCAGATTGCGAATCAGAGTGGGTTTGAGGTAGTTGTGACCGCCGGATTCTCCTGTGCTTATCTTCACAGCAACGTTGCCGTGAGGTTCTACCCCAAGTTTCTTGTAGATGTCCACAAGGCTCTCCGGAGAGATGTTTTTTGTGAAATACACTGTTGAGGGCTCCTGTTGTTGAGCACACACGGCGAGAGTCATGAGATAAATGCCGCAGACGGTGAGAAGAATCTTTTTCATAGTGGTAGTGCGTTATGTTATCTTGATGTTTCCAATGAAGAACGTTTTTGTCGGGAATAACTCCTGTATTCGTCGAGTGGAATGTCCACCTCGGGTTCAATGAGCGTTCCTTCCTGCGGCAGACGGAAGCGGAGGTATTTGATGGGTATGCCGCGTTCTTTCCACATACCCTCGTAGTAGGTTTGCAGGGCGGTGGCTTCACTCGTGTCCGGATGTCCTTCCTCTGTGTTGCCATACAGGTCGCGGGTGCTCACTTCCGGAGTCAGTCCGTTGGCCCGCAGCATCTCTTCTGTGTATGTAAAAAGGAAGTTGGAGTCGGTTTTAAGATGGATGAGGCCACCGTCCACGAGAAAGTGACGGTAGCGCTCAAGGAAATAGGTGGAGGTGAGCCGTTTGGTGGCCTTCTTCATCTGAGGATCGGAGAAGGTGAGCCACAGTTCGGAGACCTCTCCGGGTGAGAAGAAACGGTCGATAAACTCAATATTCGTTCTGAGGAAGCCCACATTCTTCATACCAGTCTCCAGAGCCTCT
>JAGDCM010000032.1 GCA_017958545.1 Bacteroidaceae bacterium | reverse complement strand
GAGGAGGCGATGGCGCTCGTGGAGCAGTACCAGAAGAAGTACTACGATGCCCGCCACGTCTGCTGGGCCTACATGATTGGTGCCGACAGGGAGACGTTCCGCTCCAACGACAACGGCGAGCCGAGCGGCACTGCCGGCAAACCCATCCTCGGGCAAATCAACTCTAACGAGCTGACCAACATCATCATCCTTGTCGTGCGCTACTTCGGTGGCGTCAAGCTTGGCACAAGCGGACTCATCGTGGCCTATCGCACGGCAGCCGCCGAAGCCATTGCCGCTGCCACCATCGAGGAGCGACAGGTCGAGGCGGAGTATGACTTCAGCTTCGAGTACCCCCTGATGAATGCCGTGATGAAAGTTGTCCGCGACATGGAAGCCCGCGTCCTTTCGCAAAGCTACGACATGGACTGCCAGATGCGCGTCAGCATCCGTAGCGGCCGCCTCGAAGAACTCAAGACGCGCCTCAAGAAAGCCATCGAGCCTTATTAGCCAATTGTCGTTATGCCGTCATAACGTTATTTCGTTATAACGAGCCCTTTTCCAGAGCCCCTTCTCACACGATATTCCTTGTCCCGTTGCAGGCTGGATAGTTTGAGCAACTCCAGAATTCCCTGCCGGAGTTCATGCCCTTTTTCGCTACGCGTTTAATCATGGGCTTGCCGCATTGCGGACAGGCAGGGGCATCATCCTGACGGCTCTTCTCTGTGCGATGGGCGAGGCGTTCTGCTGTCAGAGCCTCTGTGAAGCCGCCTTCCTCGCGGAACGTCGCCAACTGATTCTCTATCTGCCTGCTGAGCATCAGGACAAGACGGTTGCAGAGCACGAGGATGCAGTTGGCGACAGTCATCGAGTTCTCCGACAGCAGCCACTTGTCGAAGCGGTGCTTCTGCTGGAGGATGTGTATGCTGCTCTGGTAGAGAACGTCGTCCTGATAGTCCGGCTTGTCGAGCTTGACGCTTGCCACCTCGGCGTATTCCGCCGAATGCGTTGACCACGGCAACTGTTCGTGCCTCAGCAGCCAGTTCAGGTAGTCGTTGGCAAGTTCCGAGAGCGTGGCGCGGGCAACGTCCGTGAGCTTCATCTCCGTCTCCTTCGAAGTTGAGTGTCTGGAGTTGCCTTCGGCGATGTTGGCAGGAGCCGAGCGTGCAGCCTGCGTCATCTGGTCGTACTGCCGTCCGCCAGGGTCGTTCGAGTGATTGAGGAAGCGCGAGCAAAAGACCTGCGTCGCCAGCTGAATCACATTCGCCATCACCCAAGTGTCGAGCCAATAGAAGCCGAATCGCGAGATTTGCATGGTGTCTTGTCTTTAGTGGTTAATCTTTGGTTATCACTCTTTTGTCGTTATGACGTTAT
Organism: Bacteroidaceae bacterium; assembly: GCA_017958545.1. Taxonomy (GTDB): domain Bacteria; phylum Bacteroidota; class Bacteroidia; order Bacteroidales; family Bacteroidaceae; genus Physcousia. Next base: position 39,865 of record JAGDCM010000032.1, on the reverse strand, counting down.
AACGTTATTCCGTTATGACGAATCCTGTCGTTATCGCGAATCCTCGTTATTCCGTTATCACGTTATGACGTTATAACGACAATTCCCCTGCAAAGTTACGAAAAATTTCCTTTGCAGCAAAGCCTTTTCGCTTCATTTCCCCTTTGCGCATCTTGCGCAAGCCTGTTTTTGATTCATTTTATTAAATTTTATGCCTTCATGCATCTTGTTTCAGATAAATTCGCTATCTTTGCAACGGATTTGAGGCCAAACAAGCCTCTTTTCCATATTTATTTGCTCAATCACTCTGCGGAACTGCTACCTCAAAAGAGTCTTAACGAGCAAAATCAAATACACATTGGAGCTGCGCCATTGAGTGCAGGCTTCTCCATAGTGTATTTGAGGTTGTAGCAGACCTAGCAGAGTGTATGGTGAGTCTGCACTCTTCTTTCTCCCCTGAAAGTTGGGGCTGAATCCCATAAAGGATATAGGTAATTCGGCAAAACTGTTAAAAACAAACAATTATGGGTTCTTTCTTCATCATCATCACATTTGTGTTTATTGTTCTGTTGTTTTTCAATAAACTACAAAAACAACAGAAAGAACATGAAGAAGAAATAAGAGCAGAGCGTGAGGCTCAAGAATGCAAAGAGCAAGAAAAAAGGCAGAAGGAGTATGAACGCCACTTGCTATTGTTAGAGGTGGCACGACAGGCAAGGCTTATTGGTGACGGAACCGTACTAAAAGCAATAAGAAATGATAGTTATGATGGACCTCTACCACAGAAATGGGAAAACGGCTCGGGCTATTATAATAGTGTTTTCCCAGAAAGACTTTTGATAATGAACATTGCAGGCATCAATTATAGGAGTGGCTTGGCTTCGTGCGTCGGCGATTTTAATGGAATCATCATGCCAGACCCGAAGAATGACTACGATCCGAATGCTATCAAAATAAAAAACGACGACAATAAGTTTCTCGGATTCATCGCAGAGAACCTGACAGACATGGTGCGTGACTTCATTGGCCATCCCGATGCGGAGAATGACACCAAATGGCGACACCACATAACAGGTCACATAGACCAGCATGAGACCTATGATTACGGAACTGGGCGCTATCGAAAGTACTATACAGGCCATATCAATATCACAAATAATCAGAAGGAATTGTGAAGAGAGTTCTTTCAATATGGTCGAGCTATATGAACGAACATACATGAGTAAGGCAGTAGAAATATCCATAGCAATTCTCCTGTTTTCATTAGGAGGGTTTATTTATATTGCTTTTCGCAGTACATCTTTGCGAATGTTCGCATGGTTCAACTATATAGGGTTGCATAATCAAATTATGGGAATTAGAAGTTCTTTAAATGACATTCAAATCCCTGAAATAATAAAGTTTTGTATTCCAGATGGGCTATGGACGTTGTCTTACATATTGATAATGGATGCAACTTGGTCTCCTAATTTGAAAAGGCAGATTCTCTATTGCAGCATCATTCCTGTTGTGGGTGGCATATCAGAGATTCTGCAGTATTTCAGTGTGCTAAAAGGAACATTTGATTATATAGATTTGTTATGTTATATAGTTCCATATATTATATTTTTAATACTCAAATTACGCAAATTATGAAAGATTATAAGTATTTTATTTTAGGTGGTGTTCTTGGTTTATTCCTTTTCAGTTCAGCCGGTACCTTCAAGGATTCTTCAAAAGAGCCTTCAAAACCTCTGTACAAAGATAAGTATGCGATTCAGACCACTGCTGAAAAATTAATTAAGAAAAATCTTCGTGACCCGGATAGCTACCAGTTAATTGAGATTACTCCAGAAACAGGAGAACTTATCACAGTAAGATATAGAGCAAAAAATGGGTTTGGTGGCTATAATGTCTGCACAGCAGTCGTTACATGTGATGAGGAAACGATGCGTCTAATATCAAATGAGTAATTTCAATTAATTCTCAGCCTCGTTTACGATACTCGCGGGGCGAGATGCCTTTCATGCGGAGAAAGAACTTGCTGAGCGAGGAGGCATCAGCAAGGTGGAGGCGGGCGGCTATTTTGCTGGATGCTGAGGTTCGATGTCCGCAGCATGATGGAGGCCACCATCATGAGCATTTGTTTGACGTTGCCGATGACGGAATGGCCTCCTTTCGATATAGCCTAATATCGTAATACCGTTATAACGAAATACAAGGACAGGCTGTATAATATTGCGTTCGTCACGCCTGTTTTTGTTTTATTTCGTCATTTATCGCGACTTCTTGCATTTGTTTTCATTTAATTTCGTATCTTTGCGGTGGTAAACGATTAAAATGTCAACAATGGAAACAATCTATGATTTCAAGGCTCTGACGAGCAAGGGCAAAGAAGTGGACTTCGCTGCGTTTCGCGGCAAGGTGCTGCTCATCGTCAATACCGCCAGCAAGTGCGGCTTCACGCCTCAGTTCGCCGGACTGGAGGAACTCAATCAGAAGTTCAGGGACAAGGGACTGGTCGTCATCGGCTTCCCCTGCAATCAGTTCAAGGAGCAAGACCCCGAGGGCGATGCCAAGATTGAGGAATTCTGCCAGCTGAACTACGGCGTGACGTTCCAGATTATGAAGAAGGGCGATGTGAACGGCCCTGCTGCCGAGCCTATCTTCGAGTACCTGAAGGCACAGGCTCCCACCGAGGAGTACCACGGCCTGAAGGCAAAGGCGGCCAAGACACTCTTCAAAGCCATCAGCAAGAGCGTGGAGAAGGACAGCGACATCAAGTGGAACTTCACCAAGTTCCTGATTTCGAAGGACGGTGAGACCATCAAGCGTTACGCTCCCACGACAGAGCCCAAGGACTTCGAGAAGGACGTAGAGGCAATGTTATAATATAACGAAAATTCTCCCATCCGTATTTTTTTGTCAGGAATTTGAGAATTATGCACGAAGAATTACGTCTCGACAACCAGATTTGTTTCCGTCTATATACGGCGACACATCTCATCACGCAGGCTTACACGCCGATGCTGAATGAGTTGGGCATTACCTATCCGCAGTACCTCGTCCTGATGGTGCTGTGGGAGCAGGATTCCCAGCCTGTAAACGACATTGCCCATCGTCTGATGCTTGAAACGAACACCGTTACGCCTTTGCTTCAGCGTATGGAGAAACAGGGCATCGTGGTTCGCAAGCGTGGCAAGGAGGACAAGCGCCAGCAGATAGTATCTCTGACCGCAAAGGGCAAGGCGATGGAGGAACAGGCTTACGCCATCATCCCTGCGGGCATGGGCAGAGAGTTGAGTGCATGCCCGCTCAAGTTGGAAGACTATGGGAATCTTGCCAAGGAACTGGATACGATTATCGAAACATTAAAGAATAAGGAGAAATAGTTATGGCACAACCTTGTGAGAATTGCAAATTAAGAGCACATTACGAGAAGAATCCAAAATCGCTGATGGGCCGCTTCTGGCGCTGGCACATCAATTTCTGCCCCAGTTGGCGCGGCTATTTTATGTCGTTGCCGCCCGACAAGCAGCAGGAACTGCGTAAAAGATACGATTTTTGGAAATACTAAAATGAAAACTCACATCTTGTCATTTATCTTAAGTGCTCTGATGAGCGCGAGCGTACAGGGGCAACAGGCACTTGGAAACCGGCCGCGTGTGAAGTCGCCCGTGGTGAATCCCGACGGCACAGTGACGTTTAATCTGTTCGATCCGGCAGCCAGGAATGTGAGTGTGACGGGTGATTTTGAAGAGATAAGCAGGCAGACACTGCCCATGACAAAGCTGGAGAACGGTGTATGGACGGTGACGACACAGCCGCTGAATCCGGAATTGTATTCTTACAGCTTCTCCGTGGACGGACAGCGCTTTGTGGATCCTGCCAACAGTTATTTGAACCGTGATATTTCAACGCTGAGCAACATATTTATCGTCTCAATGTCGGATGACGACAAGGGTCACCTCTACTCTGTGAATGATGTGCCACATGGCACATTGGCCCGTGTGTGGTATGACAGTCCGACGCTTGGTCAGCAGCGTCGCATGACGGTGTATTTGCCTGCTGCCTACGACGGTAAGAAAAATTTCCCCGTGATGTATCTTCTGCACGGGCACGGCGGTGACGAGACATCGTGGGGCGATCTTGGACGTGCGTCGCAGATTCTGGACAATCTCATTGCCGAGGGCAAGGCTGTACCGATGATAGTGGTGATGCCCAATGGTAATCCCACCTGCAATGCGGCTCCCGGTTGGTGGCATGAGGGGATGTACACTCCCGACGGCAATGCCTTCAATCAGCGCGGGGCTAAGGCCTCGATGGAGGAAAGTTTCATGGATATCGTCAATTTTGTTGACAACAACTACAAGACCATTCGCAAGCGTTCAGCCCGTGCTGTGACGGGACTGTCGATGGGTGGAGGTCACACATTCGGTATATCGCGTCTTTATCCCGGTGTGTTCGACTACTATGGTTTGCTGTCAGCGGCTGCGCGTATAAAGAATAATGATATGAAGTTTGACGAGAGTATGGCGCGTCTGTTTGCCTCCAATCCCCGTGTCTTCTGGATTGCTATCGGCAAAGAAGACTTCTTGATGAATATGAATAAAGAGTTGCGCCGATATCTCGACAATCACAAGTACAAATACGAATATTTCGAGAACGACGGAGGTCACATCTGGCGCAACTGGCGCATCTATCTCACCATGTTCGCCCAGATGCTTTTCAAGGAATAGATGAGAACTTTCAGATGTTTCGTTATGAAACAAACTCTTTTCGTGATGACGAAAGAGTGAATCATATGTTTAAGGATAATTAAATATCTTTGTAGAGAAAAGATATTGATAAACATATAAAATGAAAGATTTCGTCGGTGAAATGCTGGGAACTTTTGTTCTCACCCTCATGGGTTGCTGCAGTGTGGCGGTGGCCGTCCTTTTTGGAGAATATAACAGTATATTCCAAATAGGATTGGTGTGGGGACTGGGTGTGACATTGGCAATTTTCCTGACACGTAATATCTGCTGTGCCCACCTGAATCCTGCAGTGTCTGTCGCGATGGTGCTGGCCGGACGTATGAGAGTTGGGCGCCTGCCTTTTTATGTTGTGGCGCAGATGTGCGGAGCAGTGTTGGCGGGTGTGGTGCTTTTCGGCCTTTTCTCGTCCTCTATTGCCCACTATGAGGCTGTCCACGAGATAGTGCGCGGCACTGCGGCTTCGGTAGATACTGCCCGAATGTTCGGTGAGTTCTATCCAAATCCCGGTGATGCCGGTGTTTCTGTGGTGTCGCTTCCCCTGGCTATGTGTGCCGAGGCTTTTGGCACATTCCTGCTGGCCTTGTTCATTTTTGCCCTGACAGAGGACTGCAATGTGGGGCGTCCCTCTTCCGACTTGCAGCCTGTGTTTATAGGGCTGACGGTGAGCAGCATAATTTTTTTCATCGCTCCGCTGACGCAGGCAGGCCTGAATCCGGCACGTGATGCAGGTCCCCGCCTTGTGGCATATCTTGCAGGCTGGCGTGATGCAGCTTTGCCTGACGATGTCGGAGGGTGGTTTTGGGTGTATGTGCTGGCACCGATTGTCGGTTCCAGCCTCGCAGCACTGTTCTTCAAGTATATTTTGGAACCCATAAACAAGAAGAAAAATCATTCTTGCGGGTGTGGTAAGTGACAGGCAGAGGTCTAAAGGTGACAGTTTACAGAGAGTTTAGAGAAATACAATGAATCAGACAAGGCTTATTTTATGTGGTGGTTTCCTGGGTGCAGGAAAGACTACCCTGATTTGGGATGTGGCTCAGCGTTTGATGGCGCAAGGTAAGCGTGTTGGACTAATCACCAATGACCAGGCTCCGGAGTTGGTAGATAGCCGTCTGCTCAGGCAGGCAGAGTTGAAAGTGGCTGAGGTGGCGGGTAGTTGCTTTTGTTGCAATTTTAGCGGTTTCATCGATGCAATTCACTCTTTGCGGCGTGATGTGGAAGCTGATTTTATCTTGGCTGAACCGGTGGGTAGCTGTGCGGATCTTACAGCCACCATTGTTCGTCCGCTGAAGAGATATCACAACACAGAACTTATTGTTTCACCCCTTACTGTGCTGAGTGATCCTGCGCGGCTGAAATCTATTCTTTATGGAGGTGACGGCGGTTTGCATGAAGATGCAGCATATATTTACCGGAAACAATTGGAAGAGAGCGAGGTGATACTGATAACAAAAACCGACCTCTTGAGCGAAGCGGAGGTGGAGAAACTTGTCAAGGACACGCAGGCATGTTTCCACCATACGAGGGTGATGACGGTGAGCACCATGAACGGCAGTGGTGTCATGGAATGGTTTGAGGAGGTGGCAAGCCGTCAGGGCGAAGGTACTAAGATACTTGATATCGACTATGACAAATATGCGCACGGCGAGGCTGTTATGGGTTGGCTCAACGGAACTGTGGCGCTTTCCGGTCAGAATGTCTTTTGGGATGTCTTGCTGAAGGATGTCATGGCAGGTATCTGCAAAGCGATAAAGAAGGAGAAACTCCATGTGGGGCACATAAAGGTGATAGCTGAGAACGGGAAACAGTATGCTGTGGGCAATATCACGGGTGATGTTTCGACCTTGCAATTGAGGGGAACGGCTGGCAGGGGTGATAATGTAAAACTCATCATCAACGCCCGTGTGGAGACAGCTCCCGAACATCTGGACGGTATTATCCGCGATGCTTTGGTGGAGGCTATCGACGGAAAATATGATGATGAAGTGCTGGCTTGGCGCTATTTACAGCCCGGACGTCCAAATCCGACGCACAGGATTTAAGGGTGAATTGCATTTTTTTGGGGTGGAGGCTTTAAAATAAAGACGTAAAATCGGCTTTAGGGGCATATTTTGCGTTTTTATGATTAAAAATTGGCAGAGGTGTAAAATTATTATTAATTTTGCGCCATAAAATGATTTTATGAAATATGACAAGTCGATAAACGAAATATTGCTGGCAAGTCTGGTGTGTACGTTATTCGTCAGTTATCCCAATCTGCTGTTTTTGAGTTGGGACTGGAATTGCGTGCCTGCCGGACAGCGTGCCTGCTATATTGACTACACTCTGATACGTTTCTTCCTGTTCTGGATTCTGTCAGCGGGTATGCTCTCCTTCAATCAGCGTTGGCTGAAGGAAATGCAATTGAAAAAGCGTATTTTGCCGAATGTGGTGCTGACCGTTGTTGCATACGGAGTCTACAAGGGCATCACAGCTCTTGTGTGCCCGGGATTCGACGGACGTCCCATCATTTTGACGTTTCAGTTTTTTGTGATGGGTATGATGGGGCTGTTGCTCGGTTTTGCCAATTATCTGAGTCTTGCGCATCAGAAGAAAGACAAGGAGTTGCAGCAGTTGAAGATAGAGAGTCTGCAGAGCCGGTGCACAGCGTTGACGAATCAGATAAATCCGCATTTCTTTTTCAATTCGCTGGGCGGTATCAGCAGTCTGGTGAGAAAGAAAGACTACAAACTGACTATTTGCTATATCGACCACCTCAGTGATATATTCCGCTATATTCTGCAGAGCGAACACAAGGGACTGGTGAATCTGGAGGAGGAACTGGAGTTTGCGCGTTCGTTCTGTGAAGTGATGGCGGTGCGCTATGCCGGTAAACTGGATGTCAACATCAATGTTGCGGCAGAATACATGAATATGCAGATTCCTGTACTGGCGCTGTTGCCTTTGATAGAGAACGTGACGGTGCACAATATGATTGACAGCGAGCACAAGATGAGGGTGGACATAGCGATGAACAGCGAGAAGGAGCTCATGGTGATCAACCCTGTGTATCCCAAGCAATACAAGCCCGATACCCACGGTACCGGCCTTCGCAATCTGGAGAAGCGTTTCGCGTTGCTGATGAACCGGCAGATACGTGTGGAGCGGACAGAGAATGAGTTTAAAGTCATATTGCCATTAGTGTAGCATGAAAGTACTGATTATAGAAGACGAAACCGCGGCCAGTGAGAATCTCATTGCCATGCTGCAGGAGATAGACAGCGAGATAGAGGTGGTGAAGGTGTTGGAGAGTGTTCAGCAGACTGTCAGGTGGCTGAGCAATAATCCGTCTCCCGACCTCATATTCATGGATATACATCTGAGTGACGGCTCTGCCTTCACGCTCTTTCAGGAAATGGAAGTCACGGTTCCCATTGTTTTCACCACAGCCTACGACCAGTACGCTCTGGATGCTTTCACCGTGAACAGCGTGGATTACCTGCTCAAGCCCATCAAGATAGCGGAACTGGAGCGTGCATTGAACAAATACAAGAGATGGACCCATGGTGACGTGGTGGATTATCTGGAGCGTATGATGAAGATGAAAGCCAGTGCTCCCTCTGAATACACAAGTTCCCTGCTCGTACCTGTCAGGGACAAACTCGTGCCCGTAGTCATGGAGGATGTGGCCTGTATCTACAGTTCCGACCGCAAAACACAGATATATCTCAAGTCAGGGCAGATGATGCTTTACAACCGTTCGCTTGATTCCATTATTGTGGGGCTGGATCCTTCCAGATTTTTCCGTGCCAACAAGCAGTATATTGTGTCGCGCGACTGTGTGAAGGAAATCATAATATGGTTTGACAGCAGACTTTTGGTGAAGATGCCCATCGAACTGCCCGAACCGCTCTTTATCAGCAAGAACAAAGCTGCGGAGTTCAAGAATTGGCTGACAGTTAATTAAAATGTGAAGTGTGAATGATGAAATCCGTAACAATCTGTACATGTTCCTCTCGCACCTTCATCGACCGTGCAGCAGTGGCCAGGGTGGCAGCTGCAGCCAGGCAGTGTGGGATGGAGGTGAAACTGGTGAGCGACCTCTGTGAACTGTGCGAAAACAAGTCGGAGGCAGTGCATGAGATAGCTCGTACCACCATTGTGGCCTGCCACCCCAGAGCAGTGAAGAGTTTGATGGCCTTTGCAGGAGAAGAGTCTGTCAGCACTCTCAATCTCCGTGCCCAGACGGCAGACGAAGTGCTGGCTGCGTTGGGTGTCGCTGATCCTCAGTTTTCCGCTCCGGACTCTCAGCAGACAGATGAATGGCAGAGGCAGATGGACGCGATGCCGCAGCATCCGGGCGACGATGCCTGGTATCCCACACTCGACAAGGACGCCTGTGCGGAGTGTGGCAAGTGTCTGGAGTTTTGTCCGTTTGGGGTTTATGAGATGGTGAACGACCGCGTGACAGTGGTGCACCCGCACAATTGCAAGAACAATTGCCCAGCCTGTGCCCGCACATGCCCGGCCAGTGCCATCATCTTTCCGAAATACGACCGCAGTCCCATCAATGGTGGGGAGGACATGCAGGAGAGCGCTCTTCTGCTGGACACGAGGGAACTCTTTACAAAAAACCTGCGTGAGCGACTGGCTGCAAGAAAACTGAAACCAATCACTAAGGAGTGAAAAAAGAATATACCTCATTGATGAAACTCGGCTGGAGGGTGTTTCGACAGACTCCAATAAGGCTGTTATGGAAATTCTGCTGGAATTTTTGCCTGCCGAATCTATGGAATATGCATTATTTCAAGCGGCGTCAGCAGCGAGGAGAGCCTTTCTTCCCTGCCTTCAACATGATTTCGGTCACAGAGACCTGCAATTTGGCCTGCAGCGGTTGCTGGGTGAGCAGGGGAGGGCGTAAGAGCCTGACAATTGAGCAGATAGACGGTATCATCAGTGAGAGTAAGCGTCATGGTTCCAGATTTTTCGGTATACTTGGCGGAGAACCCTTGATGTACGGGGGACTCATCGACCTGTTCATGCGGCACCGGGACTGCTATTTCCAACTGTTCACCAACGGCACGCTCCTCACCGAGGATATTGCCTTGCAGCTTCGCAAGGCGGGCAATGTCACCCCGCTTATCAGTATAGAGGGACTTGAAGCGGAGAGCGACCGTCGCCGTCAGGCAAATGCTGTGTATCAGCGTACGCTCCGCGGTTTGCGGGCTTGTCGCAAGGCAGGACTTATCTTCGGAGTGGCAGCAAGCATCTGCAAGAACAACTACGACGAACTGGTGAGCCGTGAGCATATCGAAAGGGTGGCACGCGAGGGAGCTGCCTATCTGTGGTACTACATATACCGTCCCGTAGGTGCCGATGCCCGTCCTGAGCAGGCTTTAACCAAGGAGCAGATACGCGGTCTTCGTGAGTTCCTCGTGCGCGAACGGCTCAATGCCCCTGTCATCCTCGTAGATGTGTATTGGGACGAAGAGGGGAGGGCAATATGTCCAGGGGCAACGGGTATGAGCCATCATATTTCTCCCTCGGGTGCGCTGGAATTCTGCCCCGTAATACAGATGGCTGCAGATTTTCTCAACACCGATGCCGGCAACCTGACGAGGCTCTATGCAGAGTCTGCGTTCCTTGAGGGAATGCGTCGCCAGATAGCAGACACCACGCGTGGTTGCATCGTTATGGACAATCCCCGGGAGATGGTGAAAATCCTGAAGGGATATAAGGTTTCGGAAACCACAACCCGAGGCACGGCAATGGAAGAATACATGAAGATGTCTGAGATACCAAGCCACGACATGGGTGTTGAGGCTATTCCCGAGCGAAGCCGTCCCTACAGATGGCTGAAAAAACATTACTTCTTTGGATTTGGAGCCTATGGATGAACGCAATGTCATACCGCCAACACTACAGGAACGGATGCAAATGCGCAGGGAGCTACGTGCTTTTGTGCAGAAGCAACACCTGTGTCCTCCTGTTTCGTTGAGGCAGTTGGAGACGCTGGCGAAGGAGTTTATGGAGGGTTCTGGGTTCTGGGTTCAAGGTTCAATGGGTTCAAGAAGTTCAAAAGGTTCAAGAAGTTCAAAAGGTTCAAGAAGTTCAAAAGGCTCAAGAGGTTCAATGCTCAACTGGATAATGGTTGAGATTCACAACCAGCTCTGGTTGCCCATAGTGGCAGGCATTCCCCATGAAAGGCGATTGCTGATGTTGCCCAAGTGTCTGAGTCAGTATGGCGAGTGCCAGGCTGAGTTCGACGAGTACGGGCTGCTCTGTCACCGCTGTGGCCGTTGTGTTATTCCCCGTCTGCAAGACAGGGCGGAGGCACTGGGCGGCCTCAGTATTGTGGCAGAAGGATTCACGCAGGTGATAGAACTGATAGAAAACCGCGTGGTGGATGCCGTCATCGGTGTGAGTTGTCTGGAGTCTCTGGAGAAAGCATTCCCTCTGCTCGTGCGTCATGCCGTGCCGGGTTTGGCCATCGCCCTTAACGACTCGGGCTGTCGCAACACACATGTGGATACTGACTATGTGGAGGAGATAATGACTATTCTGAGCGACGACGTCACTCCCCGAATGCTCGACCATGACACCATCCGTGCGCAGGTGAATCGCTGGTTTACACGTGCGGAGTTGGAACAGCTCATGCAACCTGCCACCGACACCACCCGGCGTATCTGTCTTGACTGGATGAGCGGTGACGGTAAGCGCTGGCGTCCTTTCCTGCTGGCTGCTGTATGGCAAGCCCTGACGGGTAAGACAGAGATGACTGTGGATGTGCACCGTGCTGCTGTGGCTGTGGAGTGTTTCCACAAAGCCTCGCTCATCCACGACGATGTTGAAGACCGGGACGAAACGCGCTACGGTCAGCCCACCGTCAATGCCCTCTATGGCGATGCGTTTGCCATAAATGTAGGTGATGCTCTGTTGGGACAGGGATATCGCATATTGGCTCAGAGCAACAATGCCGAACTGCTTCGTCTCGCCAGCGATGCCCACATCAGGTTATGCTGCGGACAGGGCGAGGAACTGATGTGGGACGGGTCGCCCGTCACAATGGATTATGTGATGAACATCTTCCGCAATAAGACGGTACCGGCTTTCGAGGTGTCGCTGATGCTGGGTTTGAGCTGCACGGGCAATTTTGCCCATCTGCGTCCCATGTTAAGAAACTATTCCGAGGCTTTGGGCATCGCTTATCAGCTGAAGGACGACTTGGATGATTTTGTCCGGGACAACGAGTTGGGATGTCGTCCTTCAGCGGTTCTGGCATTGAGAACGGAGCACCCGGAGTGGAACCGTGAAGAGGCGGAGAAAGAACTGCAGCGAATGATAGATGTATACCGTCAGCAGGCACTTGATTCGATTACCGGGTTGGACGAACTGGAACTGAAACGCCTGCTCTACCAGGTGACGGAAAAGATTCTGGGGACGGGAAGTGAACGTAAAAAGACTGAGGACAAAGGTGATAAGTGAGAAATGGTGAGAATGCCGTTGATGTATAGGGTGTATAAGGCTTTGCGTCGGGGGTGGAAGCGAATGACTCCTGAAGCACAACAGGATGTGCGCGCATTTGTCGCCTCGCAGAAGACAGCACACGGCTATATGAATGCCGGAGGTCATGAGGATGCCTATTACGGGCAGTTCGGTGATGTGCTGGAGGCTGTTTTCTGTCCCGTGAAGACGCTCCGTCTGCTTGGGCGCACCCTTGTCGTGCGGGAAAGTATGGGGCGCGACACCGTCTATGGAAAGTTTTTCGCCTTCCTTTCCGGTGAGCGTCAGACTTCACCTCTGAACGTTCATCTTTCAACTCTCACCACCAATGCCGTCTGCTGCGTTCTGACCATGCAGTGTCAGATGGGTGAGCAACCGGATGCCGGGTATGTGGAGTGGCTGCAGCAACGGCAGGATGAGACAGGAGGATTCCATGCCAGTGACACGTCTCCAGTACCCGACCTGCTGAGCACTGCAGTGGCTCTGTTCACAGCCCGCCTCATCGGGATTCCTGTCAAGGATGCCACACCGTTTATCATGGCACACTGGTTGGAGGGCGGAGGTTTCACACCAACCGTGTTGGATGATTACAGTGACGTGGAATACGTGTTTTACGGATTATTAGCATTGGGAACGACATGCAGATGACAGAGCAGTTAAAAGAAATACGTGACGATGCCTTGCGACGCCTCATGAAAAGCCGTTCGGAGGATGGCATGTGGAGAGGTTCGCTCTCGAGCAGTGCCATCTCCACAGCTGTCAGCGTGTTTGCCCTTCAGCGTATCGATGCGGAGAAATATGCGGAGCACATCCGTAAGGGCGTCTGTTGGCTGCACACGACGATGAAGGCTGACGGCTCTTGGGGAGACAGTGTGGAGAGTCCGTCCAATATGACTGCCACATTGCTTACCTACGTATCTCTCTATGCCGTGGGACAAGCTCCCCGGGAATCCAGCCAATATCTCCAGGGGATTTTTGAGGGGGAGAGTGAGGAGGCGCTTGCGAAAGGCGTGCTCCGCTACTACGGGCGTGATCTCACGTTTTCCGTTCCCATCCTTATGATGTGTGCCCTGGCCGGGCTGGTCACCGACTGGAAGAAAATACCGCCATTCCCGTTTGAACTTGCCACATTGCCACAACGTCTCTTCCGCTATCTCAATCTTCCGGTAGTAAGTTATGCTATTCCTGCACTGATAGCTATTGGCATTTGCCAGATGAACCATAAGCGTGAATCTTCACCCTTTGCGTTTCTGCATTCCTTCGTGAAGTCGCTCCGTAAGATGTTCGTTCCCAAGGCTATGCGTGTACTGGCCCGTATGCAGCCCACTGACGGCGGATTCCTCGAGGCTGCTCCCCTCACAGCTTTTGTTAGCATGTGTCTGGCGGAAGGAGGTTTCCGTGAGCATGAGGTGACACAGCGTTGTGCACAGTTCCTCGTCAGTACTGTGCGTGAGGACGGTTCATGGCCTATAGACACCAATCTTTCTGTATGGTTGACAAGTATGGCTGCGAAGGTTATTCCCAGTGAACAGCTGTCACCCATTGCAGATCAGCTCACAACCATTATCAGACAGAATGCCACCACTTCTGTTCATCCGTTTACGGCGGCGGCTTCTGGCGGGTGGGGGTGGAGCGACCTCAGCGGTTCTGTGCCCGACGGTGATGATACGAGCGGCGCGTTGGTGGCATTGCATCGCCTGATGGCTAAAGACCCGACAACAGGGGTTAGAGACGTTCCCTCCGAGGCGGTGAACGGACTGAGGTGGCTGATGTGGCTGCAGAACAACGACGGTGGTATGCCCACATTCTGCAAGGGTTGGGGCAAATTACCGTTCGACCGCAGCACACCGGATATTACAGCTCATGCAATACTTGCGATGGGACTGTGGTTACCCTCTCTGGGCGGCAAGTTGAAGAAGGACGTATCTGAAAGTCTTGACCGTATGCTTGTCTGGATGGAGAAAAACACGTCTTCGGTTGACGGGACGACTCCCAACGGATGGACACCGCTGTGGTTTGGTGATCAGGATGCAGCAGATGAAAAAGCACCTGTGTATGGTGTTGCTACGGTAATAGATTATCTGATGTCTGCCCGGCATCCGGTAGCCGAAAGACTGGCACGGACTCAAATCCGTTTCATCCTGAACACCCAAAATGAGGATGGAGGATGGGGAGGCAGCAGAGGAGTGAAATCCAAAGTTACCTATACCTGCCGCGCTCTTGCGGCCTTAGCTCATTTTCCTGACTGTTACGAGGAGGCCCGGATGCGAGGTTGGCAATATATCTGTCAGCGTTATAAAGACGGCACGATGTATGAGCGTGAGCCTGTCGGACTCTATTTCTCGCGACTATGGTATTCTGAGGAACTCTATAATGTCCTGTTCCTGTTGAACGCATTAAAAAACATGACCAAATGAACGACAAAAAGATTACATGGATAACCGTTGGCGTCATGGCTTTTTATACGAGCCTGCTTGTTGCGTGGCACCTGTACGATCCAAGTGCATCGTTCACGGAATCGCAACCTGGGGCGGACCATCGTCCCGCAGGACAAGTCAGAAAAGCTGATGACGTATTGATCGGGGAGTTCTTCATGCAGGAAGACGGTGCAGCCTCTCAAAGTGATTTGAAAGGCGAATGGCCTTGTTTCCGGGGTGCCGGTCATGATAATCAGGCGGTAGCCACTCTCAGTTCCCGCTCCTCAGCTGTCACCTTCGAGGAGATGTGGTCGGTGGAGACAGGTGAGGGACATGCCGCACCTGTCATCTCAGAGGGCAGAGTGTATATGCTTGACTACGATGAGCAGTTGAGTTCCGATGCTTTGCGTTGCTTCGACCTTCAGACAGGAAAACAGCTATGGCGACGCTGGTATCGCGTACCTATAAAACGCAACCACGGTTTCTCACGCACCATTCCTGCAATCGGCAGCGGAGCGGTGGTTACAATCGGACCGGAAGGACATGTGATGTGCTGTGATAAGATAAGCGGTCAGATGAGGTGGTCGATCGACATGAAGAAACGTTTCGGCACAGAGATACCCTTCTGGTATACCGGCCAGTGTCCTCTCATCTACAAAGATATGCTGATACTTGCTCCCGCAGGCACGGATACTCTCATGCTGGGTGTTGATATTAATACAGGCAAGACGTTGTGGGCCACTCCCAATACGGTAAATTTCAAGATGTCGCATTCTTCTGTCATCCCGATGACTTTGGGAGGCGTACCCACCTTCGTGTATATAGGAGTGGGGGGAGTCTGCGGTGTTTCTGCTGAGGAGGGTAAATACGGCCGTCTGTTGTGGAGCGCATCCAAGTGGCAACCCTCGGTGGTGGCTCCTTCACCTTTACAGATTGCTCCCAACCAGGTGTTCCTCGTGGCTGGTTATGGTGCAGGCGGAGCGTTGCTTCAGGTAGACAGGCAGGGTACATCATGGAATGCCGTCATCAAAGAGAGTTATAAGGCCAGCGAGGGCATGTCAAGCGAGCAGCAAACTCCTATCAACTACAAGGGCACGCTTATAACTGTCCTGCCCAAAGACGGCGGTGGCATGAGAGAACGTCTGGCCATGTACAGTCCCGCAGACCTCCACCATCCCATATGGACTTCTTCCTCCGATGAGCGCTTCGGATTGGGGCCTTACATCGTTGTGGGTGAGCGTCTCTTTGCTTTCAGGGAAGACGGGGAATTGTATGTGTATACGTTGAAAGGCAATTCAATGAAACTTCTTCACAAGCAAAGAGTTATGGACGAAGGCGTGGATGCCTGGGGACCTATGGCATATGCCGACGGGATGCTGATAGTGAGAGATGCCAAGACGGTGAAGTGTCTGAAAGTGGTGAGTGAAAATAAATAACAGGAAGTCATGGATAAACGTAATTTTCTGAAAATATCGGGCTCGTTGGCGATAGGAGGGGTGATACTCTCTGTCGTCGGACGGGAAATGTGGGACCTGTTCAGGAATCCCGGAAAACTCTTTTATGATTCCAAGCGGGCCAAGTCACCAGAACTGCTAAAGGAGGATGAGGATTTCGTGTCGCCCTACCGCAGGATATACGGATTCCTCGTGCCTGACGACATTTGCGGTATGGAGGTGGAAGGAGGCAGCATATATGTTGCCACCCCCAACAGTGTTTCCGTATATGGACTGAGCGGTGAGTTGCAGACAAACTTCCCAACGCCCAGTGATGTCCGCGACATCACTGTTTACGACGGTCTCATATATCTGCTTTTTCCTGCACGCATCGAGGTGTACGACCGTCAGGGAGATATCAGGCAGAGCTGGAATGCATGCAGTGAAGACTCCGACTACTGTTCTTTTACCGTATGTCCTGATGGCGTCTTTGTTACCGATGCTGCACACAAGAACATCTGCAAATACACTTTTGAGGGTGCGCTCGTACGTTTCATCCAAAGTCCCAAAGGGTTTATCGTACCCAGCTATTGCTTTGCCATTACTTATATGGACGGCATGATTTATTGTTCCAATCCAGGACGTCATCTGGTGGAAAGCTATACCGCAGAGGGAGACTTCGTCGCATCTTTCGGTAAATCGGGCACGGAGGCAGGTGCATTCAGCGGATGTTGCAATCCTGCTGTCATCACTCCGTCCAACAATGGTGAACTGCTGGTATCGGAGAAAGGCATCCCTCGGATCAGTTGCTATCGCACAGACGGTACGTTCCGCAGTGTCTTGCTCGACAGCAAGGCTCTCGGAGGTGGTCATGAGGCTTATGATGTCCGTGTGATGAAGGACAAACTTATAGTTGTCGGTGGCAAGAAAGTGTCTGTATTCCAATATGACAAGCGGCAAAGTCAGCAAACGGATTGCGGACAATGTGATGCAGACTGTCCCTTAAGGGTTATTTAGTATATCGAAAAATATTGTTTTGAGATGTCAGACAGGAAAAATGATAAATTGAAGAGTCCGATGGACCGCAGGAATTTCCTGCGTACATGCAGTTCTATCCTGGCCGGGGGTGCAGCATTGCTGTCAGGAGGATTTCTTGCGACGAAGGCCAGTGGCAGGGAGGGGGAGGTGTTCTGGCAGATAGACTCCTACAGGTGCACTGCGTGCGGACGGTGTGAGACGGACTGTGTCCTGAGTGTTTCTGCGGTGAAGTGTTTCCATGCCAACAGGGTCTGCGGCTACTGTGACCTCTGTGGCGGATATTACCGTCCTAATGTGAAGGAACTGAACACCGCGGCAGAGAATATGATGTGTCCCACGGGTGCTATCAGACGTGAATTCGTAGAAGAACCGTATTTTGAATACACCATCGATGAGGCACTCTGCACAGGTTGCGGAAAATGTGTTAAGGGATGTACGTCTTTTGGCAACGGTTCCCTGTTTTTGCAGATAGATCAGGAGAGATGCCAGCAATGCAACGAGTGTGCCATTGCACGGGTGTGTCCCTCCGATGCCATAGAACGTGTGTCATACGACAATGCCTACAAACTGAAAGACCATGCGTAAGACGTTGATCATACTTACCGGGTTTGTGTGCAGTGCCAAAGCCTTTGCTGTGGCACGGTTCCCCAAACCTGATTTCACATCGGGGTATGAGTATCCTGATATTGTTCACAGTGTGCCAAGTGAACTGTTCTGGAACATTCTTGATGTGGTGTTGCTCATATGCATGATGGGACTTGTGGTGTGGGCAGCTTACCGCAAGCGCAGCCGCTCTGTCATCCTGTCGATGTCGTTGGTCTCTGTTGCCTATTTCGGGTTCTTCCGCAGCGGCTGTGTCTGCAGTGTAGGCAGCATACAGAATGTTGTGATGGCAGCGGTGGACCCGGGTTACAGCCTGCCTTGGTACGTGCTCCTGCTGTTTCTCATCCCCATAGTGTTTGCCTTGCTCTTCGGGCGGGTGTTTTGTTCGGGTGTTTGTCCGTTGGGAGCACTACAGGAACTGATTAATGTGCGCAATTTCCGCCTCTCACGCGCTGTTTCCGCCACATTGTCCGTGATTCCGTGGATATATATGGCTTTCACGATTCTCTATGCTGCAACGCGCAGCCAGTTCCTTATATGCCGTCTGGATCCCTTCATCGGTATTTTCCGTTTGGGAGGTGATATAGGCATTATGTGTTTTGGCATTATACTGCTGATAATGTCGCTCTTCGTGGGGCGCCCGTTTTGCCAGTTCCTGTGTCCGTACGGTGCTCTGCTGAGCGTATTCAGCGCATTGTCGTGGAAGAAACTGGAAATCACGGGCAAGGGATGTATCAACTGTGCACTCTGCGGTGTGTCATGCCCTGTGGATGCCATACGTGCTCCGCAGCTCAGTCGCACGAAAGAAGACAGAAGCAGAGGTGTGAAGCGTATAATACTATTCGTCATCCTCTTGCCGCTTTTGACCTTTAGCGGTGCCGTCCTCCTGGGGAGTCAGAGCGATGCGCTAAGCCTTGCTCACAAGGACGTGTATCTGTATGAACAGCTGCTGAGTCAGGAGGCGAATCCGCAGCAGGAAGAACCGTTGGAGGTGGAGACCTTCCATGCATTGGGCGGCGACATGGAGGCATTGAAGGAAAAAGTGGATTCCATCCGTGATGAATACGAGCGATATGCCTATATGGCAGGTGCGCTGATAGGATTTGTGATCGGCTTCAAACTGCTGAAACTGTCGTTGAAGCGCAGTCGTAAGACATACGAAATCGATATGGCACGTTGCACCATGTGCGGAAAGTGCTTCAATTATTGTCCCCAGAACCTCAAAACCTCAAAACTCCATACCGATGAGAAAACTGTATCGTAATATTGCCATAGTCACCGTTGTCTTCATCCTGGCTTTGACGGCCATGCTGTGTGTGAGTTATTACCAGATGCAGCGTGTGTCACCTCTTGAGACAGGAGTGATGGAGACCCTGAAGGAACTGAATGACGCAAATGCAGACAATGAAGCTTTGCGACAGCAGATCCGTGAACTGGATTTGCTCTCACGCAAGGCATATTTCGTGAGAGCCGGTCAGCTGAAAACGGGTCTTTACCTTCTGATAGGAATGGTAATCGTCATGATAGCGTGTCTCAACCTGTACTATAAAGAGACCAAGACTCTCCCGGAGAAAGACTTCGACCCCATTGACGACTGGATGATAAAAAGCCGCGCCCGCAAGTATATCGTACGGGCAGCCTTCATTATCGCATTGGCAGGAGTGGGTTTTGTGGCTATTCAGCAGCTTAAGATGACAGAATCTTCCAGTGAAGAAAGCGAGACGCCTGTGCAAAGCGGGGACGCTGCAGTAGAGACGGTGGAGGAGACAGACGGCCTTCCCGAGGAGAGTGCAGATACATTGAGCACAGACACAGTGAGTGCACCGGAGGAAGAAGAAGCGGTGGAAGAGAGACCTGTGCTGAAGGTGTCATCCAAAGCCTTCAGAGGCAACAATTCCAGTGCCGTGTCCTCTGCAAGAGATATTGCCACATCGTGGAGTCTCAGCAGCGGGAAGAACATACTATGGCAATCATCCATCCCCAGGCACGGATACAATTCCCCTGTCATCACAGGTGACAAGGTTTTCATCACGGGAGCTGATGAGAAAGCACGCGAATTGTACTGTTATGATGTGTGGACAGGTGAATTGAAATGGACGCTGAAGGCTGACGGCATCCCGGGTTCTCCCGGTACGATGCCCAAGGTGAATGACGATACGGGACTGGCGGCCAGCACTGCGGCGACCAACGGTGAACAGGTGGCTGCCATTTTCGCTACCGGTGATGTCATCTGTGCAGATATGGACGGAAACCGTCTGTGGGCCAAGAATCTGGGACTGCCTGACAACCATTACGGCTATGCCTCTTCACTGCTGATGTACGGGAATACACTTATCATACAGTACCAGAATAATTCAGATGCCAGGATTCTGGCTTTGAATGCGAAAAACGGTAATACGGTATGGAGTAAGTCGTCGAAAGACAAAATAGCCTGGAGTTCTCCTGTCATCGCCACTTTAGGCGGAAAGGCGGTGGTGGTGGTCATGGGCAATCCTGCCATTACGGCCTACGAACTGTCTGGCGGCGCGGAACTGTGGCGTGTGGAATGCATGAGCGGTGAGGTGGGTTCCAGTCCTGCCGTTGCAGACGGAGTGGTGTATGGAGCCAGCGAATACGCGACCTGTATCGCCATCGACGGAGCAACGGGAGAGAAGTTGTGGGAGGCAGGCGACTTTCTGCCCGAATGTGCCAGTCTGGCTGCTACCAAAGACCTGGTGTTCTGCGCCACGAGCTACGGTATGGTGTGTGCCTACGATGCCAAGACAGGTGAAGTGAAGAAGGAACACGACCTGACGACTCCCTTCTACTCCTCTCCTATGGTGGTGGAGGGTAAGGTATATCTGTTCAGCAACAGCGGTAAGGCATACATCTTCTCGTCCTCTTCTTTCGAACTTATCACATCGTTTGAGACGGGGGAGAAGACCTTTGCCACACCGGCCTTTACTGACGGTATGATGATAGTGAGGACGGATAAGTCGCTTTATTGCGTAAAGAAACAGTGAGATGGAAAACACAGAGATAATATATCGCAAGACGGATGCCATCATCGACAGGATAGGCACTGCCCGGGACCTGATAATCCCGCTCCTGCAGGCCATACAGCAGGAGTTCAACTACCTCCCCTCCGATGCGCTGTGCCGTCTCTACGAGCGTACGGAGATAGACCGCGCACAACTCATCAGCGTGGCCACTTTCTATTCGCAGTTGCGGATGGTGCCCTATGGTAAGCACATTATCAAGGTGTGCATCGGGACAGCATGTCACGTTAAGGGTGCCAACAATGTGTACGATGCCTTCAGACGCGAACTGAAGCTCGAGGGAGACAACATCACTACAGCAGACGGGAAGTATTCCATTGAGAAAGTGGCATGCCTGGGATGTTGTGCCCTGGCACCTGTGGTGCAGATAGACCAGAAGATATTCGGGCCTGTGATGCCGGGACGGGTGCGTGAGGTGCTTGACGAGTTTGAAAAGATGAAGGACGATGCCTCTCAGCTCTCAAGTCTCAACTCCCGGCTCCCATCTCAGGGCGAGGTGCGTCTGGGTATGGAAAACTGCTGTCAGGCCAGCGGGACGGCAGAGGTGTATGCCGCTGTGCGGGAGGCGTGCCTGCAATTGGGTATCAATGTGAGCATCAAACCCGTCTCCTGTGTCGGGACGTGCAATCAGGTGCCCATGATAGACGTGGCAACTCCCGACGGCGAGATAGTCCGCTATCCGAACGTCAAGCCAGATGAGGTGAAGGAGATACTGCTGCACCATTTCCGTCCCTCCAGCCGTTTGCAGCGTATGCGCAATGTCATTCTCAATCAGATTGACATGTTCCACACGGACCAGACATGGAACAACATCCTGTACGTTCCCGAGAAGAAACGCACGCAGAGCATCAACACCTTCCTGAAGGGACAGTTCCGCATATCCACCGAAGGCTTCGGGCGTCTTAATCCGCTCGACCTTGACGAGTATCTCTCGATGGGCGGATTTGAGGCTTTGAAGAAAGCTGTTACGGAGATGTCGCCCCGGAAGGTGATAGAAGAGGTGCTGAGAAGCGGCATCCGCGGCAGAGGAGGCGGCGGGTTCCCCACTGGCAGGAAATGGCAGATGGTGAGAGACAACGCTGATGCAGGTTCCCTGCTCCCTGTCGTTATATGCAACGGTGACGAGGGCGATCCGGGTGCTTTCATGGACCGCATCCTCCTGGAGTCATACCCCCTGCGTGTGATAGAGGGTATGGCCATTGCAGGATACGCAGTGGGAGCGGAGGAGGGCATCTTCTACATCCGTGCCGAGTATCCCCAGGCTGTCATACGCATCCGCAAGGCACTCGATATGTGCAGGAAGAAAGGACTGCTGGGAGAGAAACTCTTCGGATCCGACTTCGGGTTCGACATACGGGTCTTTGAAGGTGCAGGTGCCTTTGTCTGCGGCGAGGAGACGGCACTCATTGCCTCAATAGAGGGAAAGCGCGGTTTCCCCCACCTGCGTCCTCCATATCCCGCCCAACATGGCTTAAACGGCAGACCTACCCTGATAAACAACGTGGAGACACTGAGCCAGATATCATACATCATACGCAACGGAGCAGACGAATATGCAAAGGTGGGCACGGAAAACAGTCGCGGCACCAAGGTGTTTGCCCTGGCAGGAAAGGTGAACCACGGCGGACTGATTGAGGTGCCCATGGGTACGACGCTTCGCCAGATTGTCGATGAGATAGGCGGAGGCGTAGAGGGCGGAGAGAAACTGAAGGCTGTGCAGACAGGAGGTCCTTCAGGAGGTTGCATACCTGCTGAACTGTGCGATGTGGAGGTGGATTTCGATGCCCTGAACCAGATGGGAGCTATCATGGGGTCCGGTGGACTGGTGGTGCTGAGCGAAAGCAACTGCATGGTGGATGTGGCACGCTACTTCACTGCATTCACCTGTGCGGAGTCGTGCGGAAAGTGCACATTCTGTCGCGTAGGCATCCGACGTATGCTCGACATTCTGGACCGTCTCACCGCAGGAAACGCTAAAATGGAGGATATCGACCTCCTTGAGCAGCTGGCACTCAGCATCAAACGCTCGGCACTGTGCGGACTGGGCAAAACAGCCCCCAACCCCGTGCTCTCCACACTGCGCTATTTCCGGCACGAATACGAGGAACATGTGCAGGGCATCTGCAGGACGGGGTCTTGCAAGAAGATGGTGAAACTGGAGATTACAGACGACTGTGTGGGTTGCACGAAATGTGCGCGCTCGTGTCCCTCGGGGGCCATCGCATACACACCCTACGACAAGCACGTCATCAATACGGAAGAGTGTACGCAGTGCGGACTCTGCCTGGAGGAGTGCGACTACAATGCTATTAAGAAGGTGAAGAGGCAATGAAGATATTTGTCAATGATAAAGCGCTGGAAGTGAGCGGGCAGCGTGTCCTGATAGAGGAACTGCGGGAAGCCGGTTACGACATCCCTTCGCTCTGTTATGCTCCTGATGCCGGACACGAGGCATCGTGTATGGTGTGTATGGTGCGCAACGAAGCCGACAATCAGATGATACCCAGCTGTGCCACATATCCCGTGGAGGGTATGCGCCTGGATGTGGATTCAGATGAGGTGACGGCATTGCGGCGCATGTCGGTGGAACTGCTGCTGAGCGACCACCGCGCCCGTTGCGGCGCATGTGAGGGCAGGACGAAGTGCAGACTGAGGGAACTGTCGGTAAAGATGAAGGCGAAGTGGACCCGCTACGGTCCTCTGGCACCTGTCGACACGAAGGAGGCTGTGCATGTGACAGGCCGACTGTTCTTCGAAGCTGCAAAATGTATCCGCTGCGGGTTATGTGTGTACAATTCCCGGAACGGGTTTACGTTCAAGGGGCGCGGCTTTGGTATGGAGGTGGTGATTCCGGAAGATAATAAAAAGAATATCAATGAGAAGATTGCAGATTTGTGTCCTACTGGTGCTCTCTTTCTGCGCCAGTTGCACCATGACGAATGAGCAGACAGAGGGCAGGAAAGGCAACTGGACTGTGTTTCGCGGGTCGCCGTCGCTGTGCGGCTACACTGACTGTGCCCTGCCGTCTTCTCCGCAGCTGCTGTGGAGCGTTGAGACCCGTTCACGTACGAATGCTGCACCTATAGTGTACGACGGCTGGGTTTACACGCTCGACAGGAAGGGCTGTCTGCGCAGGTTCTCACCTGAGGGCGATTCGCTGAGGGTGTATGATTTCCGCTCCACCGTGGAGGCTCCGTTCCTCATGCACGATTCCGTCATCTATGTGGGCAGGACAGACGGTTGGGTCAATGCCTTCTCCCTCAGGGACAGTAAGGTGTTGTGGGAATACGAGACGCTGGGACAGATTTCCGGTTCTCCGAATCTTGTCAACGGCCAGTTGCTGGTGGGCAGTTACGATGGCAGCATGTACACCCTCGACAGCAAAACGGGGCGTAAGACGGGTCAGTTTGAGACGAACTATTACATCAACGGCGCTGCGGCTGTGTGGGACGGCTATATTGTGTTCGGTGGCTGCGATGCATGGTTGCGTGTGGTGGACACAGCCACCGGTACGGTGACGGATTCACTGGAACTGGACAGCTACATACCGGCCTCTCCTGCAGTCCTCGACGGCGTGGTATGTGCCTGCGACTACAGCGGAAACGTGTATGAGATACAGCTGGATAACGGTAGGATAACAGAACACCGTCAACTTGTCTACTTTCGGCCACGCCGAATGAGCGCGAGCAAAGCCGAAGCGAACCCGTCAACCCGTCTACTTTCGGCCACGCCGAATGAGCGCGAGCAAAGCCGAAGCGAACATGTCAACTCAGAAGACGAAGGCGTTATTTCAATGCCTACACTGACCCGTACCGATGTATATATCCTCTCCGGCGACCGCAATATCAGTTGTATTGACCGCAAATCTGGTACGCAGCGCTGGAAGAAGACGCTGAGAGGTATAGCGGGCGAGTGCTCACCTCTGGTGGCGCGCGACAAGGTGCTCGTATGCACCAAAGACGGTCATATATCCATCCTCGACAGTCGCGACGGTTCCGAGCTATGGCACTACGAGGCGGGTGAACCCGTCATTGCCTCTCCTGCCATCATCGCTGACCGCTTCTATATAATTACAAGTAAAGGGACATTGCTATGCTTTGTTTAGAAAATATAACGAAACGATTTGCTGACGGGCAGAGGATGCTGACTGTCCTGGACGGACTCTCGCTGCACGTTGAGGAAGGCGAATTCATAGCTGTCATCGGAGAATCGGGGGCGGGAAAGACCACGTTGCTGAATATCCTCGGTACACTGATACCGGCCGATGAGGGAAGTTTCCTCATACGGGGTGAGGAGGTGAAAGACATGTCTGCGGAGCGACTCTGTCAGGTGCGCAACCGTGAGATAGGTATCGTGTATCAGGACCACCGTCTGCTGCCTCAGTTCACCGTGTGGCAGAATATCCTGCTGCCCACACTTGCCGCGAAAAAGGCCTCCACGGACGAAGAGCAGCAGAGAGCCCTGGAATTGCTTGATTTTATGGGTGTCGCAGCACTGAAGGACAGTTATGTGACTCAGCTCTCAGGCGGTGAACAGGCCCGTGTGGCTATATGCAGGGCTCTCATCAACCGCCCTGCCATCCTGCTTGCCGACGAACCGACAGGACAGCTCGACGCAGCCAACGCACTTACCATCGCCTCGCTTTTCCGGCAGGTGAACACACAGCTGCATACCACCGTCATCATGGTGACACACTCGTCGCATATGGCCAAAGCGGCGCAAAAGGTATACCGACTCGCTAACGGAAAACTCCAATGCTGAAGCAGTCCAGAAGATATTACAGACGTTTCTACCGTCTTGTCTCCTTCGCTGTCATACTGATGACGGCGGTGCTGACAGGCAGTCTGCTGCTCGGTGATTCCGTGCGCGACACTCTGGTGCGCAGGGTAGGCGAACGCCTGGGTGCTACTGAGACCGTCATTACAAGCGGTACGGGTTTCATGTCTGATGCCGTGATGCAGCAACCTCTGTTGAAAGATGCAGAGGGTTATCTGCTGATGGACGGTTTTGTGTCGGTAGGGGATAAGTTGCTTCCTGTATATGTATGGGGCACGGATACAGACTCCCTCTCACCCGGCGAGATCCTCATCAACGCCCCCCTCAACTCCCAACTTTCACCCAACTCGTCAACTCGTCAACTTGTCAACTCGTCAACTATAATAATCCACCTTCCCTCCCACAATCTGGTGCCCTCCGGCAGCCTTTTTGTCACCAGGAGTTATGCCACGCAGATGCGTGTCAGTGTGGCGGGTGTGAAGAGTGTGGAAGAGGGTGGCAACCTGCTGCTGAAAAACGAGCAGACGCTGCCTCTGAACGTGTTTGTCAACCGTCAGTATCTGGCTGAGGAGATGGGTCTGGAGGGAAAGATAAATCTCATCCTCTCAGGACGTATTATCCCGGAGGAAGAATTCGCAGCTGTCTGGACACCTGAGATGTCAGGCATACACCAGACGGATTCCTCCCTTACCAGCGATGCGATATTCATTTCACGCGACATCGTGGATAAATTTGCCAACTCGTCCACGATATACTTCTCCTACCTCGCCAACCAACTTGTCTACTTTCGGCTATGCCGAATGAGCGCGAGCGAAGCCGAAGCGAACTCGTCAACTGTAAACTACCCCTTCATCACTGCTGTCAGTGCATGGCAGGGTGAAGCTCTCGAGGGCAGGGACATGATTCTCTCCGACTATGCAGCCAGGCGTTTGCATGTCTCCGAGGGCGACTCTGTAGTGATGGATTATTATGTGGCAAGGGACTTGAAGAATCTTGACACGAGGGCGCAGTCGTTCAGGGTGAAACGTATCGTGCCGCTGTCGTCTTTCATGCACGACAGTCTGCTCACCGCGGATTTCCCCGGTTTGAGTCATGTGGAGCGCTGCACCGACTGGGACAGCGACCTGCCCATCAATATGGAGCGTGTTACCAAGGAGGACGAAGCCTTCTGGTACGCCTATCGTCAGACCCCCAAGGCGTTGGTCAGCTATCAGGCCGTCAGCGGCGACTGGAGCAATGCCTACGGAAGTGCCACGGCTTTGCGCTTCTCATCCCGTCCCGATGTCAGCCTCTCGCCCCGCGATGCAGGGGTGCAGTTGGTATATCCCAGGGCCCGCGGATTGCAGGGCGCACACGGCGGTGTGGATTTCGCAGGACTGTTCCTTGCATTGGGTTTCTTCATCATCCTTGCCGCTGTGCTCCTGATGAAGAACACGCTGGAGGAGATGTTCACGCTGCGTCAGGCTGAGATCAGTCTCTACCGTCAGTTGGGTTTCAGTGAGGGCACTGTCCGTCGCAGCCTGTTCCGGGAAGCCTTCATCGTGATGCTTCAGGCCTCTCCCTGGGGTGTTGTCGCCGCACTGCTTTATTCCAGTCTCACGCTATGGCTGCTCGGCAATGTGTGGAGCGGTGCCACGCACACCGAAGGGTTTGCCCTGTCCGTGCATCTTCATACGCTGTTTTTCGGTTGGGCGGCAGGCGCGCTCATCTGTGCCCTGGTGCTGTGGAGAGTGCTTTGGCGCAGGAGCAGGGGACACGTTGCGACAAGCTCACGGAGGGGCAGTAACGGCTATATATTCGCAGGACTTCTGTTCCTGACACTGCTGCTGACTGTGGTGAACTTCATCAGCCTCCACAGTATGGCGCTCTTTGTCGTCTGCGGACTGTTGTGGATACTCACGTGGGGTCAGTTCCTCCGTCTCTATGTGCAGCGTCGCCAGTCGGGAGAGATACACCGCATCCGCCTGGTGTGGTCGTCCGTACGTGCTTCGCTGGGACAGCATCTCCTGGCTTACTGGACGCTCTCACTGGGTGTCTTTGCCGTCTTTGCCGTGGGACTGAACCGTCCTGACTTCACCCGCGAACGCGAGGCTACGGGAACTTATCAGTTGTATGTGGACAGCCGCGTGCCTATACAGTACGACCTCAACAATCCCCTTGTCCGTCAGAAACTCTCGCTTGAGTCGCTGCCTGACACCACACGTTTCCTCGCTTTCATGCGTCATACGCAGGATGAGGCCAGTTGCCTTAATCTCAATCAGGTGGCCACGCCCACAGTGCTGGGTGTCGACCTTAAGGAAATGGAGCCCTTCGGCCTCAGGGATTCTTCACTCTTCACTCTTCACCCTTCGCTCTTCATAGATGAAGAATCCCTCACGTGGAGCCTGAAGAAATCAGTAGGCGATACGCTGTATTATCAGAACGGCCGCGGCGAGAGTGTACCGGTGGTGATAGCAGGCACGTATCCTACGGGAATCTTCCATGGGAATGCCATCATGCCTGCAGAGCAGTTCCGTCGTCTTTGGCCTAAGGAGAGTGGGGTGGAGGTGCTTCTCGTGAAGTCGTCTGATCCCGATGAGGCTGCAGAAGTCCTCTCCACGGTGATGGGTGAATACGGCCTCAGTGTGCAGACCACGGAGGAGCGTCTCAGAATGTTCTTCGAGGTGACGGAGACCTATCTCGTCATATTCCTCACCCTGGGCGGTCTGGGACTCCTGCTGGGCATCTTCAGTCTGATAATCATCGTGCGCAAGAATCTCGCTGTGCAGGATGTTGTCATCCGTCAGTACCGTGCGATGGGTTTTTCCGAGGAACTGATATGTCAGTTGCTCCTGCGCGAGAATCTTATAGTGCCTCTCTATGCCGTTTGTGCGGGTGCCACGGGGGCTCTCATCAGCATCAGTGCCAATGTGCGCGGGGCAGGATACGCTACGCTCCTTTTCGCAACCCTCGCCCTCGCCGTCCTCACTGCATCCCTCGTCGTCGGCATCCGTATCATCGTCAAACAATACATCATCAACACAGAAACGACATGAAACATATTCTCATCTTTCTCTTGGTGTTCAGTGCTATAGGTCTCCATGCCCAGCACGTAGACTTCCGCGGCGTCAACCACTGCGGCATCTATCCCAATGAGAAGAATCTCCTGAAGAAATGGCCAGAAGGCGGCCCTGAAAAGCTTTGGGTGGTCAACGACGCCGGCAAGGGCAATTCCAGCGCTTTGGTCAGCGACGGTTTTATTTATACCGCAGGCCTCACCGAGGACGAACAGCAGGAGCAACTGACCTGTTATAAGCTCGACGGTACGAAGGTATGGCAAGTGACCTACGGTCGCGCTTGGACGAAGTCTTTCCAGGAGACCCGTTCCACGCCCGTCATTGATGGCGACCGTCTCTATATGGTCAGCAACATGGGCGAACTGGTCTGTCTGAACCGCGCTGACGGTAAAATCCTGTGGACCGTCGACTACTGGAAGAAGTACAGCCTTTCGCCCAACGACCAAGGCATCTGCGAGCACCCGCTCATCGACGGCAATAAGGTCATTGTGACCACATGTGGCGCAGATATCTGCATGGCGGCGTTCGACAAACATACGGGCAAGGTTCTCTGGGAGACCAAGGGCTTCGGCGATCCCGCTAGCTACTGCACCTCGCGTATCATCGAGTGGAACGGTCACCGTCAGGTCGTCGGCGGCACGGAGTTGCACGTTTTTGGCGTTGACCCTGAAACGGGCAGGATGCTCTGGAGCGACGGACAATGGACGCCCGTCCTCGAAACGAAAAAATGGCTGAACGCCATGATCAACAGTCCTGTCTTCTACAAGGGCAGACTCTTAGTCAGCCTGGGCGACGGTCACGGTTGCACGATGTACAAGATGGCTGACGACCTTAGTGCTGTCACATTGCTTTGGAAGAACAAGGAGATCGACTTCTACATGGGCGGCATGGTCGAGATTGACGGTGTGGTCTACGGCAGTACGGGCGACAAGCACAAGTGGGCAGCCCTCGACATCGAGACGGGCCGCGTGCTCTACCACCAGCCCTGGGCTGGCGGCAAGGGTCGCGGTGCGCTCATCATGGCTGACGGCATGTTCTACATGTTCGACGAGCGTCGCGGCACGATGGGCCTGGCTCGCATCAATCCCGAGCGGCTCGACGTCGTCAGCGAGTTCCGCATCACCGACGGCTCCGGCGCCTGTTTCTCCCATCCCACCATCTTCGACGGTGTCCTCTACGTACGCCGCGGCACCGCACTCATTGCCTATAATATCAAACAATAGAAATCTTCACAATTTAAACAAACAAAAGTATGAAGAAAAAGTTTTTCACTATGTTCCTTGGTGCAGTCATCTGCACAGGAGCAATGGCGCAAGTGACGCCTTACGGTTGGCGCGGACCTGACCATAACGGTTACTATCCGGATAAGGGCCTCCTGAATCAGTGGCCTGAGACAGGTCCGGAACTGGTGTTTGAGACAGAGGATGCCGGCAAGGGATATTCCTCTCCGCTTGTTGTGGGCGACAAGGTGTATATCACGGGTTTGAACGAGGACGGCACCAAGGAGGTGTTCCAGTGCTACACCCTGCAGGGCAAGAAGCTCTACACCGTGGAGTACGGCAATCCCTGGAAGCAGTCTTACCCCGACACCCGCACCACACCCGCCGTCATGGACGGCAAGGCCTATGTCATCAGCGGTATGGGCGAGATAGTATGTATCAATACTGCTGACGGCAAGATTCTCTGGAAGGTGGACGGCGGCGAAAAATACGAGCGTCAGACTGGCATGTGGGGCACATCCGAGTGTCCTCTGGTCTACGACGACAAGGTGATATACACTCCCTGCGGCAAGCAGACCACGATGGTGGCGCTCAACCGCAACACAGGAGAGGAGATATGGAAGACCCGCCCCATCGGTGAGAAGTCAGGTTATGTGTCGCCCATCATGATTGAGTATAAGGGCAAGCGTCAGATTATCGGTTCCACCTCCAAGACGGTCATCGGTGTCAATCCCGACAACGGTGAGATAGAGTGGACTTTCGACAACTGGGGCCCGAACTACACCGGCAAGCAGAGCCGCTGGGACAACATTGCACCCAATTCAGCCCTCTACAAGGACGGTAAGATATTCTTCTGCCACGGCTACGACATCAACGGTTTCCAGCTGCAGCTCTCTCCCGACCTCAAGAAGGTGGATGTCACCTGGCGCACGGAGACCCTCGACACCCATCATGGCGGCTACGTACTTGTCAACGGCAAGATTTTCGGTTCCAACTGGATTAACAACAACGACGGTGCGTGGTGCTGTGTGGACTGGGAAACCGGCAAGACCGACTATGAGGAGAAGTGGACAGGCGGTGCCGGCAAGGGTTCCATCATTGCCGCAGACGGCAAACTGTATATCTACGACGAGCGTCGCGGATTCGTAGGCCTTGTCAATCCCACTCCCGAGAAGTTCGATGTTGTCAGCAAGTTCCGCGTAGCCAAGGGCACAGGTCCCTACTGGGCACACATGCATATCAACAACGGTATCCTGTACCTCCGTCATGGCGAATACTTCGCTGCCTACAAGATTAAGTGAACCATCCTCTATTCAATATGATTAAAGATTCTATTCGGTATGGGCCAATCATGGTATCGCAGTTCCTGTAGATGCTTCCTCAACGGTCAGCGACGTGGCATATATCATCAACGACTGCAGCCCCGTGAATGTGTGGACTTCCCGTGGGAAGATGTAGGTGGTGAAGGCCGCAGTCAATGTCAATGCTGCTGACATGCCTGGCTTCAGGAATATACGGGACTTGGCGGAATACGTGGCTAACAGCAAGACGCGCATGGAAGTGAAGATTGAGGACTGGCATGAGTTCCTGCACACCGACTCTTCCGGCCTGGTGCTCCCGCATGGCAATCTCGCCATGCCCCTGTTCCTGAAATCCTCCGGCCTGTTCTTCAAGCTCTACAACCGTCTTACGTTTAAGGGCACGGAAAACATCCCGGTTCGCGGTCCGCTCATCATTGCTCCCAACCATCAGAGCTATCTCGACGGTGCACTGCTTTCTGTCGGCCTTCCCATTAAGATACTCAGGGAC
The DNA here is from genome assembly GCA_017958545.1 of Bacteroidaceae bacterium. Taxonomy (GTDB): domain Bacteria; phylum Bacteroidota; class Bacteroidia; order Bacteroidales; family Bacteroidaceae; genus Physcousia. The sequence continues at coordinate 8,275 of JAGDCM010000032.1, read as the reverse complement.
AGTTACTTCTATGCCACTGAAGAGCATGTGCAGGGTGCTTTGCGCCAGTATGGTGCACGCCACAACAACATCATCATCATGGAAAGGGGCAACCTCCGCGACTCCATCCTCAAACTGGCTGAGGTGCTCAAGCGGGGCAAGAATGTAATCATCTTCCCCGAGGGTTCACGCACACGGACAGGCAAGTTGGGCGATTTCAAGAAGACCTTTGCCATACTCAGCCGCGAGCTGCAAGTCCCCATTGTGCCGGTATGCATCAGAGGAGCCTTCGAGGCATTGCCACGCTCCATCCATTTCATTTCGCCCCATAAGATTGAAGTCGAGTTCCTGGCGCCTGTCGTTCCTGACAGCAGTCTTTCATACGACGAGATAGCCAGTCAGGTGAAGCATGTAATAAATAAAAGGATGCTACAGTGAATTTGGAGAAATTGATATTCGTTATTTATTTATTTCGATAACTATTGTATGATTGCCAGGCTTCACTTACCGCAAAGTCCACGCTGAGCGGTGTCAGCCTGACAATCCCCATCACCGATGGTCGCCTAAATCTCACCTATAACCCCCTGTCCGACTTCGCCTGCGATTAGGTCGAAATGCTGAAAAACAGGTGGGGTGGGTGAGAGGTCGTAATAGTCCATCTCTGCTATCGGTAGGCAGAAGTACTCCAGCTTGTCATAACTGGTGTAGAGTCGAGGTAGCACGGGATTATTATCATATATCCATCGCTTCACATCATCCTCCACATTGAAGTTCACCATTCCAGAGCATCTGACGGAAATATTATCAGCATACGCCAGTATCTCGACATTGGGATTCTGGCGTAACTCCTTATAGACAGCCTTCTCTGCGGAAGTGGCGAAGTAGAGCACATGCCCTTCCATCTTCATGATTTGGAAGATGCGTAATTTAGGCAGGTCGCCCTCGCTGGTAGCGAAGGCGACCTCCTTATGGTCTTTAAGAAACTGAATTGCTTTGTCAAACATCTCGTTTACCATTTCAGTTCGTCCTGCAGGATGACACCATCAGTCATCGGGCTGTCAGCCTCTGTGAAGGCATTAGCTTTATACTGGATGCAGAGCATGGTCAGGTTCTCGCTGCCATTGTTCTTCAGCGCACGCTTACCATCAGGAGCAACGCGGATAATGGTGCCCTCGCTGACGGGGAATATCTCACCGTCCACCTGATACCGGCCTTCACCTTTCAGGATAATGTACAGTTCCTCGTGAGTCTTGTGAGTGTGCAGGAAACCGCTGTCCTGACCGGGAACGAGCGTCTGAAAACTCAGTTCACTGCCGGTTGCACCTGCAGCCTGCCCAGCGAACACCTTACCCTTGATGATGACATCTGGGCCCATTGGCAACTCATGCTCAATGATCTCATTAACCTTACCAACACTCACGGCCTTGAAGTTCTTACCTTCCTTAATAGTCTCAATCTGTTTCATTTTTTCTAAGTTTTATATTGTTTTTTGTTTTGACGCTGCAAAGGTACGGCGAAAAAAAAACTCACGCAAGAAGGCACTTTTTAGTGGCATAGTTACCAAAAAGTAGGAATTGTGATAAATTCGGACTTCAGGAAAAACTACTTTAACTTATATTAACATAGTGTAATATTGTAACTTGGTATCTTTTTGTTACCTTTGCGAAAAATCAATGGTTATGGCAGATATTAAGGCACAGTATTTTGCCTGTCCTATCAGGCAAGTAGTGAGTCGTTTCGGTGACAAGTGGTCAATGTTGGTGCTCTATATGCTACACACCAGCGATACGGATATCTTGCGCTTTAATGAAATACACCGTCTAATGACAGACTGCTCCCAGAAGATGCTTTCGCAGACTCTGAAGAATCTGGAGCAGAGCCACCTAGTTCATCGTGAAGTCTATCCGGAGGTTCCTCCACGGGTGGAGTATTCGCTGACGGATACCGGCAAGTCACTGATGCCGGCGATAGAGGCCCTGATAACCTGGGGCAAGGAGCATTTTAAAGAGGTGGTGACAGATTAACAGCATGCTACAACCCAAATTCATAATCACGATGGAAGGCTACTTTCGCCTTGGTATGGTGGACCAGCACAGGCATCTGCTGAAGCCGGGAGACCAATGTGTCGGTGGAGGCTATTACCATTTTGACTTTGTTTCCAATCGCATCATCCTTGACAGGAAGTCCTACGACTTTGGCTATCCCAAATGGCATCTGCTCGAAGTGTTGAAAGTCCCCTCAACTTATCGCGGCTTGCGTATCGTCTATAAGTACGATGACGGCTTTCACGATGACTTAGATGTCAGCGAAGAATTAAAGATAGAATATATAAATACATGTGACTGATGAAAATACTTGTTGTAGACGACGAACAGGATATCTGTGAGATTTTGCAATACAACCTTGAGACTGAAGGTTTTGAGGTCGTGACGGCTAATTCGGCAGAAGAGGCACTCCAACTTCCTTTGCATGAATATTCGCTGATTCTGTTGGATGTGATGATGGGAGAGATGTCGGGATTCCAGATGGCGCGTCGGTTGAAGGATAGTCCTGCTACAGCGCAGATTCCCATCATTTTCATTACGGCGCTCGATGGAGAGGACAGTCTGGTGAAGGGGTTGAATATCGGAGCTGATGACTATATTGCTAAACCGTTGAGCATAAAGGAGGTGAAGGCCAGAATCAGAGCTGTGCTCAGACGGACAGCCCGCACCTTGTCCCCACTGGAAGAAAAACCCTCATCTGCTTCAAACAACAGGATTTGTTATGAGGGCATCGTGCTCGACCTGAACGCGAAGACCGTCGCCCTCGATGGTGAGGAACTGATATGCACGAAACTGGAGTTCGAATTATTGTCGTTCTTCCTCCAGCATCCCGGCAGGGTGTTCTCGCGGGAAGACCTACTGAAATATTGCTGGCCGCATGATGTGCTGGTGCTCGACCGTACGGTGGATGTGAACATCACCCGACTGCGGAAAAAGATAGGCCCTTATGGCAAACAGATTAAGACACGTGTTGGCTATGGCTACTACTTTGCGGACTAAATCCTTTCAACGTAGCCTGTTGTATAGTGTAGGAGGCGTATTTGTACTCTTTGCTGTCTGCTTCAGCGTGTATCAATACCAGCGCGAGAAGGAGTATAAGATTGATATATTACACTCCAGGCTGCAGATGTACAACTACGAGATGGTGCAGACGCTGGGTGAGGACAGTTTGACCAATGACCATCTCTTTCGCGACTATGTGGGACGGCATAGAATGGAGGGTCTGCGTGTATCGATTATCGACAGGCACGGGCGGGTCATTCTTGACAGCTATGACGCCAATCCAGATTCGTTGGGCAACCATCTTCAGCGAACGGAAATCCAGCAGGCATTGCGTGATGGCAACGGTTACGATATCAAGCGCTTGTCGCAGTCCACCCACGAGACATATTTCTATTCTGCCACTCGTTTCGGTGATTTCATTGTGCGTGCTGCCGTACCATATTCTGCCGAATTGACGCGTTCGCTTCAAGCCGACAATACTTACATCTACTTTGCCATTGCCCTGACCCTGATGCTGGGCATCGTGCTATACCTGAGTACTCGACGCATCAGTCGTCATATCGGTTATCTGCGTGAATTCGCCGTTAAGGCAGAAGAGGGCGAGGAACTGGATCACGAACTGGAACGACATCTGCCTGATGACGAGTTGGGTGACATCAGCCACACAATTATCATGCTCTATTGGAAACTTCGTCATTCAGAGGAAGACAAGGTGCGCATCAAGCGCCAACTCACACAAAATGCCGCTCACGAACTGAAGACACCTGCCGCCAGCATTCACGGCTATCTGGAGAGCATCCTCGACCATCCCGACATGTCGGAGGACAAGAAGAAACATTTCCTGGAGCGCTGCTACGCCCAAAGTGAGCGTATGAGCAAATTGCTGCAAGACATGAGTGCGCTCACCAAACTGGACGAGATGGATGACAAACACTCGCGTGAAGACTATCATCAGGTGAATGTTCTGCAAGTCATTCAGAGCGTCCTCGACGATACTGCTCTGCAACTTCATGAAAAAGGCATCGCCCCGTCGCTACAGGCGCCCAGTCATGTAGAAGTCCTCGGAGATGCCAGCCTGCTCTACAGCATCTTCCGCAATCTTATAGACAATGCCATAGCCTATGCCACAGGTGCCTCGCGCCTCGATATTGTCTGCAAAGAGGCGGAATCAGAAGGCCGTCATTTCTACGAGTTTCTTATCAGTGACAACGGCCCTGGTGTAGAAGCGCAGCACCTGGAACACCTTTTTGAGCGCTTCTACCGCGCAGACAAGGGCCGCTCGCGTAAACTCGGCGGAACCGGTCTCGGTCTTGCCATCGTGAAAAACGCAGTTGCTGTCCACGGGGGAACGGTAAGCGCACAATTGTCACCGGGCGGCGGGCTCACTGTCCGCTTCACTCTCGCGAGGTTTTAATCCTGTCCGTTTCTGGGGCTGTCTCCAAAATCGTTGTTAAGGCCTTTTCCTGCCTGTACTACGTTCATCACATAGTCGGCTAGGCGCTCACATTCAGAGATGAAGTCGACGTAGAACACACCGAGCTGATAGTTGTAGAGGCCGGCATTTACATCGTGAAGGTTTTGGTTGCGTAGTTGTTTGCGGTAGTTGTTGATTTCGTGCTCGATGTTGATGGATTTCGTAATATTGGTCGTTGCTGCACTCTGATTTATGCGTTTCATCATTTCTTCCAATGAATCTCCCACGAGGTCTAGCATCGTCTGCATGTGCTGTGTCTGTTCCGGCGTAAAGGCATCCTGACAGTGCATGCGGTGGCGGTTCAGTGTGCGGCCGAGGTTATACACCGAGTCGCCGATGGACTCCAGTTCCGTAATCTGGCGTAGCATCTTCTGAATCTGAGCCTTCGAAGCATCAGACAGCCGTCCCTCGCTCACCTTGTTCAGATAGGCGGCAATCTCCATCTCCATCGAATCTGTGATGTTCTCATATTTTCCGATGCGCGAGAAGAGTTTGTTGAACTCCGTCTCGTCCTCCGTCTGCATCAGTTCCGGTACGAAGCCGAACATCCGCTGGCAACGCTCCGCAAAGTGGTGTATTTCCTTCTCTGCCTCCATGATGCTGAGCTCTGCCGTGGAGAGCAGACCGCCACTAATGAAGCGCAGACGATAGTCTTCGTCCTGAGTCTTCATCGGTAGAACCTTGCAGACGAACATCTCGATTTGTTTCACAAAACCGATGAGCAGCAGCGTGTTGATGATGTTGAAAGCACTGTGGAAGGCTGAAAGCTTGAATAGGTCGTTGCCACCGCCCATCACACTGTCGACAAACCAACTGACGGCATCGCAGGCCGGATAGAATACGATAAGAAACGCCACGACACCGAACACATTGAAGAACATGTGAGCCAGGGCGGCACGACGTGCCTGTGTGTTAGCAGTGAGCGAAGCCATGAATGCTGTGATGGTTGTACCGATGTTCTGTCCCATCGCCAATGCCGCAGCCTGCTCAAAGCCGAAGCCGGGGATGTTCATGCCAAAGAGCATCAGCGTAATGGCCATAGTAGCAGCCGAAGCTTGTACAATCATCGTCACCAATGCACCGACAATGACGAATAGCAGTATTGTGAAGAACGAGTCTAGCGGCATGTGGGCCAGCATACCGGCCACCATGTCACCGATGTTCATCGCTGTGGCAGCTTCCTGCAGGAAAGCTAATCCCATGAATAAAAACGAAAAACCGAAAATGAATTCTCCAAAACTCTTTCTGTTACCTTTTCCGCTGAAAATAAGAGGCATGCCGATAGCAAGCAAGGGGATGGCAAAGGCTGCAATGTTCACCTTAAACCCAACTGCAGAGATAATCCATGCTGTCACCGTCGTACCGATGTTGGCACCCATGATAACACCGATACTTTGGGCAAGCGTCATCAGTCCTGCATTTACAAAGCTCACCACCATCACCGTCGTTGCACTCGACGACTGGATGAGTGCCGTAATCAGAATACCCGTCAGTACACCCATCAGACGGTTTTTGGTCATAGCCGCCAGAATACTGCGCAGGCGGTCACCCGCAAACTTCTCAAGGCCCTCTGACATTGTCTTCATTCCGAAGAGAAACAAAGCCAGCGAACCTACAAGCGAGAAAATGTTGATAATCAATACCATTCCTTTGTCATTATAATTGTGCGACAAAGGTAATGGAATATTGTTACGCCTTTATTACACTGACGTTACAATGCTGTTACAACTGGCTCCGTAACAATTCTGTCATATGTTTGAAATGCTTCTGTAATATCATGATAGTATTTGGGCGAGATTTCAGCCTATGCTCTTGCCCAGCTCGTAGGCCTCCTGCAGTTTGGGATTGCCTTCTATCTCGCGGGCATCATTCACACCTCCGCAGAAGAGTGTGCCTGCCAGGCGGCTCTCTGGATAGCAGTCTGTCCAGCCTTTCAGGCCGGCTTCTGCTCTCGTCGGGGTATCCTCCTCGTCTTCCGCTGCTGTTGACAGCATATAGACATCGCGGAACTGATAGTCCATGGGATACATCGCATTCATGCGGTCTATGAGGGTCTTCATTTGACCGCTCATCTCGTAATAGTAGATAGGCGTAGCCCAGCATACCACATCAGCCTTCAACACCTTTGCCATAATGTCGTTCACGTCGTCGTTGATGACGCAACGGCCCTGTTTGGCGCATCCGAAACAACCTTTACAGAACTGGATGTTTTTGCCGACAAGAGAAATCTTCTCTACCTCGTTGCCGGCGGTCTTGGCGCCTTCTGCGAACTTGTCGGCGAGCATGTCGCTGTTTGAGCCCCGTCTAAGGCTCGTAGATATCACAATTACCTTTTTCATATTTTATACTTCTATCTTTTTAATCACTTTGGCAGGTACACCCCCAACAATCGTATTCGGCTCCACGTCTTTTGTCACTACTGCACCAGCTGCTACTACGGCTTAATCACGATAGTGCTTTTAATCCGATAATCGACACGATGAGGGTTGTCAGGAAGAATAATCTCCAGAAGGTTGCAGGCTCGCGGAATATGAATATTCCGACGAGTACTGCACCAACAGCCCCGATACCGGTCCATACGGGATATGCCGTACCTAATGGAATCGTTTGTGTGGCTTTGGCAAGGAATACGGCACTAAGTACATACAGAACGGCAAATGCAGAGATCCACGAGTACCATTCCGTGCCTGTGACACCCTTTGCCCGCCCGAGACTATATGTGAAGCCTACTTCACACAGTCCTGCAACAATCAATACTATCCAGTTCATTTAACCCTTAACCTTTAAACTTTAACCTTTAAACGTTACTTGCCCTCGCTTACTCGCATACTTGGCCTTTACAATCTCAAAAGAGTTTCGTGTCAGCTCCTTTAGCAAGTCATCTGGCGCAGAATTTGGGTTGATGCCTATCCAGTGCTTGGGCGATTCGTTGTACGGATTGCCAATACACTCATACTGTGCCTTCAGGTCCTCGATGCGCTCAGGCTGGCATTTCAGCGATATGACAGAGAAGTCATTGCAATCGAAGAATGAGAACATATGTCCCATCACGTAGAACACCAATACCCCCTCTCCGCCTTTGAACTTCTGGAAGGGCAGTTTCTCTTCTATGTCTTCGCCTAATGACAGGCAATACTCGCGATAGTCTTCTATGTTCATGTCTTTTATTTATTCCGATAACTACTATATGATTGCCAAGCTTCACTTAGATGGCAATTGGATTCATAATCGGTTATCGGCCTTTGATCTTTACAAACAACTTAGAGTCCAACCATTGTCGCCATGATAAATCATCTGGCGGGTCATGCCTCCGTCGATGCAGATGTTCTCGCCCGTGATGAATCCAGCCTTGCCTGAGCAGAGAAAGAGCACCATATTGGCTATATCCAATGGATTGCCCACACGTCCTGCCGGCTGCTGAATGGCATCGGGACCTTCATATACAGTGTAGGCAGTATCAATCCATCCCGGTGAGATGCTATTTACTCGCACCTTACCGGCAAGACTGACTGCCAAGGCGTGAGTCAAAGCCGCAATGCCACCTTTTGCTGCCGTATAGCTTTCCATCTGCGGCTGACTCATACGGTCACGCGAAGAAGATATATTGACTACGGCCGCTCCCTTTGCGAAATGTGAAGCAAAGAGTTTTGTTAGATAGAACGGTGCCGTGACTCCTACACTTAGGGCATATTGAAACTCCTCATAACTGCATTCGTCTATGCCCTTCATCAGTGGCAAGGCATTGTTGATGAGATAATCCACATGCCCATGCTGG
>JAGDCM010000031.1 GCA_017958545.1 Bacteroidaceae bacterium | reverse complement strand
TGAGATATTCGCGATGACGAGTATGTGCCAGAAGGCATTCTTCTACAATTTCATCAATCAGGAGGACCTCATTCAGGTGTCGCTCTTCAAGCTGTGTCAGGTGGCAGCTCTCTGGTTCATCTTCAGCTATCTCAACTATGCCGTCCGCAGTTTCTATGTGCACTACCGCCGAATCATGGCAGAATCTGATGAAACGCCCAATCTCACTCTGGCTCGCAATGTTATTGCCATAGTGATGTGGGGACTCTACTTCATCATCGCGCTCGTCATACTGCATGTGCCCAAGAGCGGCATATCCATCGTGACGGCAGGTCTGGCCACAGGTCTCGGTTTTGCGATGCAGGATCTCATCGAGAACTTCTTCTACGGCCTCTCCCTCATGACGGGACGCCTTCGCGTGGGTGATTTCATCGAGTGCGACGGCATCAGGGGAAAGGTGGAGAGCATCACCTACCAGAGCACGCAGATTATCACGGGCGACGGTTGCGTCATCGCCTTCCTCAACAAGGCTCTCTTCAGTAAGAACTTCAAGAACATGACGCGCAACCACAGTTACGAACTCATCACCATTCCCGTGGGAGTGGCTTACGGAACGGACGTTGCGAAGGTGCGCGAGATGATAATCAAGGCCGTCAAACCTGTCTGCGAGGGTGAGAATGCAGCCGGACTGCCCATCAGCGACAGCAGCCGACCGATTCAGGTGCGTTTCGAGGACTTCGGAGACAGCAGCGTCGACCTTAAAGTGCTGGTATGGATGCTGGTGGAAGAGCGCGCACCTCTCACGGCCCGCGTCAAGGAGGCGATATACAATACGCTGAATGAAAACGGTGTCGAAATACCTTTCCCGCAGCGCGATGTACATATCATTTCACAGTGATTTTTGCACACTCAACTGAAAAATGTGCAATTTTGAAGAAAAAAATGTGAAAAAATGTTGCTTATGTGGCAGAATCGTCGTACCTTTGCGGCGGTTTTGAAAATGACTGAATAAAAAAGTATATTTATTAAATTGTACGATTATGTCTGAAATTGAAGCAAAAGTAAAAGCAATTATTGTTGAGAAGTTGGGTGTAGATGAGGCTAACGTCGTTCCCGAAGCTAGCTTTACTAACGACCTGGGTGCTGACTCTCTGGATACCGTAGAGTTGATTCTTGAGTTTGAGAAGGCTTTCGAAATCACTATTCCCGACGATAAGGCAGAGAAAATCTCTACTGTTGGCGACGCCATCAAGTATATTGAGGATAACAAGTAAACGGCCGCCGCTTTAGATTCTACTAAAAATTCGCTATATTTTAACATGGAATTAAAGCGTGTCGTTGTGACGGGCCTTGGTGCTGTCACACCGCTTGGAAATTCTGTCGAGGAAACTTGGCAGAATCTTCTCGTTGGTAAGAGTGGCGCTGCGCCCATCACACATTTCGATGCCTCGCGTTTCAAGACGCAGTTTGCGTGCGAGGTAAAGAACTTCAATCCGGATGACTTCGGTATCGACCGCAAGGAGGCTCGCAAGATGGATCCGTACTGCCAGTACGCTCTCGCTGCTGCCTCAATGGCCATCGAGGATGCCGGTGTGACAGCCGAGGGTATCGACAAGAATCGCGTCGGCGTGATTATGGGTGTCGGTATCGGCGGTATGACGACCTACGAAGAGGAGGTAATCAACTATGCACTCACGAAGGATAAGATTGGACCTAAGTTCAGTCCCTTCTTCGTGCCTAAGATGATTGCCGACATCTGTGCCGGTCACATCAGTATCAAGTACGGTTTCCACGGTCCCAACTATGTCACAGCATCCGCATGTGCCAGTTCTACCAACGCTCTGGCCGATGCCTTCAACCTGATTCGTCTGGGCAAGGCTGACGTCATCGTGAGCGGCGGTGCCGAATCTGCTATCACGCAGGCCGGTGTGGGAGGTTTCTGCTCTATGCATGCTCTCTCCACCCGCAACGACAATCCCGAGGGTGCTTCGCGTCCCTTCAGCGCTTCGCGCGACGGTTTCGTAATGGCAGAGGGCAGTGTGAGCCTCGTTCTCGAGGAACTGGAGCACGCCAAGGCTCGCGGTGCGAAGATTTATGCTGAGATGGCAGGTGCCGGCATGAGTGCCGACGCCCATCACATCACAGCGTCTCACCCCGAAGGACTGGGTGCAATGCTCGTAATGCAGAATGCCCTGGACGATGCCGGAATGAAGCCCGAAGATATCGACTACATCAATGTGCATGGTACATCGACGCATGTAGGCGACATCTCCGAGGTGAAGGCCATCAAGGAAGTGTTTGGTGAACAGGCCTACAGGCTGAACATCTCCAGCACGAAGTCTATGACGGGACACCTCCTGGGTGCCGCAGGTGCTATCGAGGCAATGGTGAGCGTGCTCTCTGTGCAGAACGATATCGTGCCTCCCACAATCAACCACGAGGAGGGCGATGAGGACGAGGAGATTGACTACAAGCTCAACTTCACGTTCAATAAAGCTCAGAAGCGCACAGTGCGTGCCGCCCTTTCCAACACATTCGGTTTTGGTGGACATAACGCATGTGCTATCTTCAAGAAATACTAAGGCTTCACCGTATCCTCGGTTTCTGGCCTCGTAGGATATCACTCTATCGCCAGGCGCTCACTCACGTGCAGAATGAGCGCCTGGAGTTTTTGGGTGATGCCGTGCTGGATGCCGTTGTTGCGGATATTGTCTACAAGCGTTTTCCTACGCGCAGAGAGGGATTCCTGACGAATACCCGTTCCAAACTCGTAAAGCGCGAAATGCTGGGGCGTGTGGCTGACGAGATGGGTATCACGTCTCTCGTTTATGCTCCGCAGATAAGACAGCAGGCACACCACAGTCATGTGGGCGGCAACACTTTCGAGGCCCTTGTGGGGGCTCTCTATCTGGACAGAGGATACAAGGCCTGCAGGATGTTCTGGGAGAAGAAAGTTATGGGTCACTATCTCAATGTGGACAAGTTGGCCTTCGAGGAAATGAATTTCAAGTCGAAACTCCTCGAGTGGAGCCAGAAACACCACGTGGAGATAGACTTTGTTGTGGAAACACAGCAGGAAGACGGACACACGTCTCCTCTCTTTGTTGCTACCGCCATAATCGGAGGAGAAGCGATGGGCGAGGGAAGAGGCTACAGTAAGAAGGAGAGCCAGCAGAATGCTGCGAAGATGGCTCTCAAAGCTATAAGAAAACGTAACTATGAGCATCACCAGTGTAATAAGGCCGTTGTTTAATTCGCGTCTGCGTGAATTGGACCTCTACTCCACGGAGGCAGAGTGTCTCCAGATGGATGTCATGCGCCGTCTCACGAGGCAGGCTTCGCAGACCGAGTGGGGCAGAACGCACGGTTTCTCCGATGTGAGGAGTTACGAGGACTTCGCTGCAACATCCCCGATAAACAGTTACGACGACCTCAAGGGCTACGTCGAACGTATGGTGCACGGCGAAAGCGATGTGCTGTGGCGGGGCAGAGTGACGCATTTCGCGAAATCCAGCGGTACGACGTCCGACAGGAGCAAGTTCCTGCCTGTATCCAAAGACGCTCTCCGTGATACCCACTATCGTGGCGGTCAGGACTGCGTGGCATGCTATCTCAGGCAGAATCCCGAGAGCCGCATTCTTGACGGCAGGGCTCTCATACTGGGGGGCAGCCGTTCTGTGGCCGACAGCACGAAGGAGTCGATGGTGGGCGACCTGTCTGCCATACTGATAGAAAACATAAGTCCTCTGGTGAATCTCATCAGAGTGCCCAGAAAATCTACAGCTCTTCTGCCGGATTTCGAAGAGAAGCGCGACCGTATAGCCCGCGAGGCAATAGGTAAGAATGTGAGCAACCTCAGCGGAGTGCCCTCGTGGATGCTCTCTGTGATGAACAGGGTGCTGGAGATTTCCGGTAAGGAGAATCTCACGGAGGTGTGGCCCAATCTTGAGATGTTCTTCCACGGAGGTGTGGCTTTCACCCCCTACAGGGAACTCTATCACCGTCTCATTCCCTCGGAGAAGATGCATTATATGGAAACGTACAATGCGTCGGAAGGATTTTTCGGCGTGCAGACAGATGCCGGCGACCCGGCGATGTCGCTGATGATAGACTACGGTGTGTTCTATGAGTTCATCCCCTTGGACGAACT
>JAGDCM010000030.1 GCA_017958545.1 Bacteroidaceae bacterium | reverse complement strand
ATTGGAACGACTGTAGACAAGCTCTGCAGCGCGAACAAGATTTCCGCTAAGACTCCTCTTCGCGTAGGACAGATTCTTCGATACTGATGACCACAAAGGAACAGTTTGAGAACATTCTCGCTGAGTGCCGCAGTCTCTTCGAGAAGAAGTTGCACGACTACGGTCCTGCATGGCGTATTTTGCGCCCCACATCACTCACCGACCAGATTTTTATCAAGGCAGGACGCATCCGTTCCATTGAAACAAAGAAAGAGGCGTGGGTAAACGAAGGCATTCGTCCTGAGTTTATCGGAATTGTCAACTATGCCATTATCGGACTTATCCAACTTGACTTGGGTCCGGAGATGCCGTCATCAACAGCAAAAGCCTCGTCCATGACAAACGAAGAGGCTTTGGCTGCATACGACAAGTGGGCTGGAAAGACTTTGGAACTCATGCTGCGCAAGAATCACGACTACGATGAGGCATGGCGCTCCATGAGAGTGTCTTCCTACACGGACCTCATCCTGATGAAGATATTCAGAACAAAACAGATAGAGTCCCTAGCGGGGGACACTTTGGTGTCGGAAGGTATCGACGCCAACTATATGGACATGATGAACTATGCCGTATTCGGCCTGATAAAACTCACATACAGTGAGGACGCCGCTTGTTAACCTCTGCCGTCTTGTTCTGGCACTGACATTCATCCTCTCCGGGCTGGTCAAGATAATAGACCCCAAGGGGTTCTCATACAAGATAGAGGAATACGCAGGAGCGTACGGAATCACAGATTTCTACATCACACCTGCACCGCTTTTCATAGCTGCAGCTGTTGCAATGCTGGAGTTTTCCGTAGGTATATATCTCTTTTTCGGCATTCGCAGACGAGCCACAGCTGGCGTCACCCTCCTGATGATGCTCTTCTTCACAGCACTTACCTTCAACGCATGGCGATTGGGCAATGTGAACGACTGCGGTTGTTTCGGGGATATCATACATCTCACTCCGGCGCAGACATTCTTCAAGAACGTCTTCCTGCTGCTTTGCTGCCTCCCCATCACGCTATGGCCAAGAAAGCAGGTGCGATTCATCAGTGAGAAGAGCCATTGGACCATCGGACTTTATTCCTGGATATACGGTGCCGCACTGTGTGCATACAACATCTATATGCTGCCGGTGATGGATTTCCGCCCATATCACATAGGAACAAATCTCCTGACCGCAATGCAACCCGAGGAAGGAAGCGATGTGCGCTACACACACACTTTCGTGATGAAAAAAAACGGTGTGCGCAAGGAGTTCTCTCTTGAAGACTACCCCGACTCCACCTGGACGTTTGTTGACAGGCGCACTCATATCGAGGGTGAAACGAAGGCTCTGCCTCCCATCCACGATTTCGCAATCATTTCAAGGACGACTGGTGTGGATACCACAGAGGCTCTTCTACAGGGCGATGGGTGGAAATTTCTCATCGTAGCACCGAATCTCTCGCAGGCAGACGACGGAGTGATGGATGCTCTTGCCGAGCTCACCGACTATTGCAGCGAACACGACTATCCCCTCTTCTGTCTCACGGCATCCAGCGAGGAGGACATACGCTACTGGCAGGATATCACAGGTGCTGAGTATCCATATCTGCTCGCTGATGAGACGCCTCTCAAGACAATGGTGAGGGCCAATCCGGGACTGGTGGTGTTGAAAGGAAGCACCGTGAAGGCAAAATTCTCCACATTATCTCTCCCGAAAGAGGAAGACCTGACGGACTATGCCGACCGGCTGTCTATATTCAATCCCATCAAGGAAGACCATATACACATGTTGCTGTCGCTACTCCTGTGGTTCATCGTCCCATTGTTCGTATTTACATTATTAGATAACATATACCAACTGTTTATACATTTTAAAAACAAAAGAAAGATTATGAGAAAACACATTGTAGCAGGCAACTGGAAAATGAACAAGAACCTGCAGGAGGGTGTTGCCCTCGCCAAGGAACTCAAGGAGATTCTCGCTGCTGAGAAGCCCAACTGTGAGGTTATCATCGGCACTCCCTTCATTCACCTCGCAACCGTATCTGAACTCCTCAAGGACAGCGTCATTGCTGTCAGCGCCGAGAACTGCGCCGACAAGGAGAGCGGTGCCTACACCGGTGAGGTAAGCGCAGCCATGGTGAAGAGCACAGGTGCTGAGTACGTTATCCTCGGTCACAGCGAGCGTCGCGAGTACTATCACGAGACTCCCGAAATCCTCAAGGAGAAAGTTGACCTGGCACTGGCTAACGGCCTGAAGGTTATCTTCTGCATCGGTGAGAGCCTGGCAGAGCGCGAAGCCAACAAGCAGGAAGCTGTCTGCAAGGCAGAGCTTCAGGGCAGCGTATTCCACCTCTCTGCAGAGCAGTGGAAGAACATCGTGATTGCCTACGAGCCCATCTGGGCTATCGGCACGGGTAAGACCGCTACAGCTGAGCAGGCTGAAGAGATTCACGCTTTCATCCGTAAGTGTGTAGCTGAGGTATACGGCGAGACTGCTGCTCAGGAGACCTCCATCCTCTATGGTGGCAGCTGCAAGGCCAGCAACGCTCCTGAGCTCTTCGGCAAGGAAGACATCGACGGTGGTCTCATCGGCGGTGCATCACTCAAAGCTCCCGACTTCAAGGGTATTATTGATGCTTGGAAATAAGTTCATACTCACATTGGTTCTCTGGGTTGTAGCTCTCACAGCTACAGCTCAGAGTGCCGATACCGTTCCCCACCACGACTGGCCTGTGTGGATACTTCCCAACGACAGTTGTGTCGTGGTGCGCGACTCTGCCACACAGCAGCCCGTCGTCCATCAGGTGGATTCCTCACTTATGGTGAAGGTGCGTGTCAACGGCTTCCGAGTGCAGCTATATTCCGGTGGCAATTCACGCAAGGACAAAATGAAGGCCATTGAAATGGCTCACACGGCCAAGATGTATTTCGAAGAGAAGCCCATCTACACACAGTTCATCTCTCCCCACTGGATATGCCGTATGGGCGATTTCGCGGATCACGCGGAAGCGCTGCACATGCTCCACGAGGTGAGAGAGACCGGCAGATTCCCGGAGGCTGTTCTCGTCAAATGTAAGGTGAATTCCTGGCGAATAGCCAGATAAATCACTATCTCTCCAATGAGTCAGTTCGACAAGACATACGACCCCACTCTCAACAATCAGCCCCTTACACCTCAGCAGCAGGCCATCAGCGAGCATGTGCGTGCCATCCTCGAACTTCTGGGCGAGGACGCTGACAGAGAGGGTCTGCTCAAGACACCGCGTCGCGTTGCGAGAGCCATGACGGAACTCACACGCGGTTATCGCGAAGATGCTATCTGCATACTCAATTCGGCAAAGTTTCAGGAGGACTACCGTCAGATGGTCATTGTCAAGGACATCAATTTCTATTCGCTGTGCGAGCACCACATGCTGCCCTTTTACGGTCAGGTGCATGTGGCATATATTCCCGACGGGGAAGTGACCGGACTCTCCAAGATTGCACGCCTGGTGGACTGCTTCGCACATCGCCTGCAGATACAGGAGCGCATGACAAAACAAATACGCGAGGCCATACAGGAGGCCTTGCACCCGCTCGGCGTGATGGTTGTCATCGAGGCTCAACACATGTGCATGCAGATGCGCGGCGTGGAGAAACAAGGTAGCATCACCACCACATCCGACTTCTCTGGAGCATTCAATCAGGCTAAGACCCGCGAGGAATTCCTTAGTCTGATACATAAATAATGTTAAAAAGGTGTTTTTTGTCGTATAACAAGCTAAAATACTCATGTTTAGGTATTGCGCAGGTCGTTTTTTTGCCGTACCTTTGCAACCGATTTGAAACACCTAAATTATTTAAATCTATGAAAAAGAATCTATTTCTATTCGTGTTGCTGTTTCTAATGGCAAACACAATGACTCTTCTCACTTCCTGTGGTGACGATGATCCTCCAGTGATTATAGGCCCCTCTGTAGATCCGGATGACAGCGACGATGAAAAAATCCTTCACGAGTACACAGGATGGCTCAGCGTCTCCACAAGATATTTCCAAGACACTTATTACGGTGAGGGTGCTGTAATACGTGTCTACAAGAAGGGCGATGACTACACCTGCCGCTTCCACGACAACACATGGGGCGACGGACGCTTCGCCATCACTATGGAGCGCGTACAGGTCAATGGCACAGGAACGTTCGAGATGCCCAATCAGCACAGCGGCACGACAAAGAGCTACGATGCCACCATCTCCGGCCCTATGACAGAAATCACCATCTCTATACCAGACGTCATGGGCGGCACTGAAATCACATGGCACTTCGGCACTAAAGTCGGCGGCACATTCACGGGCACCAACAATGTCAGCGTGGGCGGCATGTACGACTACTCTGCCGAGGATATTGAACAGACTGTAACGGTCAACAACGACGGCACCATCAATCTCACCGTTCCCGAGTACGTTCTCACCGGCACCATGATGGGCGACCTCACACTGGGCAGCTATACCATCCGCAACATACCGTTCAACCAGCAGAAGGGCGGTTTCTACAAAGAATACGCAGACGGAACGCTCACCCTCCACTTCAAGGCTGTAAAAGACGGCGTCAAAACACACGACAGTTTCTACGTCTTCAACAATGACGCCACAACAACCTACATCCTCATCAAGCCTACGGAGACGGGCATCACTGTCACCAACGAATTCTCGATGGGTTCCATGCCCTTCCCCATCACCGCTACGATGGAGGGCGCAAAACTGTATGACCAAGCCATATAAGAAAGCTGCGTACATCTGATTTTCTTATGCCGAAGACGCTTGCTCTGATATCACTCCCTCTGCTGATGCTCCTCATGACATCGTGCGAGGGAGTTTTCGATGGCATCTACGATACGCCTGTTCCCGAAAAGCCCGACACGCATATCGATGGCAACACCGTTGAGGGCACGCTCTACATTGATGCAAACAAGTGGGACGAGTGGCACTATATCGACCTCCCCACCCTCAACAGTCACGTAATGAAGGATGCCTCATACGACCTCAATCAGGACTGGCGCACCTACTCCATCCCGATGCCCGAGGAGGGCACTCCCAGCGAGACTGTCACCGGCCACCAGCGTCCGGGTCAGTATATGTACTGGTTCGACGGCACGATAGGTCAGACGGTGAAGGGGCATGAGTTCCGCTACTTCACTCCCGCTCCCGAACAACCCGCTCCCACCTTGTGGAGCTTCGCTGTGCATCGTAGCGAGGTGCGCACCAACGGAGGCAGCGCCTGGGAATCCTCTCTCACCGACATCTCTAAGGCAACCCTTGCCACGTGTCGTAATGCCGTCTTCGTACCCGACGAATGGAGCGAGACGGATGTGTGGGACGACTCCCGTCAGATGCTCCTCCAGCTCATTCCCTCTCAGGGCATCCGCATCAACAAGGTGCTCGGTCGGTGGCTCAATCTCGGTGTGATGCCCGACTACGTCATCGACTCCCACGTCTTCTTCCTGCGCTTTCCCGATGAGACGGTAGCGGCTCTCCAGCTTGTAAACCATCTCAGCGACACCAACAAGAGGTGCTGCCTCACCATCAAATACCGCTACCCGCTGCAGTGATACGCTCCCTACATTATACACTGCGCACCGCCCTTGCCCTCGTGCTTCTCATGCATGCAGGGCATTCTGTTGCGAACGCCAATCTCACGGAGGCGCTACTCGACTCCATCGAACGCTCCTACGTGCGCGTATATAATATGGACTCCATCGTGGTCACCGGCACACGCACACCAAAACTCCTCAAGGAGACCCCCATACTCACCCGCGTGATAACCTCCGAGGACATACGCCGTGCCGACGCCACAAATATAGAGGACCTGCTGCAGACAGAAATGCCGGGAGTGGAGTTCACCTATGCCATGAACCAGCAGGTGAACATGAACCTCTCAGGCTTCTCCGGTCAGAGCATACTCGTTCTTGTTGACGGTGAACCGCTTGCAGGTGAGACGCTCGACAACATCGACTTCACACGCATCGCCATGACGGATGTGGAGCGCATCGAGATTGTGAAGGGTGCCACGTCGGCCCTCTACGGCAGCAGTGCTGCGGGAGGTGTCATCAACATCATCACCAAGAGTCCC
Source organism: Bacteroidaceae bacterium (assembly GCA_017958545.1). Taxonomy (GTDB): domain Bacteria; phylum Bacteroidota; class Bacteroidia; order Bacteroidales; family Bacteroidaceae; genus Physcousia. Next base: position 11,671 of record JAGDCM010000030.1, on the reverse strand, counting down.
AAAGACCCCTGGACGCTGCATCTCGACGGACGCTACGGTCACCATAACGAGCAGCGCTACAATGCCTATCACGACCTCCGGCAGGGCATCTACTCCCACAGCATCGCCTTCTCGCGCACCTCGTCGGACAACTATTCCCTGAGCGACCGCGACAGTCACGCCGCCACACGCACCATATCGCGCGTCTTCGGCGACCAGACATGGATGGCGAAATACAAGGCTCAGGTCGACATACTCCCCGTGCTGAGGGTTTCCACCCGTCTGGGTTATTTCCGCCGCTCTGTGGAGCGCATTGTCGACACACCTGAGCGCTACCACGACTACACGGGCGGTCTGCGCGGTGAGTGGGACATCACGCCCAATGACCATCTGGAGATATCCTACGCCTTCGACCAGTACGACAAGTCGAGATACCAGCGCGTGCGCTCGCTCGACATACGCCAGTACAGCAATGTGAAGAACAATACACGCCTGCTCTTCAGTCACGATTTCTCGCGCGGCGATGTGCTCACCGTCGGTGCCGACTATCTCTACGACTATCTCATGAGCGGCAACCTCGACACTCCAGTGCATCAACAGAATTTCGATGCCTTTGCGCAGTACGACTGGAAGGTGACATCCACCTGGGGCATCGTGAGTGCCGTGCGCTACGACTACTTCTCCGAGGGCAACATCTCGCGCCTCACTCCCAAGATATCTGCCTGCTGGCGCTCCACACCGCGCTGCACCATGCGTCTGTCCTACGGTATGGGCTTCCGCGCCCCCACCCTCAAGGAACTGTACAACGACTTCGACATGGCCGGTATCTGGATTGTGGAGGGCAACAAGGACCTGCATCCGGAAAGCACCCACAATATCAGCCTCTCCGGTGAATATCTCTCCCATGGCTGGGACTTCATCGTTGCCGCATTCTACAATCGCGTCTTCAACCGCATCACCACCGGCTTGCCCTATTACAAGCCTGACGACCCACGTCAGCTCTATCTCACATACACCAATCTGGGCGACATGAATGTCTACGGTGCGGAAGTCACTCTCACCAAGCGCTGGGACTGCGGCCTCGGCATGAAACTGGGCTACACCTTCACCCACGAGGATATCACCGACGGGAGCGCCACACCATATATGCCTACCCGCGCGCACTCTTTCACGGCGCGTGCCGATTGGGACCACCAGTTCTCACGCTCTTGGGGCATCAACGTGGCTCTATCGGGCAGGGCTTTCTCCAGTGTAGACAATGTGGAGTATGCCGACCTGTACGACATCTCCGCAGGCACTCGCTCTGTACATTATCCTGGCTACACGCTGTGGAAACTGCAGGCCTCTGTGCGTCTGCGTCAATGGTGCCAGATTCAGGGCACAGTGGACAATCTCTTCAACTACCGTCCCGACTACTACTATTACAATGCCCCCCTCACCACGGGCACCAATTTCCTCATCGGTCTCTCGCTGGATATTGACAAGATCAAGTGACTGGTCAGCTTAGATAAGGAGCAAAGGCCTTATCGTATTCCTCGCTGTCTGACAGGCTTCCGTTGACGACGCATACTATCGTGATGTCACCGCGGAAGCACAGCACCTCGTCAGCTGCCCTGAAGATATCCTGGTGAAACACATATTTGATTCCCTGCTTGTCAATCCACAGACGCGATATGAATTCGTCGTCACAGCGCAGCGGGGCCTTGAACTGCAGATTCATGCGTGCCACAACGGCATCGATGCCTTTCTCGTGCATCTGTGCGAAACTCAGTCCGCAATGTTTCAGGAACAGATGTCTGGTGTGCTCCGTATAGTGCAGGTAGTTGGCATTGTTCACGATACCCTCGATATCGCATTCGTAGTCGCGCACCTCCATGCGTGTCTCAAAGATGTATTTTACCATAGTCTCTTCACTCTTCCATCAGTTTGCGGTAGCGGGCACGCTTAGGCTCTTCCAGTCCCAGGCGCTTGGCCTTGTTGCTTTCGTATTCGCTGTAGTTGCCCTCGAAGTAGAACACGCTGCCCTCGCCCTCGAAGGCCAGGATGTGTGTGCATATACGGTCGAGGAACCATCTGTCGTGACTGATGATTACGGCACATCCGGCAAAGGCCTCCAGACCTTCCTCCAGCGCCCGCAGGGTGTTCACGTCGATATCGTTGGTGGGCTCGTCCAGCAACAGCACGTTGCCCTCCTGCTTCAGAGCTACGGCCAGATGCAGACGGTTGCGCTCACCGCCCGACAGCACACCGCATTTCTTCTCCTGGTCGGCTCCGCTGAAATTGAAGCGCGAGAGATAGGCCCTCACGTTCACGTCCTTGCCTCCCATGCGTATCGTTTCGTTGCCTTGCGACACCACCTCATACACCGACTTCGCTGCATCGATGTCCTTGTGCTGCTGGTCCACGTAGCTGAGCTTCACCGTCTCGCCCACGGCAAACGAACCCGCATCGGCCTTCTCCAGCCCCATGATGAGACGGAACAGCGTTGTCTTGCCAGCACCGTTGGGACCTATCACACCCACAATGCCGTTGGGCGGCAACACGAAGTTGAGGTCGCTGAAGAGCGTCTTCTCCCCGTAGGCCTTGGCCACATGCTCTGCCTCGATTACCTTGTTGCCCAGGCGCGGTCCGTTGGGGATGAATATCTCCAGCTTCTCCTCCTTCTGCTTCTGCTCCTCGTTGAGCATCATCTCGTAGGAGTTCAGACGGGCCTTGCCCTTTGCCTGTCGGGCCTTGGGAGCCATGCGCACCCATTCCAGCTCGCGCTCCAGCGTCTTGCGCCGCTTCGATGCCGTCTTCTCCTCCTGTGCCAGTCGCTGACTCTTCTGCTCCAGCCACGATGAGTAGTTGCCCTTCCAGGGGATGCCCTCGCCGCGGTCCAGTTCCAGTATCCATTCTGCCACGTCGTCGAGGAAGTATCGGTCGTGCGTCACGGCTATCACGGTGCCTTCGTATTGCTGCAGGTGCTGCTCCAGCCAGTCGATGCTCTCTGCGTCAAGGTGGTTGGTGGGCTCGTCCAGCAGCAACACGTCTGGTTTCTGCAGCAGCAGACGGCACAGCGCCACGCGGCGTCGCTCGCCTCCGGAGAGGTTCTGCACGCTTCTGTCGCCCGGGGGGCAGTTCAGCGCCGCCATTGCACGGTCGAGCTTCGAGTCCATATTCCATGCATCGGTGGCGTCAATGATGTCCTGCAGCTCTGCCTGCCGCTGCATCAGCTGATTCATCTTGTCGGCATCCTCGTAGTATTCCGGCAGTCCGAACTTCATGTTTATCTCGTCGTATTCGGCCAGTGCGTCATACACATGCTGCACTCCCTCCATCACGTTCTCCTTCACTGTTTTCTCCTCATTGAGGGGCGGGTCCTGCGGCAGGTATCCCACGCTGTATCCGGGGCTCCACACCACGTTGCCCTGGTATTGCTGGTCGAGTCCTGCTATGATTTTCATCAGTGTGGACTTACCCGCACCGTTGAGACCTATGATACCTATCTTTGCTCCGTAGAAGAAGCTGAGGTATATGTTTTTGAGCACCTGTTTCTGGTTCTGCTGGATGGTCTTGCTCACTCCCACCATCGAGAAGATAATCTTCTTATCGTCTACTGTTGCCATATATGCTTTTATGTTTTTCGAAGACAAAGATACGAAATATTATTGAAAAGTAGACGAGTTGACAAGTTGATAAGTTGACAAGATGTTACTTTTGTAAACAGTAAACCATAAACTTATCTGCAACAGGATATTACAATTACAGTTATTACAGTTAAAAAACGAGGTATACACATTTCCCTTATATGATATATAACTTATTAATAATTAATATTATATATAAAATGAAGATGGATGTATACCCTTAAAATAAAACTGTAATAACTGTAATTGTAATGGAAGACCTATAACTCATACTACTAAAAAGCAAATATTCAGCCATTTAGGTCATATTCTAAAGTTCTGCCATTAGATCTAAAATCCGAAAATTGTCACAATTACTGCATCAAAAAGGGCGTTTTTCGGCTAAAAAACGTGTATTAATTGCTCTTTTTGGTGCTTTTACCTGCGTTTTCGTAAACTTTTCTGCTTCAGAAAAAATCACAAAAAAGTCGTCATAAGCCATATTGTGGAGCCTATGTTGGCACTTTTGCATCAAAAATCACAGAAATGCATTCATAGTAATAGAAATATTCGGACTATTCGGAAGGCGCCGTCAAACTTCTTAGAGGTGCCACAGACTATTCTCAGAGTGGCCTCAGACATGCCTCAGACTGTTCAAGAACGAGGTAAGAGGTAAGATGGAAGAAGGAAGAAGGAAAAAGGCTGACGAAAACCAAAAACAAAGACAACATTGACCTCTCTATCCGAACTCTGTCTCCATGGGTATAGCTGTTACATAATACTTCTTGCATATACCTTGCACCTTCCTTCGACGGACCATCGACCTTCTCTCGTCCTTCCCAAAATACGCCCGCTCTCCGGATTTTTCACCGACACTGCAAAGGTATGAAAAAAAATCCACTTACTCACTTACTCACTTACTCACTTCGGACATTTATACTTTTTTTCGTACCGAATAGGTAGGAAGGGAGAAGTATATATTAATATTAAATTTTATATTAAATATAAAATTCTATAGTATATGTTTTGTCCATATTGAAAAACCTAAATGTCCGAAGTGAGTAAGTTGTAAGTGAGTAACCTTTTTTGCCATTAGATGCATTTTTCTTGATAATAAAGGGTAAAAAATTTGGAAATTGCAGAAAAATGTCGTACCTTTGTGTCGTGATGCATAAGAGACAGAAAGGCATCGCATTTTTGCGGGTAAGGCATCGGGAAAATTTTTCTTAGTGCACGGGAAAATTTCTCATCACATGGCCGCAGAAACGAGGATTTAAGGAATCTATTTTAAGGAGTAGAAAAATTCTTTACACCTTTAAAATTTGACCATTGAAAAAGGCGAAAGACTAAGGACAAAACCAAAACGAAAAACAAAACAAACAACTTGTCCACTTGTCTACTCGTTTACTCGTCTACTTTAAAAAAAAATCACTATCTTTGTACCCTGAAAACAGGAAAACATGGCAGAAAACACGAATCAACTCCCCCACCCGCTGGTGGCAGCCATACCGCTGCTGACACTGATATCGCTGATAGTACTGATAATAGTCTATGTGCCCGACGACGCCCTGAGCGGAGCGAGCCAGCTGGCAATGGTGCTTGCAACGGCAGTGTGCGTGGGTATATCCATCAAAGTGAACAAGATGTCGTGGGAGCGCTTCGAGATGGCAATACAGGCCACCGTGGGCGATGCGGCCGTCTCCGTGCTCATACTGCTGATGATAGGTATGATGTCGAGCGCATGGATGATAAGCGGCGTGGTGCCTACGCTGATATACTACGGCGTGCAACTGATGTCGCCCATGCTCTTCCTGCCCTGCGCCTGTATCATATCGTCGCTCATATCGGTGATGACGGGTACGTCGTGGACCACCATAGCCACGATAGGCATAGCCCTCATGGGCATATCCGGAGCTCTCGGCATCCCGCCCGCACTCAGTGCCGGAGCCATCATATCGGGAGCATACTTCGGTGACAAGATGTCGCCCATGTCGGACACCACGGTGCTCGCCTCGTCGATGGCCAAGGCCGACCTCTTCTCCCACATTCGCTACATGATGTACACCACCGTGCCGAGTATCACCGTCTCGCTGCTGCTCTATCTGCTGATAGGACTGAAGTTCGGAGGACAGGCGCCGGAGATATCGCAATACGTCGACGCTCTGGGCGGCACATTCAACATCACGCTGTGGACAATGCTGGTGCCCGCCTTCACGGGTTATCTCATCTACAAGAAAGTACCCTCGCTCGTCACGCTGACACTCTCAGCGCTCGCCGCCTGTCTCTGCGCCGTGGTGCTGCAGCCAGACGTCGTGGCCGGTATCGGAGGCGAGGGAGAAGTGACGGCATCCGCATTGCTGAAGGGCATCATGAAGACCTGCTACACCTCCACACAGGTGGACACCGGTGTGGAAACCATCAACAGCCTCGTCGCCACACGCGGCATGGTGGGTATGATGGGCACCGTGTGGCTTGTCATCTGCGCCCTGTGCTTCGGTGCGTGCATGGTGACGAGCAACATGCTGCAGAGCCTCACCAACGTGATGCTGCGCGCTATCAAGGGTACGGTGAGCCTCGTGGCCAGTACGGTGGCTTCCGGCGTGCTGTTCAACATGATTATGGGCGACCAGTTCCTCTCCATCATCATGAACGCCTCAATCTTCCGCAAGGAATACCAGGAGCGCGGCTACCGTCCGGAACTGCTCAGCCGCAGCACGGAAGACTCCTCCACCGTCACCTCCGTACTGATTCCTTGGACGGCCTGCGGTATGACGCAGAGCACAATACTGGGCATCCCCACCGTGGTCTATCTGCCCTTCTGCTTCTTCAACTTGATAAGTCCCCTGATGAGCTGCCTCGTGGCTGCACTGGGTTTCGTACCCACACCTGAGAAGAAGCATTCCGGAGAGTAAATGGCACACACAAAATATGGCCGGGACAATTGAGGAAAACAAAAAGATGAAGTAATAATGAAGAAAATAAAACACATCACAGGGGCTGCAATTCTGCTTGCCCTGCTGGGCGGAGGCATCTATCTGAACGGACTGATGCCCATCATCACAGGTTATGCCGCAAAGAACCTCGCGTCGGCAGTATTCGTATCGGGTCGCAACGCCGAAGAGGTGGAGGCGCTGGATCTCAACTTCTCATTCATCCGCTACACAAGCAACACGGTGGACAATGAGAACAAGACCGTCACCAGCCGCTTCCTCTGGGGCAAATCCACAGCAGCGTGGTGTGAAGGATACGGCGTGACGCTGCTGCGGGGAACCACAGCAGAGGAACTCAGAGCCAAGCACCCTGCACAGAGTCAGCAGACATGGACTCCCCTTTCCTTACCCGCCGGTGACTCAGCAGTCAGCGCAAGACTGGAACCAATCGCACGGGCTTTCGTGGACGAGAGGGCATACAACGGTCATCCCTTTGCCTTCATGGTGCTGCACAAGGGCGGTGTGGTGAGCGAACGCTACGACAAGGGTATCGGCCCCGACACCCGACTGCTCAGCTGGAGCATGGCAAAGAGTTTCACGAACGCCATAGCAGGCATCATGACAAAGGACAGCCTTGTGGACATCCACGCCCCGATGGACATACCCGAGTGGCAGGGCGACGAGCGCAGCAGCATCACACTCAGCGACCTGATGCAGATGCAGAGCGGACTGGAATGGAACGAGGACTACGGCGCACGCTCCGACGTGAATATCATGCTGCACTGCGAACAGGACATGGGAGGCTACGCCATCTCCAAACCGCTTGAGAGCAAGCCCGGCACACATTGGTACTACTCCAGCGGCAGCACAAACATCGTGATGCGCTATCTGCGCGACAGATTCCCGTCCGATGAGGAATTCCTTAACTACCTCAACACACGCTTCTACGCCCCGCTGGGCATACAGGACATCGTCTTCGAACAGGATATGAGCGGCACACCCGTGGGTTCGTCCTACGTCTACGCCACAGCAGCGGACTTCGCACGCTTCGGTCAGATGTATCTCGACGACGGCTGCGCGAACGGCGAGAGGGTGCTCCCCGAAGGATGGGTGAAATACACCTGCACACCGGCCTCCGACAGCGAGGGATGCTACGGAGCCTTCTTCTGGCTCAACAGGCAAAACTACGCCAACAACACGATAGCGGAGAAAAAAGGCTCCAAACCCGACAACCTGCCCGACATGCCGGCAGACCTCTTCTACTGCAACGGACACGACGGCCAGCGCATATACGTCATACCCTCGGAGGAACTCGTCGTAGTCGTACTGAGCTACTCACCGAAGCCCGGCAACGTGATAGACTTCAACAGACTGCTGAGGGACATCATTAGAGTTAAAAGTGAAGAGTGAAGAGTTTATAGTTTAGAGTTTAGAGTTTATAGTGAATAAAAAAAGAGCTCCAAGCCTTTCGGCCTGGAGCTCTTTGTGTGAAGAGGAGGAGACTCGAACTCCCACGTCTCGCGACACTACCACCTCAAAGTAGCGCGTCTACCAATTCCGCCACCTCTCCAACACATCGTGGACTCTCATCCACATTGCTGGTGCCCAAAACAGGACTCGAACCTGCACGTCTCGCGACACACGCACCTGAAACGTGCGCGTCTACCAATTCCGCCACTTGGGCATTTCACAATAAATGAGCGGAAAACGAGACTCGAACTCGCGACCCCAACCTTGGCAAGGTTGTGCTCTACCAACTGAGCTATTTCCGCAGTTTCTTCAAAGCGCTATTTCCGCGTAAAAAACGCCATTCCGCTGAATTGCGAGCGCAAAGGTATGGCTTTTTTTTGTTATAGCCAAACTTTTACACAACTTTTTTTGAGAGGAACGGGAAAAAAGTCCAATTCAATCCATACGGGAGCGGTAATCCTCGTAGGAAAAGGCTCTCAACACCTCATCTTCGCCATTCAAGCGACGCATCACAATGGCCGGATGAGCAATGCCGTTGAACATGGTGGTCTTCACCGTGGTGTAGTGGTTCATATCCTCAAGATGCAGCGTCTCCCCCACCCGGAGTTCGTGGTCGAAGAGGAAACCCTCCATGAAGTCGCCGCTGAGACAGGAATTGCCACCGAGACGGTATTCGTACACCTTGCCGGGACAGTTCTCACCAACGCACTCGCGCACTGCGGGCTTGTAGGGCATCTCCAGACAGTCGGGCATGTGACAGGTGAACGAGACATCAAGGATGGCTGTGCGGATGCCGTGATTCTCCACAATATCCACAACGGATGTCACCAGCGGACCCGTCTGCCAACCGAAGGCGCTGCCCGGTTCGAGAATGATGTGCAGATGCGGATAGCGCTCACGCAAACCCGAAAGAATGCGCACAAGACGCTCCACATCGTAGTCGGCACGCGTCATCAGATGGCCACCGCCGAGATTGAGCCACTTTATCCTGGGGAACCACTCACCGAATTTGCGCTCGATATAGATAAGATTGTCCTCCAGATCCTCTGCCGACGACTCACAATGGCAATGACAATGGAAACCGTCGATGAGGGATGAGGGATGATGGCTGAGGGATGATAAATCATCGGAAAGGACACCGAAGCGCGAACCGGGAGCACAGGGGTCGTAGAGAGCCGTCTCAATGTGGGAATGCTCCGGATTGATTCTCACGCCTGGAGAGACACGCTGGTCGGGATGCTCTGCATTGTATGCCTGGAGAAGGGGCATGAAACGTTGCAACTGACTGAGAGAATTGAACGTGAGATGCGAGGAGCAGCGCAGCAACTGGGGGAAATCGTCCTCCGTATAAGCCGGGGAGAATGTGTGACAGCGGCTTCCAAACTCCTCATAACCCAGTCGGGCCTCCCAGAGACTGGATGCCGTAGTGGAGGATATGTACTCGCGAAACACGGGGAACGTGCGCCACAGAGCATAGGCCTTGAAGGCAAGGATAATCTCCACACCGGCTCTCTCGGCCACAGAACGGATGAGAGAGAGATTGCGTCGGAGGAGACGTTCCTCGATGAGATAATAGGGAGTCTTCATCGCCACAGGAAATCAGTAAACCCAGCGCACATTGTCAATCCAGAGAGTGCTGCCCGCTGTGCCTATATAGGCTCCTCCGTGGGACGAGTCGAACTTCACGATGGCGTGCGTGGGAGCCTCGGAATCGGATGCCCATCCTATCTCGTTGCAAGGCACTAGTTTACCCTTGGAATTCTTGGCATAGAGAGCTTTGTCGTCGGAGCAGAGACCCATATAGTCGCGATACCACGACTCTTGGGAGATGTCGCCGTAGTGGATGGTGTATTCCTTGTCGTTGACCCAGGAAGAGGTGGATTTGTCGTATTGCACAACCATTGTACCTACGCGATACGCCACGAGATTTCCCTTGGCATCCTCTTCCCTCTTCTGGAGAAAAACTACAGCCTGACACTTGTCGGGGCCGGCCACCTTGGAGGCTTTGGAGAAACCCGTCTCACGGATGCGGTCGGGGCTGTCGGTGAGATGCACCTTATAGTCGTATTTGATGGCACGCGGACGACGGGTGAAAGGTGTGCCGAAGTCGATATTGGCAACACCATTCTTGGAGGAGGTGATGGGCTCCTTGATTTCGCCCGTGAAGAGCGAACCGGTGGCAATGACACGTATGTTGATGAGACCTATCACCTTGACCGACTCCACATGAGTGACGAGTTTTGCGCAGGTGCCGCGACCCTCGTGAGTGTCTTTGTAGACACTGGAATTGGTCTTCACCACGCCTGCCACCTTGGCATAGACATTGCTGGTGCCCCAAGGACTGCCGCCCGTATTGGAGTAGGCTTTTCCCTCCGGCCACTTGGCCGTGGGACCCACCTCAAAGAGCGTCTTACGATTGCCGCCAATGATGGCACTTTCCTTGTAGTTACGCTCAACCCAATGCTCGAAGTCACCGAACTTAATCAACTCATCTTCAGCATAGATATAACTCACGCATAACAAGAATGCAGACAGCAGGAAAGGAACACGTTTCGTCATTGTCATAAGCCTTTAGAATGCCTCGTTGATATTGAACACTACACCACCCTCATCGCGTGTGAAACCGTAATCGATGCGTATATTCACACGGGGCTTGAACTCCCATCGCAGACCCAGCCCGTAGCTGGGCAGCGTCTTGTGCCAGGCGATGGTCCTGAAGTCGGAGAAGACATTGGCGCAGCCCACCCAGGCCACAATACCCAGACGCCATTTGATGCGCTGGCGGAACTCTATCTGACCCTCCATGATATTGTTGTCGCGATAGCGTCCGCGGTAGTAGCCGCGCAGACGTCCGTCCACACCCGACATGCCCATCAGCGTCCAGGGCACCGTGCCTCCGTAGTTGAACAGTCCGTGCACCTCCATAGCCAGTACACATTTTGTCCAGAGTTCTATATAGGTGCGATAGGTGACATCCGTAGACCAGAAGGAATAGGTGGTGATACCGGGAGCGTAGTAGAGCTGTTGGATGCTGAGGTAATGACCCTTGTAGGCATTCAGGCCGAAGTCGCGCGAATCGTAGAGCAGTTCACCTCCGAATCCCGTGGCGGTGATGTCCTTGTCCTGCCCGCAGAGCAGGTCTACCGGCTGACCGTGACGAATGGGGAATGTGAAGTCGCGTGTATTGCTGAACATGAAATTCATTCTGGCACCGGCATACAGATTGTCGGCAATGCGGAAAAGGTAATTGGGGCTGACTGAGAACTGAATCTGCTTGTAATTGCCCTTGTTTCTGTCATCGCTGCACATATCCCAACCGATGCCCCATATATCGTTGGGGATGTTGCGGAAAGTGATATCGTAGGACCAGCGCTGGCGGTCTTTGGGCATATAGTTGTTGCCTCTCACACCTACCTCCACATAGCCGTAGATGCCGAAATTGAAGTAGAGACTCATGTCCGACTTCTGTAGCGAGCGGTCTCCCCTGTCCCAACGATACAGGCCGCTCACCACACCTCCGATGGCGAAGGAACTGTTGGGATTGTAGCTGGGACCGGCAGCAATGCTCCAGTCGAAAGGTTTGTCGCTCTCTTTGTTGGTGTTGGCAAGATAGTCGAGAAGCATGTAGACGGGGCGCAGAATACCTTTCTTGTTGTGATAGTCGTAGCGGCGGTTTCTCACCGT
>JAGDCM010000029.1 GCA_017958545.1 Bacteroidaceae bacterium | reverse complement strand
GTGGATGAATGGCGCGGGGTTTGTCTATATGTATAATTTTGTCTATATGTATAATAATGTATGTTCATCCCTGGTTCTCTATATAGTGCTGAATGGTCTCTTGGCTCACGTTTCCAACACTTGACACAAAGTAGCCTTTCGTCCAGAATATCTCGTGACCGCTCCAGTAGATGCGGTGCAGCGTCTCGGAGTGTTGCTGCCAGATGCGGTGAGAGGGTTCCTGTTTCAGCCGCCGTACTATCTGCAACGGCGAGAGTTTGGGCGGTGCGCTGACAAGCAGGTGGACATGATCCCTGTCCGTCTCCATCACCTCTATGTCGAAATCCGACTCCTGAGCAATGTCGAGCAGGATGTGCTTCATGGTGAAGCCTACCGCTCCTACGAGTGCTTTGCGACGATACTTGCAGACGAGGATGACGTGGTACTTCAGCAGGAACTTCGAGTGGTTCCGCGACAGATATTCGCGCTGTAGAGCCATAAAAAGATGTTCTTGAACATATTGAGTGTATCTTCTTTTGGAATAATTTGCAAGGGCGGCGGGAAAGTCCTATCTTAGCAGTGCTAAAAATCCAATGCGGTACGCTGATGCCGCCACATGAGGTGGCATTTGTTGTATCTGCCAGAGAGAGAACCCCATTGGGGCAGCAACCGCGTCGGGTCACGGAAACGTCCCGGTGGCATCGCATTGGAAGCCATAGCAACGCGAAGTGCTGCCCTATCTTTGTCAAATAGACATGAAACGCGCCTATAAATACCGCATCTATCCCACACAGGAGCAGGAGGTGTTGCTCGCCAAGACCTTCGGCTGCTGCCGTGTGGTGTGGAACTGGGCGCGAGAGCTGAAAGAAAAAGCCTACAAGGAGGGAGGCGAGAACCTGACCACGAACACGCTCATCGTCCGCATGAAGTCGGAACTGAAGGCCGAGAAGGAATGGCTGGGCGAGGTCAATTCGCAGTCCCTGCAGATGAGCATCCGCAACCTGGGCACTGCCTACGAGAATTTCTTCAAGAAACGTGCCGCCTACCCGCAGTTCAAGAGCAAGTTCGACCGGCAGAGCTTCCAGTGCCCGCAGCATTGCAGCGTGGATTTCAGCAAGGGGGCTATCAGCATACCCAAGGCAAAGGACATCCCGGCCGTGCTGCACCGTCGTTTCCGTGGCGACATCAAGACCGTCACCATAAGCAAGACCCCAAGCGGCAAATACTTCGCCAGCGTCCTTGTGGAGACAGGCATACCCGAACCCGCCACGCCAACTACGAGTGACGCACGGACCGCCATCGGCATTGACGCAGGGCTGAAAACCTTTGCCGTGGTGAGCAACGGACAGGAGATTGCCACTCCTCACTTCGCCAAGCAGGAGGAGCGCAAACTGAAACTCCTGCAACGCCGTCTCTCCAAGAAGCAGAAATACAGCTGCGCCTACCGCAGGGTGAAACACCGCATTGCCTCCCTGCACGAGCGCATAGCCAACAGACGTACCGACTTCCTTCACAAGTCCACCCACCAGCTGACGCACGAGAGCCAAGTGTGCACCATCTGCGTGGAAGACCTGAACGTGAAGGGTATGATGCGTAACCACCACCTCGCCCGAAGCGTGGCAGACGCCAGCATCAGCGAGTTCATGCGGCAGCTTGAATACAAGTGCGCATGGCGTGGAATCCGTTTTGTCAAGATAGGTCGTTTCGACCCTTCGTCTCAGTTGTGTCATGTCTGTAGTTACAGGTATCGTGGTTTGACACTGAAAGTGCGCGAATGGACGTGCCCTGATTGTGGCACCTGTCACGACCGCGACCTCAATGCCGCTATCAATATCAAAAACTTCGGCCTCGGTTTGAATGAGGCCCTACCCTCGGTGCGAGGGAAAGTCAAGCCTGTGGAGCAACCTCCTGTGGACGACCGTGCTCATAGAGTACCTAAGAAGCAGTGTTGCGCATCCGCCGATGCGGTCGAAACAGGAAAAGAGAGGGGCGATTGTCACCCCGAAGCCGCGCAATCTTTAGTTGCGCGGTAGTTCACATTTGACATTGTGCAGGCAGCGGCTCGAAGGAGTAGTGTATTTCGACACCTGCAATGCATTCCTCAAAGCCAATCCTCACATACCCGACAACACGTTGTTCCATACCTTTGTTCTGAACGACCTCGACAGCGTCGTGATGGTTGGTGACCCCTTCAAGAATGAGAAGAT
>JAGDCM010000028.1 GCA_017958545.1 Bacteroidaceae bacterium | reverse complement strand
GTTGCATGCAGCATTTTGTGACTTTATACCGATAGTAGCCTTACCGTCATCACCTACGGAGAACACCACAGAGTAATCTCCGATCGGTCCGTTGATGGGAGTTTGCTGATCCTGTGCATAGAGATAGCCTCCGGAGGACGGAGTGTAACTGCCTCCGGAACCGTTTCCGCAGAATGCTGCACACACAAGAGTGTATGTACCGGCAGGAAGACCCTTTAGATATTGATACATGTTGCAATTAGGAATTTTACTTCCTACAGATACATTTCTCTCCATATACACTTCAGCGTGTTTCCCTTCAAACACATCATTTGTCTGATGTATGAATCCGCCAGTGATACCTTTCGTGCCTGCCTGATTGTACCATCCCGCGTATCGGGCAGCAAAGTCCGGGTTCGTTATATATTTAGAAGTAACATCTGTAATAGTAGCCTGAACACATAGGCTAACAAACAACATCGCAACAAAAAGGGTCTTCTTCATGGCTTATCTGATATTAATTTTCTTACTTGTTTTACCGTCTGATACGATATATAGTCCTTGTGGAAGCGGTTTGTTAAGCATCATTTCAAGACCTGCAGTGGTGTAAACACGTACATTTTCATTGTTGCAGCGAATAATATTACCTTCAGCCCATGCATCGAATGCAACATCCTGTGATATACCTTTCGCATTCACGCTGTTTATACCAGTGACTGTTGGGGGATCATCGGGATTGCCGTTCGGGTCTGTTGCAATAGCAATGAATCCGAGATCCATAGTCGGACTGTATGCAGTGTTAGTTGTAGTAGCACTTCCATCCAAATATGCATAAGGAGTTATTGCAGTTGTATACTGGTAACCGTCTTCAGTCTTCTTTGTCGTACCACCAATAAAGACTTCACGCAATGCATCGTGATTGATGGACTGCGCTCCAAATACAAAGTTTGGCTTTACGAGTGGTGTTATCAGGCTTACTGGCTTTCCGTAAATTCGTCCTTTTTCAAGGGCATTTTCAAATCTCTGTGCAGAGATGAGCAGTCCACCACCGAGGGATGCCTCTCCGGGTTCCATCGCAAAGTAGTATACAGTCACAGTTGTGAACGTTCTAGAACTATAATATTCTGGACGCTCTATACGTACATCAAAACCGGTGTTTGTGATATTCTCCACACGAGGCAACATTCCGTAAGTGATAGAGTTTGGTTTGATTGCGCTTACTACCACAACCGGAGTTACTCCATCGTCAAACGGGATATCAAAAGTAACATGTACATTACTATTACTTACCTTACTGGGTGCAGTTCCACATTGGAATTTCAAAGAAACAGCAGGATCTGTAACACTTGGAAGTTCGAAATAAGTACTGTCTTTTGGCAGTGCTAAATATGTAGCGGCTTCTGCTGCTGTGATTTCGTAAAGTTCTCCATCTTTATTTTTTACGAATGGAGTCATCACAGGAAGTAACTTGCTTATACTTGTACTTTGAATGTTAAGGAACTTTCCAAAATTATTGTTTGTCGTGGGTGCAGAAATAACTACAATAGGAGTCTTTCTCAGAAAGAAACTCTCCGCGTAATTAACTTCATTTGCAGTAGTTCCGGAGACTTGTGCTTCTCCATAACGTAAATATCCTATTTCTTTGTTGCTTGAAACTGCAACGATGGCTTCGTTGGATGAGAAATTACTTCCATTGTATCGTGCAACCACTTGATAAACATTTGACCCGATAGCAGGTTCTTCATCTATGAAACTGTATGTTTCAGTCGTTGTGTTATCCTTTGCGTTTTGGTCAGCAGGATATACAGCTCCTAATACTGAGAAGAATGAACGACCGGGGCGTTTAACCTGAACGACGAAAGAGTCGATACGTTCATAGTTACCATCCTCCCAGGTCAGCACAGCTTCCTCTGTAAGTTTGGAGTACGAACCGGAAAGTCCCATTTCTGTTGGAACGACAGGCCGGTTGGTCGGTATCTTCTGTATTGTTGCATCATAACCTAATCCGCCTGTGTTTGCAGCATAATAGTCACCCCACAGGGAAGGTGCTCCATTATAATAAGCCTTGGATGCGACATTCTCAGAGTTCCAAATGGCATAGCGTTCCACATATTTGCTGCTATTTAGTTTGTCGAGTATTGGGCTGGCCCCGTTGAGCATGCATTGTTGGTTTGCTACAGAGTAGGAGCCGGGGCCGTCTGGAGCCTGTGCGAAGATACCACCGGATGACCAGTTACCGGAATTCCAGCTTGCACCCCACATCCATTCGGATATCCAAATAGGACGTTTTCCGTAGTTATTATAGTAATTGGAGAAGTCTCCAAAACTGCTGGCGCCCCAGTAACAATGCAGGTCGAGAATGTCGCAGCGCCATCCGCGTTCGTCAATCTTTCTGATAAATTCCTGTAAATGCGACCAGCTGCCGTCGTGTGATGACTCAGAACAGAGACGCAAACCTGTGCGCATATGGTCTTCCCAGTTTGCCAAAACATCATCTACAGTGCACGGCGCTTCGTCAGCGGAGTTGCCAGGCTCGTTATTGCCCTTCATGTGACAGGAGAAATTCTGATTGCCCAAAGCTCCTGCCGTAG
Organism: Bacteroidaceae bacterium; assembly: GCA_017958545.1. GTDB lineage: Bacteria > Bacteroidota > Bacteroidia > Bacteroidales > Bacteroidaceae > Physcousia. Next base: position 3,471 of record JAGDCM010000028.1, on the reverse strand, counting down.
GATAGTTTTCCTTGTAGTGGTGTGGCACGTATTCGATATCCGGCTGGTAGTTCAATCCCTGAGGATCTGGCCACATACGGTAGCACCAGGAGGATTTGAGAGCAGAGAGGCAGTTCTTGTCATTTGTGTCGCCGACGCCACTCTTGGAAGCGTTCCACCATTTTAAGATGCGATATGATGAAATCTTTCCGTTGATAGGATAGGGAAGAGATGCAATCTTAAGATCTTCCTGGTCAGCAATGAAACAACGGGAATATCCCCAGCCGTTCTGGCCCACAGCGAAGGTTACCATATATCCTCTTTTGAGGACGAAAGAACGTATCTTGTTATTAAAGGTTGAACTGATAGTTTTCATATATCCGTTACTACTACCTTCTGTAAAGTTATCTGAGGAGTTACCTTCAAAATTGGCTTTGTCATAACAAGTTAGAGGTCTGATAGAAGATTTATAAGGGTAAATAATAGTACCACGGTCGTACATTCGAACCTGACAGTTGGAGTTGTTAGACGCAGTATTACCATTGATACGTATGTGGCTGAGTACTCCGTTGGACAAAACTACAGATGGCTTGATGTTTTTGATGATGACAACAGCATGATCTGTATTTACAATATTCACTATTCCGGCACTTGTAAAAGGTGTCGTGGATGTGATCGTGTAGTCCACATCATCCATGAGTGTCACCTCTGTAGTAACTTGCTCCACGTCTACAACCGTGTTTCTTGCAAAGGTGATGATGCTGCCCAGCAACACCAAACACATGAGGATTAAACGTTTCATTGTATTAGGTATTAGTTGTTAATGACTCTTTTCTATTTATTTGCTGAAGAAAGTCTTCAAACGAGCTTCGGCAGCTTTGTAGGCTTTGATATCAACGGGACCATCGAGTACAGCGTTCAGATCCTTAATCATATCCTTGCGTCCCTTCAACTGTGCGAGTGTCAAAGTGGGCACGGCACGCTGTTTGAGATCGCGGGTTGCAACCATCAGTCTGCTCCACGCTTCCAGAAGATCTCTTTCGTCCTTTGTGATTGCAATAACTGTACCGTGACGAGGAGTGAACTTGCCGTGAGTCTTGGTGTTCTGTACAGCCTTGAAGTGAATCAGGTCTGTTGACTTGCAGAACTGGTAGTGATGAGCTCCGTAGCAGTCATACATCAGCACCCATGTGCCGTCGTGCAGACGGAACACTCCGCTTCCTTCAACAGCTTCGTTTGTGTCCTGACAGAATTCCTTGCGCGGCTCCTGTGAAAGGAGAGTGTGGATATCCTTCGTGATAAACTGCTTGATACCCTTCTGTTTTGCACCTTCTGTCTTGAAGAATACATGGTAGTCGCCGTTATCATCCTTTATGATATCTGTATCAATAGCAGCGTCGTGTACGTCGAAGAGCACCTGTGGTTCACCTTCCAGGTCGGAGAAGTCTGCGTTGGCATAGTTCCAGTACACGCGGTCGTAAGGAATGGGGTCTTCGTCACCTGTGCGCAGAGAGTAGTATACCATATACTTACCTGCTTTCTCGTCCCAGATGGTCTGAGGAGCCCACACACGTGTCACCTTTGCGAAAGGAGTTCCTTTGTAGCGGTCGGGGAAATTGATGGCGTGATGTTCCCATTTGATGAGGTCTCTTGAACGCATCAGAATCAAGCCGCGGTTTGAACTCCATCCGTCCCAGCAGCGCATGTCAGTGATGACCTGATAGAACCATCCGTCGTTACCGCGAAGGATATGCGGGTCGCGCACGCACTTCTTAATGGCAATCGTGTCGGAGAGAATCACGGGTGCTCCGTCGTTGATGGGAGTGTAGTTCCATCCGTCGTCAGAAAGAGCATAGTGAATCTGCTCCTGTTCGGGAGCATTACCGGTGAAGTACGTGAAGAGATAGCCACCTTCGTTCTTAGCATTTGCAGTCAGCGTACATGCTACTGCAGCAAGTAGAGCAAATTTTTTCATGGTTTTTGTTTTTATTAATTTGATTTATTATTTTTTCAATGGTTTATTTTTCATAAGTTAATTATTGTTGTGGTGATGCGATAGTGTCTCTTCTGATGGAATCGTTTCTCAAAGAATCCGGATGTATTGCCAGTACGCCCTTGCACATCCATTCATCTTCACGAATCGGTTCTTTGGGCTTTGCAAATTTTTCACGATATTGCGGGAACTTGTCATCTTTTAACAGCGATTGGATGAAATATCCGAATACGGGTAGTGCAGTTCGGCTGCCTTGTCCCAATTGTCCTGTGCGGAAGTGAATACTGCGAAACTCTCCACCAACCCACGCTCCGGCCACCATCTTTGGTGTCACGCCAACGAACCAAGCATCGGAGTGGTTGTTCGACGTTCCGGTCTTTCCACCGAATTCTGAATACTGCAACACGGGATGTATGTATTGCCACAAGGCCATTGACGTACCTCCCGATTCACGGAGTCCTGCCTCCAGCATTTTACGCATGAAGAATGCGCTGCGATACGGTATGGCCTGCTTCCTGTCGTGTTTTGCTTCGTAGATAGTACGTCCGCGACGGTCTTCTATCTTTGTTATCATGATAGGATCTTCGTATTCTCCGTCGGCAATTACCGTACAATAGGAGTTCACCAATTCCAGCAGATTCACATCACAAGAGCCCAGCGGCAGCGATTTTACATTTTGCAGAGGCGAGTGTATTCCCATTGCGTGTGCAGTCCTTATTATATTAGGGATGCCGACTTCCTGTCCGATCTTCACGGCAACGGAGTTGATACTTTGTGCAAACGCAGATCTCAGAGGCATATTACTGCCGGAGAAGAATCCGTTGGCGTTGTGGGGAGCGTATATTTTTACCTCACCGGAAGCACTTGTGTCGGGATATGCCATCCATTTGTCCACTCTGTGGTCGGTGGGTTTCATGCCTTGATTCATTGCTTCTGCGTAAGCGAAGAGTTTGAAGGTGCTGCCCGGCTGTCGCATAGCCGTCACCTTGTCGTACTTCCATGTGTCGTAGTCGATGTCTCCCACCCATGCTTTCACTTCTCGTGTGTCTGGTTCTATTGCCACGAAGCCGCAATGCAGGAATCTGAGCATCTCGCGTATGGAATCAAGATTCTCCGTGTGATTGTTTTTGGCAATGTTCTCCACGAAACCGGGAATCTCGCGTCCCTGACGGTCTGTCCAAGGAGGTGTACTGCCCCAATGAGCGTTGAATTTCTCCTGCAACGAAGCCATCTGCTTCTTCACAGCATCTTCTGCATGCTTCTGTATGCGTGTGTCGATGGTGGTGTATATCTTCACACCGTCCACGTCGAGATCCAACGGAGAAACGCTGTCGCACTCTTTCACGAGTCCTGCCTCACAGAGTTTTTTAATGTATTTCTTCAGTTCCTGTCTGAAGTACGGCGCGATACCGTTCTGTCCTCCGTTTTCCGCATGTTTCACTCTGAGTGTAAGAGGTAGGGACTTGAGAGAATCCAACTGTTGTCTTGTGGCATTCTTG
>JAGDCM010000027.1 GCA_017958545.1 Bacteroidaceae bacterium | reverse complement strand
GCAAATATCGCCGCACCTACGACGACAAAGCTCTGGGCGACTGGGTGACCGACACCGGGAAGCTGCCAAATTGTGTGCCGGCTCTGTTGAAGGCTGCAGAAGACAGGGGGCTGAAGTTCGGCATCTGGATAGAACCGGAGATGGTCAACAGCACGAGTGAACTCTATGAGGCACACCCCGACTGGGTGGTGGCACATCCCACACGCGAGCTCTCCAAGGGGAGGGGAGGCACACAGCTGGTGCTCGACCTCTCGAATCCCAAGGTGCAGGACTTCGTGGTGGGCATCGTGGCCAATTTGATGAAGGAGAATCCCACACTGCACTATATCAAGTGGGACTGCAACATGTCGATGCAGAATTTCGGCAGCAGCTATCTGACGGCAGACAGGCAGAGCCACCTCTTTGTGGACTATCATCTGGGACTGCGCAAGGTGCTGGAGCGCATACGCAAGAGTTATCCGGAACTGGTCATCCAACTGTGTTCCAGCGGCGGCGGTCGCGTGAACTGGGGCGCCTTGCCCTACTTTGACGAGTTCTGGGTGAGCGACAACACCGACGCACAGCAGCGCCTCTTCATACAGTGGGGCACCAGCCATTTCTTCCCTCCGACAGCGATGGCACAGCATGTGAGCGCTTCGCCCAACCACCAGACGGGACGCATCATACCGCTGAGGTTCCGCTTCGGTGTGGCGATGACAGGACGTCTGGGTATGGAGATGAAACCCAGCGACCTGGATGACAAGGAACTGGAATATGCCAAAAAGGCGGTGGCCTTTTACAAGGAGATACGCCCCGTCGTGCAGCAGGGCGACCTCTACCGTCTGCTCTCACCGTATGACAACAGGGGCTTCTGCAGTGAGATGTTCGTCACTGAGGACAAGGGCGAGGCTGTGTTCTTCTGCTATAAGTTTGAGAACTATGTCGGACTGGAGACACCGCGATGGCACATGGCAGGTCTCGACCCCGAAGCCACGTACCGGCTCAGCGAGTTTGAATGCCCGGAGCGCAACAACCGACTGGAGGGCAAGACCTTCACGGGCAGGTTCCTCATGGAGACGGGTATCGAATTGCGTCTGAACGGACAGTTCGCCAGCCGTGTCATACGACTGAGAAAGTGTAATTAATTGATGGAAACAATGAAAGACATCTATTTAGCGGGAGGCTGCTTCTGGGGAACAGAGCACTATTTCAAACTGATTGACGGTGTAGTGGAAACGGAAGTGGGATTTGCCAACGGACATACGGAAAATCCGACGTATAAAGAGGTGTATACCGACACGACTGGATATGCCGAGACGGTGCATGTGAGATATGATCCGCGGAAGGTAAGCCTCCGATTCTTGTTACGGATGTTCTTCAAGGCCATCGACCCCACGAGCCTCAATAAGCAGGGACATGACGAAGGCACCCGCTATCGTACCGGTGTCTACTACACCGATGAGGAGGATTTTCCTGTCATTGAAGAGGTGTTTGCCGAAGAGCAGAGGAAGTGTCTGCAGCCGTTGGCCGTGGAGAAACTGCCTTTGCAGAACTTCTATACGGCAGAGGAGTATCATCAGGATTATCTTGACAAGAACCCTGATGGATACTGCCATCTGCCGCTGTCGTTGTTTGAGTATGCAAGAAAATCGAAGGATAAAAAACAATAAAAAATAATAGTTATGAAAAGAGTATTTTTCTGCCTTTTGGCAATGGTTTGTGTGCTGACGATATCGGCACAGAGTGTGTATGAAAACGAAGTTATTAACAACATCATGGCGCGTCGTTCTGTACGCAAGTATCTCGATAAACCTGTGGAGCACGGGAAACTGGAGGCTGTGGCTCTTGCCGGTATCAATGCACCGAGTGCGATGAACCGCCAGAACTGGGCTGTGCGGATTATTGAAGACCAGAAAATAATGGCTGATGTGAAGGATATGTGTCGCAATTCTCCGAATCTCATCTGCGTCTGTGCTCCGGCGGACGGCAAGTTCGACCTTGATGCCGGACTGATGGGTGAGAATATGATGCTGGCAGCGCAGTCTTTGGGGCTCGGCACCTGCATACAGACAGGTCCTATTCGCTTCCTCACCACCAGCGAGAAAGCCAAAGCTTTCCGCGACAGCCTTGATATTCCAGAAGGCTACAAACTGTTGTATGTCATCGCAATCGGCTATCCCGACGAGAAACCCAACGCCCACTCCCGTGATGCTTCGAAGGTGAAGTATATCAAGTAATCACGAAAAATACTGGAATAAGAGACGCTGCTTGAATTATGTTGCATCTGAAAAAGGTACATCACATTGCCGTTATCTGCTCCGACTACGGGAAGAGTCTGGATTTCTATACGCGAATTCTCGGTTTTCAGATACTCGGTGAGCATTATCGTCGGGAACGTCAGTCGTATAAGACAGACCTAGCTATCGGTGACGAGTATGTCATTGAACTGTTCTCGTTTCCGTCACCGCCCCCGCGGCCTTCATATCCCGAAGCGGCAGGTCTCAGACATTTGGCTTTTGAGGTGGATAGTATTGAGGCTGAAATTGCAGAGTTGGAAAGACTTGGCGTAATTCATGAGCAGATTAGGACTGACGAATGCTCCGGGAAGCGTTTCCTGTTTCTGAAAGATCCGGACGGCTTACCGATAGAGCTGTATGAACGATAAGCTGTCCGATTCCAGTTAGAACCGGAAATAATTTGCCAGATTGCTTTTTTTTTCAATGCACAATGACTGAGCTTTGAGATTTTTTCATACCTTTGCATTAAACGAACAGATAATATTATGAATATTCTGATTTTACAGGCTTCGCCGCGTGCGAACGGAAATACCGCTTGGATGGCGGAAGAGTATAAGAAGGCAGCTGAGGCTGCAGGTCATGAGGTGACGCTGGTGAACGTAGCCAAAAAGAAAATAGCCGGTTGTATGGCTTGCGGATACTGTAGGGGAAAAGGTGAAGGGGCTTGCATCCAGAAGGACGATATGCAGGAGCTTTATCCGCTGATGAACGGGGCAGAGGTGCTAGTGTTGGCTGCGCCGATCTACTATTTCACACTTTGTGCCCAGATTCAGGCTCCCATCCAACGTATGTATTGTGTGCAGAAACCTGCCAAAGTGAAGAAGATGGCACTGTTGATGTCGTCATATTCGCCCGGAGTCTATGACGGAGCCACAGCTGAGTTCCGGGATATCTGCAACTATTGGGGTGTGGAGAATACGGGGTTCGTTTCAGCTAAGATTGACGAGCAGAAGACCGAAGCTACAAAGCAGAAGGTAGTGGATCTAGTCATGAAGTTGTAATAACATTGCTATAACACATTTAGCAGAAAAGAAATAATAAGATGATAAAGAATTCTACAGGCATTGCCATCATTGCCGGCGAACGGGAAATCTGTTTTTCCGAACTCCTTCAGCGTGTGACGTTGTTTAGCAGGAAGTCACCTCAAAAGACCGGTGAGAGAACGCTCATCTTTGCAGAAAACCGCGAAGGATGGATATATGCTTTCTATTCGGTTTGGGCGAATCACGGCATAGCAGTTCCTGTGGATGCCTCTTCAACGGTGAGTGATGTGGCTTATATCATCAACGATTGCAAGCCCGTGTCGGTGTGGACTTCTCGTGACAAACTGGAGGTGATGAAGGCTGCCGTCAAGGAGACCGGCAGTGCTCTGGAGATTCATCTGATAGACGACTACGAGACTGTGGAGATGAACGAGACAGAGGCAGAAATCACATACAAGGAAGAAGACACAGCTCTCATCATCTATACCTCCGGCACGACGGGGTCACCCAAAGGAGTGATGCTCTCGTTCCAAAATCTGTTGGTCAATCTGCGTGCCGTATCGGAGGAAGTACCCATATTCACTGCCGAGCGTCGCACGCTCATCCTCTTGCCGCTGCACCATGTGCTGCCTCTTGTCGGCACGGTGGTGATGCCGCTCTACATAGGCGGTGGCGTGGCCATATGTCCCTCGATGTCAGGACCGGACATCATGGACACCATGCAAAAAGGCAAGGTGGCAATCATGATTGGTGTGCCACGTCTGTGGCAGACACTCTATGCCGGTATCAAGAAGAAGATTGATGCCAGTGCCATTGCACGCGCTCTGTTCAGTCTCTGTGCCCGTGTAAACAGTGTGACATTCTCCCGTTTCGTCTTCAAGGCTGTTCACAAGAAGATGGGCGGGCATATCAAGTATCTGGTCAGCGGAGGTGCCGCTCTTGAACGTGAGATAGCACTGGGATTGCAGACATTGGGTCTGGAACTGCTTGAAGGCTACGGCATGACAGAAGCAGCTCCTATGATAGCCTTTACACGACCCGGAGACCTTGTACCCAACTGTGTGGGCAAACCGATTCCCGCAATGGACTGCAAGATTGTGAACGGCGAAGTTTGCGCCAAAGGTCCCAATGTGATGCAGGGTTACTATAACCGTCCACACGAGACGGCAGCCGTGATAGACAAAGACGGATATCTGCACACAGGTGACCTCGGATACCTTGACGACTGCGGGCGTCTCTATCTTACCGGTCGCAGCAAGGAAATTATAGTGCTTTCCAATGGAAAGAATGTGCAGCCAAGCGAGATAGAATACAAACTGGAGAAATATGCTGAACGTGTCAAGGAAGCTGCTGTGGTGCAGGACGGCGATATGCTTCGTGCCATCATCGTGCCCCGGGAAGAGTGGGCAAAGGACCTGACAGACGAAGAGGTGGAAGAGACGCTGAAGAGGGAGGTGCTGGAACCGTATAATCTCACGGTGACCAACTACAAGAAACTGATGAGTCTGTTCGTCTACCGGAGTGAATTGCCGCGTACCAGACTGGAGAAGCTGCAGCGCTATAAACTCAAGGACATCATTGCTGCGGACACATCGTCCGCCTGGCAGGAGAAGCCGGCAGAAGAAGTGGAGGAACCTACCTTCGAGGAATACCATATACTGAAGACATATATTGAGGAGGAAAAGCATATACAGTTGCATCCCACAGACCACATCGAGACCGACCTGGCTTTCGACTCACTGGATATGGTGACTCTTCAGGGCTTTATCCAACAGACCTTCGGCACCACAGTCAATGCTGCCGATATGCCGCGATTCAAGAACATACAGGCTATGGCAGAACACGTGGCCTACAGTAAGACACGTATGGAGGTGAAGGTGGAGGACTGGCACGAGTTCCTGAATTCGGACTCTTCTGCTCTGGAACTTCCACACGGCAACATCGGTGTGCCTCTGCTCGTGAAGTCTTCATATATGTTCTTCAAAGCATACAATCGTTTTGAGATCAACGGTACGGAAAACATTCCGTCAGAGGGTCCGATAATTATTGCACCCAATCATCAGAGTTATCTGGACGGGGCGCTGGTGTCTATCGGTCTTCCCATGAAGATATTCAAGGACAGCTACTTCTATGCTACAGAAGAACATGTGCAGGGTCCCATACGTAAGTATCTTGCACGTCACAACAATATCATCATTATGGAACCTGGTAATCTGCGCGACTCCATTCTGAAGTTAGCAGAAGTGCTCAAACAGGGCAAAAATGTAATTATCTTCCCTGAAGGTTCGCGTTCACGCACCGGCAGACTGACGGATTTTAAGAAGACTTTCGCCATTCTCAGTCGTGAACTGCAGGTCCCCATCCTACCGGTATGTATCAAGGGAGCCTTCGAGGCATTGCCGCGCTCGAAACGTTTCGTCTCGCCACACAAGATAAAGATAGAATTCCTCGCGCCCATAGTTCCTGACAGCAATCTGTCTTACGAAGAGATAGCCAATCAGGTGAAGCAGGTCATAGATGACAGGTTACAGGCAAAATGACAGGTGTGAATATAAGAGATGCCGTAGCGTCCGACGCGAAAGCCGTTTTGGCGATATATGCTCCGTACGTGGAAAAGACGGCGGTGACATTTGAATACGATGTGCCCTCGGAAGATGAGTTCCGCAGACGTATGGAGACCGTAATGCAGAAATACCCCTGGATTGTGGCGGAAGAGGAGGGAAGAATACTGGGTTACGCATACGCAAGTGCTTTCAAGGCGAGAGATGCTTATCAATGGGCTGTGGAGACATCCATATATGTTGACAGCAGTTTGAAACGATGCGGAATAGGCCGCAGGCTTCACGAGGCTCTTGAACAGCGACTAAAGGTTCTGGGAATCCTGAATATGAATGCCTGTATCTCTTTCATCGAACCGGAAGACGAATACCTGACCCTGGACAGCGTCCGTTTCCATGAGCGACTGGGCTATCAGGAGGTGGCACATTTCCACCTGTGCGGAAAGAAGTTCGGACGTTGGTATGATATGATATGGATGGAAAAGCTGATCGGTGAGCATCGAAACAATCCATAACGACTTAGAGAAGTGATGGTGTTGTGTGTGGAGTATCTGGTAGCTGTCAATATTCTGACTTTTCTTGTGTATGGTATCGACAAGTGGAAAGCTAAGCGTGGCCGTTGGCGAATATCGGAGGCGACACTGCTGATGCTTGCCCTCATCGGTGGCAGCATCGGAGCGTGGATTGGCGTGAAAACCTGGCATCACAAGACGATGCATAAAAAGTTTAAATACGGCATTCCGCTCATTCTGATTGCACAAGCGGCACTTGTGATATATTTTCATATGGGAGTATACGGCAGATGATAAAGAACAAGAAGATACTGTTTCTACACGGATTCTTTGCCAGTGGGCGGTGTGTACCGGCTCTTGCTTTACGGGAAGCTTTTGAGGGCATGGTGCAGGTGATTGCTCCGGATTTGCCCACGCATCCCAAGGAAGCCATGGAACTGATAAGAGACACTATCGACAGGGAGAAGCCAGACCTGTTGGTTGGCAACAGTTGCGGCTCGTTCTACGCACAGATGCTGGCACCCGTCGTGGGTATTCCGGCCTTGCTCGGTAATCCGCATTTCAGGATGACGGAGTTTCTAATGCAGCGTATCGGTGAGCACGAATACAAGTCACCTCGCATGGACGGCAGGCAGCAGTTCGTGATAGATGAGGCTCTCGTAGATGAGTTCGCAGAGATGGAGGCAGTGCAGTTCAACTGCTGCAATCCATATTATAAAGACCGCGTATGGGGAATCTTCGGAGAGCAGGACACGTTGGCGCGGTTCGAACCGCTCTTTTTGGAACACTACACTCATTCGTTCCATTTCCCCGGAGCCCACACTCCAACGGCAGACGAGGTTTGTGCGTGGTATGTCCCGTTGATAGAGAAGATGCTGGAGCAGTATCCTTTAGCGGAAGACAGAGCACGATATTTCCGACATTTCAAAGGAGGCAGATATCGCTATGTTCGTGTAGCTTTCGACTCTGAGACTCAAGAACGCATGGTTGTCTATCAGGCACTCTATGGTGAGGGACGTTACTGGGTGCGTCCGGAGAAAATGTTCTTCGAAACGATAGAACGCGGCGGACGACGCTTCTCGAGATTTACGGAAATTAGTCTTTTACCGGTGTGAAGCGTTCGTGAAGTTTCTGGAAAAGGATATAGAAAGCTGGAGTGAAGAAGAGTAGGGCAACGGTTCCCACTATCATACCTCCGACAGCAGCGAGGGCAAGTGATTTATTGCCGACAGCTCCGGCTCCGTTTTCAAGTATAAGTGGTATCATACCCATAATCATGGTGCAGACGGTCATCATGATGGGGCGCAGACGATCCTGACAGGCTCCGATAGCGGCATCGATAATGGAGAGACCTTCACGGCGTTTCTGCACGGCGAATTCTGTGATGAGGATAGCCGTCTTGGCCACGAGTCCGATTATCATGATAACTCCGGTCTGTACGTAGATATTGACACCAACGCCCATGACTTCAAGGGGCTTTACTGCGAGGTATGCTCCGACAAGTGCGAACGGTATACTGAACATGACAGCCCAGGGGATGAGAAGGGAATCGTAGAGGCAGGCAAGGATGAGATAGATGAGCAGGAGACAGATGGAGTAGATGATGAGTGTGTCGTTGGAACCTGCGTTTTCTGCCTCTTCACGTGCCATACCGGAGTATTCGTAGCCGTAGGTCTCGGGCATGACTTCGCGGCGTACTTCCTCGATGGCCCGACGCACGTGGTCGGAAGTGTAGCCGGGTGCTGGCATGGTGGTGACAGGGTAGGAGGGGAAGAGATTGAAGTGGTACTCCATAGCAGCCCCCATGTCGGGAGTGAGGGTGACAAACTGGGTGACGGGTACCATCTGTTTACCTACAGGCACGAAGATGTTGTTGAGGGCAGCTTCGGACATTCTGTATTCTTTGCCTGCCTGTATCATGACGCGGTACACGTTGCTGTATTGAACATAGGAACCGATGTATGAACCTGCGATGAATTTACCGATGGTTTCGAGTACGGTGCGAGGTGAGATGCCCATACGTTTGCATGCTATCTCGTCGACGTCGATTTTGTATTTCGGGTAGTCCTGCGAATAACTGGAGGCTGCGAAGGATACTTCGGGTCGCTCGTTGAGACGGCGCACGAATTCGATACCTGTCTCGATGAATGCCTTTTTGTCGGAACTTCGTGTGAGATCCTGCAGGTTGAGGGCGATGCCGGAACCATTGCCGTAGCCCGGTATTTGGGGCATCTGGAATGTTTCGACATCAGCTTGTGGCAGGTTGACACGTGCCCATTCTGTGATGTTTGCCTGTATGTCGGCAATGCTGTAGAAGGAGCGTTCTTTCCAGTTGCGCAGACGCACCATGAGTGTGGCATAGTTGGTGCTGGTCATATCTTCCAGCATGGAATATCCGGTCAGAGCCCCCACGGTCTCCACTTCGTCGAGCGACTGTATGTATTCTTCAAGTTGTACGGTGGCACTTTCGGTTTCGTTAAGATAGGTGCCGGGTGTGAGCATAATGTTGACGAGGAGAAATCCCTGGTCTTCCTGCGGTACGAGGTCTTCCTGCGAGTGGGTCATGAGCCACGCACAGAAAGCTATGGAGGCTGCGAATATTCCCCACGCGAGACGGGTATGTCGGACGAAACGCTTGACTGCGTCCATGTATCTGCGGAGCAGAGCGTTGTATGCTGTGTTGTAGGCCAGCGTCATCCAATAGCGCAGGCTGCGTCGGGATGTTGTAGGGTTTGTGTCTCCGGGACGGAACATCATAGCGCAGAGAGCTGGGCAGAGTGTGAGGGCGGAGACGGTGGACAGTCCGACGGCAGATGCCATGGTGATACCGAATTCTTTGAAAAATGTGCCAGCTGTGCCTCCCATGAAAGTTACGGGGATGAATACGGCCATGAAAACGAACGTGGTGGAGACGCAGGCCGCAGTCACTTCTTTCATTGCTGTGCTGACGGCTCGGTTGACGTTGCGCTCGCCCTGTTCCATTTTGGTCAGCACGGTTTCAACAACCACGATGGCATTGTCGACGACGGTACCGATGGCGAGCACGAGGGCGAACAGTGTGAGGAGGTTAAGGGAGAATCCTGCCATCTGGACTATCGTGAATGTGCCGATGAGCGAGATGATGATGGCGAAGGACGGTATGAGTGTTGCCTTGATGTTCTGGAGGAAGAAATAAACGACGAGTACAACGAGTATGATGGCTATGATGAGAGTCTCGACGACGCTGTTCATGGAGGCATAGAGGAAATCGTCGGATGTCTCAAGGAGTTTGAACTGGAGTCCTGCGGGCAGTCTCTCTTCCAGGTCTTTCAGTACTTTGCGGATTTCTGCATTCACCTTGGTGGCATTGGCTCCTGGTGCCTGCTTTACGTAGAACATCACTCCGTCGTGGCCGCTGATATTGGTGCGGAAATCGTAGGCACGCGCTCCGAGTTCCACGGTGGCAATGTCGCGCAGACGGAGCACTTCACCTTTCTCCGAGGCGCGTATGATGATGTCTTCGAACTGGCTCATATCGTCGAGCAGTCCGTTGAATTCAATGTCGATTTTGTCTTTTGTACTTTCCAGTCGTCCTATCGGCACTACGAGGTTCTGCTCGTTGATGCACGTTATAATTTCGTCGGGGGTGACTCCGTAGAGCCCCATGAGGTCAGGTTTAAGCCATATACGCACACCGTACTGTTCGCCCATAATCATTGTGCGACCGACACCGGCTATACGGCTGATGGCAGGCATGACGTTGATGTCTAGGTAGTTGGAGATGAATGACTGGTCGAAGTTCTCGTCGGTGCTCTCAAGACTCATTATCATGAGTGTGGCGTTGACGTTCTTCTGTATGGTCACTCCGGTTTTGATGACTTCTTCGGGAAGTACACCCATGGCCTGATTGACTCGGTTCTGCACGTTGACGGTGGCTTCGTCGGCATCGGTGCCCTGTTTGAAGTAGACATCGATTTCACCCTCTCCGTTGGCTGTAGCAGTTGCTACCATATACATCATGTCCTCCACGCCGTTTACGACCTCCTCGATGGGCATGACGACGGATTCCATCACAGCGTTGGCATCGGCTCCGCTGTAGGTTGCCGAGATGGTGACCATTGGCGGAGCTATGTCGGGGTATTGTTCTACGGGAAGTGTCCGTAGACTGATGAGACCGATGACAACTGTCAGTACCGCTATGGCAAGGGCTGCCACCCAGTGACGTACGAAGAAGTTGGTACGTGTAGTGCTATCGTGTGCCATGAATCCTGTTTGCTGAATATTATCTTACACGTGCTCCACTCGAGAGTTTTTGTGCTCCATTGACTACCACTTCATCACCGGCACAGAGTCCGCTCTTTACGTAGTAGTGGTTACCGCTGTTGGACGGTATGGCTTCACATACGACTCCTTCGGCAGTGCCGTCTTTACGGACGCGGTAAAATAGCAAACGATCCTGAAGATGGACGGCTGCAGTCTTCCTTACACTGAATATGTTGTTCATCTTTGTGGGGAAGATGAGTGTGGCAGAGAGTCCGGAACGCAGTTCGTCGTCGGGGTTGGGGAATGTGGCGCGTGCAATGACAGTTCCGGTCTTGCGATCGACTATGCCTCCTATCTCGGTAATCTCTCCTTCATAACGGTAAATCTGTCCGTTCTTCAGTTGCATCTGCACTTTGGGCAGTATCTTGCCAGCCATCTGCCCGTCTTTGCTTTTCAGGCCGTCGGCTGTCACTACGAGGCCGTACTGTGCCACGAGGTCGAGCAACTGACTTTCGGTGTAAGAGAACCATGCCTGTATCTGGCTGTTGTCGCTCACGGTACAGAGCAGGTCGGTGATATCGGCGAGTTCACCTTTGCGGAATCCGTTTTCTTTAATCATCCCGCTGATGGGTGCCTTCACAGTGCAGTAGCCGAGATTTGTCTGCGCGATGGCGAGCTGTGCCTGTGCCTGCTGTACTTTTGCAAGTGCTGCGTTGTATTCGTTACGACTGGCGGAGAGCACGTAGTCGCTCACGATGTTCTTTGCTGCGAGATTTTTGGTGGACTCGTAGGTCAGTTTTGTAGTTTCCATCTGTGCCTTTGCCGTCAGCAGATTTGCCGCTGCATTATCCACTTTCAGTTGGTATTCGGTCTGGTCAATAATGAAGAGGGGCTGCCCTTTCTCCACTTTATTACCTTCTGTAAACAGCATCTGACGTATGATGCCGGACACTTGCGGATAGACATCCACTTCATTGATGCCATGGAGCGATGCCGGGATATACTCGTTGTATATTCTTGTCTCGGGTTTCATGATTTGCGTCTCGTATTTCACCGGGGCTTGGCTGTCTTTCTTCGAACTGCCACAGGACGCCAGCATGATACCGCAAATAATTGCGATTATGGATAATCCGGGGTACTTTTTCATAGTATTATTCGCGAATGATTAGACAAAGGAACAAATAAAATGAAAAATAACCAAATAAAACCGGATAAAATCTTTCTATTTGGCTTTTATTGCGTGTGATATACTGGCTTTTGGGCGTTTTCGGAGATTTACTGAAACAGGAAGCGTGTTTTGAGGTAGTTCTGAAAGGCCTCCCGATAGACGTCTCCGATGGGCAGGTAGGTGTCTGCATCCATGATGACGCGGTTTTTGTTGACTTCCCTGATATCGTTGAGGTTGATTATATACGAGCGGTGAATACGCATGAAATTGGCAGGCAGACGTTCCTCCATCTTCTTCATTGACAGCAGTGTGACAACAGGTCTTGTCTCATTGCGTAGGTAGACCTTCAGGTATTCGCTCATAGCCTCGATGTAACGGATGTCGCGGGTGGCAACCTTCACGATGCGGTGGTCGGTCTTGAGGAAAAGGGCATCATCTTTTTCCAAGGAAGCAGAGCTCTCTGAATTATCTGATTTATTCAGCAAACGCTCTTTCAGACGGTTTGCGGCTCTCTGGAACTCCTGCATACCGAAGGGCTTTAGCAGATAGTCTACGGCATTGACCTTGAAACCCTCCACGGCGTATTCCGCATAGGCTGTGGTGAAGACAACGAGCGGCGGCATTGTGAGCGACTTGATGAAGTCCATACCGTTGAGGTCAGGCATATTGATGTCGCAGAAGATGGCATCCACAGTGTCCTGTTCCAGAAAGCGGCGCGCCTCCACTGCACTCTGACACTCGGCTGCCAGTTCCAGGAACGGCACCTTGCCGATGTACGAGACTATCTGTCGGAGAGCCAGCGGTTCGTCATCTATGGCCATGCAGCGGATCATGATAATAGTTTAGAGTTTAGGGGGATGAGCAGTTCAACGCGATATGATTCGGCTTCGTCCTGAATATTCAGCGTATAGTTTCGTCCGTAGAGCAAATCCAGACGTTTGCGCACATTTGCAAGACCCACGCCGCCTTTCTCTTCGTTGGACTTGTCAGCTTTCGAGTTGAGACACAGGAAGCGCAGTTTGCCGCTTTGCACCGTCACCTTGATGTCAATGAAAGACTGCTTCAGATAACTGATGCCGTGCTTGAAAGCGTTCTCCACAAAGGGGATAAGTATCAGGGGCGGTATTGTCCTGTCGGGCATCTCAGAGGGCAGATCCGTCCTTATCGTCACCTTGTCGGTGTAGCGCAGACGCATCAGAGTGACATAGGTGCGGATGAATTCCATCTCACGTGAGAGCATCACACCGTTTCTGTCGCCTTCATATAGTATGAACCGCATCATCTTCGAGAGTTCCACGATGGTATGCTTTGCCTGTTCTGGATCAATATCCACGAGAGCGTGTATGTTGTTGAGCGTGTTCATGAAAAAGTGAGGATTTATCTGATATTTCAGATACTCCAACTGCTGCTCCAGGTTCTCGTGTTCCAGTTCGGACATCCGTTTGCGGTATTCACGGCTCTTGAAATAACCCTTCACACCGAGGTTCATGCCGAACATCAGGATGAGGATGACAGATGCCACAATATCGTGCTCACCGATGAATGCCGGTGGTCCCACGTGCTCATGTCTCGGTTTGTGCCCTCTCGACGGCATATTCCCTTCGCCTTCAGGAGAGGGGGGTAGGGGGTGAGGCTGATGCATCCGATGTTCCATGGGAGGATGCCTCCTCTCGGGGAGCGCCGGTCTTGTGGTGCACTGATAGATGGTGAAACATGCTATGATGGGCAGCGTCAGCGAGAGATACTGCAGTCTGCGATGTCCATTGATGAGCAGGGGAGCCAACAGAAAATTGTGCACGAGGAAGAGTGCGAGGAATACGGCAAACTTCTGCCACGCGAAAAAAACTTCCTGCCAGTCGAAACTGTCGCGCCCGCCGCTGACGATACTGAGATACATACTCAGCACGGGGGCCATGAAGAGCATGACCCACATCGCCAGATATATTACATTCTCCTGTCGCGACTGTTGTTTCATCCAATATATGAAACGCATTGCCCGGTGGTTTTATTGTCCGTGTGAGTAGATATGGTAGTTTCCTATTGTAATCAAGATCAGTGCCAGGGACGGATACCACCACCGCCAGGTTGACCACCGCCACCACCACCGGTGTAGGCCGTGAGGGTGACTGATGAACCGCTACTTACCATAGCGTCGGTAGCTCCGTATTCGCCAAAGATGGTTGTGCCGCTGCTTTTCGATACACGGTAGAGCGAGTTGCCTCCTGAGACAATCCATGTGCCGGAGTAGGGCACGCTGAACGCAAAGGCCGTTCCGCTCTGTGTAAACGAGTACCAATAGCTGGTGCTGAGCGATGCCGTGTAGCACGACTGCGTCAGCGATGAACCGCTTTCGAGCGACGGATAGGCATACAGCGTTCCGCTCTGTACGTAGAGCTTGTAGCCGCCCTCGGTGTTGGCATCAATAGCCACCTCGGGGCTGCTCTTGGTGGTGTAGGCAAATACCGTAGCACCCTTGATGTATAGGTTGCCGTTAGAGTCGATGGCATCGTTGCCGGTGGAGTAGCCTCCCACGAAGCCGCCTGAGAGTGTCATAGTGCTGGCGGAATTGATGGCATCGTCAGACGAATAGGCATAGATGACACCGCCCGTCACATCGAGCGTGCTTTTGGTCTCCAAAGCCTCGTGATAGCTGGCCTTTGCGTAGGTCGTGCCGCCGCTGACGGTCATTGCTCCGTCGGCCTTGATAGCCTTCGGTGATGTCTTCAGTGCGTCAGCCAGACGCTCGGTGGTGCTTGAACTGGTAGTCGTGCGTATGGTGGTGTTGCTGGTGCTTGAACAGTAGGCTATATATCCGCTGGTGATGGCAGAGATGCTGCCGCCGCTGATGTTCAGCGTACCGTCCACGCTGATGGCCTTACCGCCGGCACCTGTGCTCTTCAGTGTCAGCGTGCCTCCGCTGACAGTCATGTTTCCGTCGGCACTTATCGCAGCACATGCCTTCACCTCGCTGTCGTCACTGTCCCAGGCTGCAGTGCCCGTTGTGGTGATGTTCAGCGTGCCGCCGCTGATATTCATGTCGCCGGCAGCCTTGATTCCTTTCGAAGCCGCAGCCGTAGTGGTGATGGTAAGCGTGCCGTCCTCCAGATAGACATTGCCGCTGTCCTCGTCCTCGTGGTCGGTGGTCTCACCGGTGGAGGTGTTGCCGTCCAGGTCGCATTGTATACCATCGTCGCCCACACCGCTGATGCTCACTGTGCCGCTCTTCATCTGGAAGTATTCGTTGCAACTGATACCGTCGCCCACGGCCTTGGTGATGTTCAGTGTCAGATTCTTCACGGTAATGTAGTCACCGCTCTTGATGGCATGCTTGGTATTGCCGGCCACGTTGAGTGTACCCTTGCCCTGCAGCTGTATCTGTCCCTTGCTGTAGATGCAGCCCTTCTGGCTGCAGCCCGTGCCGTCGGTGAGCGTGTTCTCCGTACCGTTCTTGGCACTGATTTGGATGCGTTTGCCGTTGGTGATGTTAATGGCTGCACCGCCGGGGTTTGTTATTGTCACACCGGCGAGTGACACTGTACATTTATACGACCCTCCGAGTGTCAGTTCTCCGTCTGTGGTGGTGCCGGACAGCTGATAGGTTATCTCGTCATCGTCCACAGCGTCAGTGTTGGTCTGTGCAATGCTGACGTGCGCTCCGCTGACGGTGGGTTCCACATACTGTGCCACGTTGCCTGCCACCGTAACATTAGCTGTAGTGCCGTTATATTCCACGGAAACCAGATTGTTTGTCACTTCCGTTTCGTCGGTCCACATGGCTGTGATGCTGCCGGTCTCGAATGTCTTGCCCATGACGGTCATCGTGCCTCCGTCAAAGGTCATGACACCCGTCTGGGACGAGGGAAACTGGTATATCACGGTGCCCTGCTGCACGTTGAGTGTCTGTGCCGTTGCGCTCAACGTGGCAAGCACGGCGGCTGCTATCGTAAGTATCTTTTTCATCTGATATACACTTTAACGGTTCTGCTCTTCGTCTTCACGATATACATACCGTTCTTCAGCGATGTACCCGTGGGTATTTGGCGCCCGTTCATATCATATATGGCGGTGGCCTCGTCGGTCGTCAGCGTATTGGTGCTGAGAGTGGTGATGCCCGTCGGGTCGTCGGTTGAGAACTCCATCTGCGTCAACTGTGCCAGTGACAGGGTGGCCAGTGTCTCGCTGCCGCTCGCAGCAATGAGGTTCCCGTCGCTGAACGAGATGGTGAGGTTCGATGCTGCAACGGTTTTTGTCGTACCGTCAGTGAGTGTGAACACGAGATAGTCGTACTGTGCAGCCCGCATTCCCGTAGTGAGGATAGCGAGCATAGTGATAAGAATTATTTTCTTCATGGTCTGTGGAATTGATTTGGACCCATATTATTACCCATATTATTTCCGCCTGTGTAGCTGGAAAGCGATACTGTGGTGCCGCTGCTCACGGTTGCTCCGCTGACAGCTATACCGCCGAAGTACGTTGTGCCGCCGCTGATGCCGGCACCTGAGAGGAGGGTGGGTTGCGAGGCTCCGCTCACCACCAGACCCGAACCGCCGCTCGTGGGTGTCTGGAAGGAGAAAATATTACCTCCCACGCTCATCGCATACCATGTGCTTGCCGACCACGATGAGGCCTGGTAGCATGCCTGTGTCAGGCTGGAGCCGCTCTCCAGTCCTCCGATGGCAACTACGGTGCCGCCCGTAAGGTAGAGCTTGTAGCCGCCCTCGCTGTTGGCATCGATGGCTACTTCCGGTTGTTCGCTGCAGATGGCATAGACGGTACCGCCCTTGATGTAGCAGTTGCCGTTTGCATCCAGTCCGTCGTTGTTCCGGCCTTGTGCAAAGACGTAGCCTCCGCTGATGGTCATCGTGCTCTTCGAATTGATGGCGTCGTCGTAGGCATACGAGGCCGTTTCACCGCCCGTGATGCTGAGTTCCGCTTTCGTTTCGATACCCTCGCCGTTGGTTCCTTCTGTGCGCACCCATATCCTGCCTCCTGTGATGCTGATATTGCCGTCCGCCTTGATGCCCTTCGGTGATGCTGTGTCGTTGTTGCTTTTGTATTGCCCTCCGGTGGTGACGATATATATCTTACCGCCGTTGAAATAGCCTTCAGTGTCTATGTTGAGACCCTTGCCGCCCGCACCTGTGCTCTTGAGCCACAGTTCTCCGCCGTTTACCGTCAGTGTGGCATCGCTCTTAATACCGGCAGATCCCTTAGCCTCCTGTTCCTCTGTGTCGTAGCTGCCTCCACCTGTTGTTATCACGGTGGTGCGTCCGCCGTTCACGATTATATCGCTCTCGCAGTTGATACCCTTGGCTGCAGCCGCCGTCACCTCCACGTTCAGCACGCCGCCGTTGATAAAGACACCATCATTGGCTTTGATGCCGTGGTTGGCGGTGGACTTCACATAGATATTGTTGCCGGTACGGAATATGATGTAGTCGGCTGAGTGTATACCGTTGTTGTAGTTACCGTACACCGCCAGCGCGCCGCTGCCGTTGAAGAGCAGTTTGCCCTTGCAGTAGAGCGCACCTTTGTGGTCGTTCATCGATGAAGTACCGTCTCTCAGGGTGTTTCTCGTACCCTCGGCCACTGTGATGAATGCACGCTTGCTGCTCAGCAGGTTCAGTGCTGCCGAGTCGGGATTGGTGATGTTCACGCCGTTGAGCATCACGGCATATTTCTTCTCGCCCACGATGGTCAGCGAACCGTTGCTCGTGCTACCGCTCACCACGTAGCACACCTTCTTCGTCGTACCGTGGTCTGCCTTCACATGACCGTCCTCCACCGTCACTTCCACACCGTCTTCCGTCATGGCTGTGGGGTTCGACATGTCGATGTTCACCTCTTTTGTGAACTCGTTGTTCTCCTGTGCATCCTCCTCGTCGGGGAAGTACTCCGCGACGTCGGTGGAGGGTTCCGCTGTGCTCTGGTCGATGCTGACGTCTAGGGTGCTCAGTTCGCCCGCTATTGTTGCAGAGCCGTTTGACATGTAGTAGTCGTTGTAGTAGTTGAAGATATCGTCGTCCTCCGACGAACATGCGATAATCGTCGTCAGGGACACTAGTAGGGGAAGAATTCTCAGATGTTTCATTGTCGTATTGTATTTAAGTGTTGATGCAGACTTTTGTTTTATTAAATTTGGTGCAAAAGTAGTGTGTTACGGCGAACAGTCCAAAAATTTTCAACTAACGGTCCTTTTTCTTCAGCGAACGCATAGTTTCTAGTGTAAAAATTGCATAGAATAAAGAAAAAACGATAACTTTGTCCTCAAATTAATGAGAAAAGAATATGAAAAAAATCTTTTTTGCTTTTCTTTTGTGTCTGATGTGCATCGCAGCCGGTGCGCGGGTGCACAAGGGGAAAACGCTGTCCCTGAAGATGCCGTGCAAACTGTTGACCGGTATCACGGAGCGCGACTACTCCATCTATTTGCCAGGCAGCTACGGTAAGAATCCGCAAAAGAAGTATCCTGTCCTCTATCTGATGCATGGCGGCGGTGGATCTCATACGGATTATCAGCGCCATTTTCATCTCTCACAGGTTGTCGACCGTCTTCTTTCAGACGGTGCTATCGGAGAAATGATTATTGTGTGCCCGGAAGGCAATCAGCAGAATATGATGTATTTCAATGCTACGAAGGATGACAATGGAACTCCCGACTGGAAATACGAAGACTACTTTTTTGAGGAACTGATTCCATACATAGAAACCACCTATACTGTTCGCACGGACAAGGGCGGTCGTGCTATCGCCGGTTTTTCGATGGGAGGCGGAGCTGCGACGGTGTATGGCGTCCACCATCCCGAACTCTTCTCTATGGTGTATGACATCTGTGGCTATCTGCGCAGTCAGCAGCTGGATTTCCTGAAAAACGATACTTCAGCAAACTGGCGTCAGAGGGTGGTAGATAAGAACAATCCGATTCTACGCATTGAGAGCGGTACACCGGAGGAGATCAGTGCTTGGAAGACGGTAGACTGGAAGGTTGCCGTCGGCGACCACGACTTCACCATCGAGGGCAATATGGATTTGGTGAAAGCCTTTCGCAAACAGGACATACCTTATTCCATGTTCGTTGACACCGGTATGCACGACGGCAGATGGGTGCAGCCCTGCCTTGAAGATGCCATCAAACGTGCCGACACTCACTTCAGGAAGGTGACAGATAATAAAAATTAGTATCTTAACATCAACTAAAACACAATATATTATGAGGTATCCCTGTGAAAAATGCGTATTGCGCGCTCAATACGAAAAGAATCCAAAGTCTCTCATCGGCCGTTTCTGGCGCTGGCAGATTAACTTCTGTCCCAGTTGGCGCGGCTATTTCAAATCTTTGCCTCCCGACAAGCAGCAGGAACTGCGCAAACGCTACGACTTCTGGAAGTATTAGTGGTCACAGAATATTCAAACAACGAGCTCCGCACCGTGGAAATAGAATTCCGCTATTTCTTCAGTGCAAACTGACTGAAATACTTGAGGCAGACATCGCGCCAGAGACGGGCATCCTTTTGCTGGAACTCCAGGCGATTCTCCACTTCCTGCCAGCGCTGGGCATCGATGCAGGGTTTTGCCTCCTGCCAGATGACAGCGAATGAATCCACCTCCTCGACACCGTGATTGTAGTGCCATTGCAACTCCTTCCAGACAGTGCGACCGCTCTTCAGACGGCGAGTCCAGGGCACGCGATGGAACCACAACAGGAACTGCTCTGGACAAGTGTCCACGTTGTCATAGAGAGAGCGGTAGGGTTCGCGATACTGCAGGGTGGCACCCGTGCCCGTGCTACTGCGGTCCACACCGATACTGTCGGCATTGGCGCGGTGGTAGTAGACGGGACACCACTCAATGGGGTAGTCGGCCTTGAAACCGCCCGGATCGGGACCCATGTGGTGGTCGAACTTGAAGATATGGTGCAGGCCGAGAGGCATCATATAGTCCACGCAGGCTTCACGGCTGCGGAGCATCATACTTTTTAATTGAGAATTGACAATTGAGAATTGACAATTAAAGGTTTGGGTGAGCCATTCTTCTGCTATCTGCTCTGAGGAGAGCATCGGATTCCATGCCAGGCGACCGAAAGCGTACCAGTTGGCCTGTGAGAAATGATGTCCGCACCAGTTGGTATCAAGTCCGATATTCGCCACACCGGCAATGCCCACAAGGCGCTCGGGACTGACGTAGGAGAAGAATTCCTTCCACATGGGAGCCAGATAGACCAGATGTTTGCTTTGTCCCAGATACTCCTGCGTGATTTGCAACTCGGCCATCTGCGCAGTTTTCGTCATATGGTCGAAGATGGGGGCGTAGGGTTCGCGCGGCTGGAAGTCCAGCGGTCCGTTCTTGGACTGCAGTATGACGTTGTCTCGGAATTTCCCGTCGAGTTCGGCAAACTCCGACACAGCCTGTTTCACGCGGTCCTCTCCCTGGTGCTTGGCACCGTAGACGAACGAGCGCCACATCACGATGCCTCCGTAAGGTTTCAGTGCGTCGGCCAGCATATTTGCACCGTCGGCATGCGTGCGTCCGTAGTCGAAGGGACCGGGCTGGCCCTCGCTGTTGGCCTTCACCAGAAAACCTCCGAAATCGGGAATGGCCTTGTATATTTCCTTTGCCTTCTTCTGCCACCAACGACGTACTTTAGGGTCGAGCGGGTCGGCGGTCTTAAGGTCCCCGAGTGCCTTCGGAGAACCGAAATTCACGGAGATATAAACCCTGATACCCCACGGACGCAGGATGTCGGCAATATCCTTCACCCGGCGGATGTATTCGCGTGTCAGCATCTTGGGCGAGGCATTCACGTTGTTGAGCACTGTACCGTTGATACCTATGGAGGCGCAGGCCTCGGCGTATCGAGTTAAGAGTGAAGAGTTAAGAGTGAATAGTGAAGAGTCATTCCAGAAAATGCTGTTGCCTGCATAGCCGCGTTCGATACTGCCGTCGATATTATCCCAGTGGTTCAGGATGCGCAGACGGTAGAACGGGTGCGACTCTCCCTGTTCGCCGCGCAGCAGGGCATAGCGACCGTAGAGCAGTCCCATCTGTGTACGGGCTGTGACGGTGTGGCCGCTGATGCGATAGCCGTCGTCGTCGGGCATGGTGGAATCTATCTGCAGGGTGATGTCGTCGGGCATCTCGCTGCGCAGCCACAGACGACTGCCGTCCTCCGCTGCGAGAGCGGTGGTGAGGCTGAGAAGCAGCAGGGTGAGGAATGTCTTCAGATTATTCATTGATAACAGTTTGTATTGTTCCGTCTTCGTTGTAGAAGAGACGCTGTGCTTTCAGCGAACGCAGATGTGTGACGCCGTTGGAGGGTACACAGTCGTGATAGAGCAGATACCATTGTCCTTTGAACTCCACGATGCAGTGGTGCGTAGTCCAACCCACGACGGGTTCCAGTATGACACCCTGATAGGTGAAGGGTCCGTAGGGATTGTCTCCCATAGCGTAGCACAGGAAATGGCTGTCGCCGGTGGAGTAGGAGAAGTAGTATCTCCCGTTATACTTATGCATCCACGAGGCCTCGAAGAAGCGGTGCGGGTTATCGGCACGCAGAGGCTTTCCGTCCTTGTCGAGGATGACAACTGAGCGCGGAGCCTCGCGGAACTGCTTCACATCGTCTGTCATACGAGCCACATAGCTCGAGAGAGCGGGGACGTCACCGGGAGCCCACAGTTCGGTTTTCTTATCGGGAGCGTGACCTATGTCAACGTAACCGGCGGGAACCGTTTCCTTGTCGGACTGCATGAACGGACTGACGCTCAGGGGCATGTGCCACTGGAGCTGTCCGCCCCAGAGACCGCCGTAGTAGCAGTATATCTGGCCGTCGTCGTCCTTGAATACGCAGGGGTCGATACTGTATGCACCGCGAATCGGATGCTCCTCGGGAATGAATGGCCCCTCGGGACGCTCGGCAACAGCCACGCCGAGGTGGAACTCGCCGTTGGGGTCCTTGGCAGAGAAAATGAGATAGTATTTGCCGTTCTTCTCCACCACGTCGCTGTCCCACATCTGACTCTCCACCCAAGCCACCTGATCCTGGTCGAGAATCACGCCGTGGTCGGTGACGGGTCCGTTCTCAATATCGTCGAACGAGAGTACGTGGTAGTCGCGCATCTGGAAATGACCGCCGTCGTCGTCGAACACGTTCTCGCATTCGCGGTCGTGGGAGGGGTAGATGTACAGTTTGTCGTTGAACACGTGGGCAGCGGGATCTGCCATATAATCACTGGGGAAGAGATATCTTGGAGACATAGTTTAAAGTTTTGGGTTTACAGTTTACGGTTTACAGTTTATTTGTTGCGGGATTCGATTTCTTTATTGATTTCATCGATTCTTTCGTCGGTGAGTTCGTACTTGGATATGATGAACATAGCCAGCAGCAGCAGAGCTGCGGGAATGACGCAGACGAGCCACAGAATACCCTCCTGAGCCTCTTGTGTCTGTTCGATGACATCGGGATTGTATGCCACGTAGGCCAGAACGGCGGGAGCCACCACGCTGCCCAGTGTCATACCGGCCTTGAAGAAGATACCGGTGAGGGCGTTCACGATGCCTGCGATGCGTTTGCCGCTCACATATTCACCGTAGGAGATAACCTCCGGCACAAGAGCCCACATATAACCGGTGGCCACGATGACACCGGTGGATTTCACGAACTGTGCGATATAGACGATGGTCATACTCGGGTTCTCCATCTTGGCTGCGACATACAGGAACGCCATACCGACGATGGCGATGCTGAGGAAGAGATAGAACATATTCTTCTTGCCCACCATCTTCTTGATGAGAGGCACCAGCGGCATGAAGATGAACGAGGGAGCCGAACCCAGTCCCATGAAGATGCTGAGCTGATCGGGCGAACCGTGCATATTACTGTTGATGAAATAGGCACCGGCTGCGTTGCCGATAGACATCATGGCAAAGGCGGTGATGAAGAAGAAGGCAATGACGCGCAGCGGACGGTTGTGGAAGAATTCCATCCACAGGTCGCTGATTTTCACGTTGGCAGCCTCACTGGCATCCATCACCACGCGTTCCCGGCACTGACTGAAGCAGAAGAAGAGCAGAGCCAGTCCCACGAGGGCGTAGATGGTCATGGTGGTGAACCATGCTACGGGGTCTTTTGGCAGTCCTTCAGTTTCTTCCTTTGTGAAATAGGCAATGAGCAGGGGCAGTCCCGAACCCACAGCCAGACCGCCGCAGTTGGCCATGAACATACGCACGGAGGTCAGTATGGTGATTTCGTCGGTGTCGCGTGTCAGAGATGAATTGAGCGCTCCGTAGGGAACGTTGATAAAAGTGTAGAGCAGCGTCATCGCTATGTATGTAACATAGGCGTAGAGCAGCGATGGGGCAAAACCGTTCCAGAAGCAGAGTATGGCAAAACCCGTGAGCGGTATACCGACAAACACCAGATAGCTGCGATACTTACCCAGACGGGGCGAGTGCTTGTCAATCAAAGCACCCACAATGGGGTCCCAGATGACGTTTGCCACATTACCCACAGTGAACATCACTGAGACATCCACGGCGTCGAGACCGTAGATATCGGTGTAGAAGAACAGCAGGTACATGCATGTGGTCTGAAAGATAAGGTTTTGCGCCAAGTCGCCCGAACCGAATCCGATGCGCTGGAGCCACGATAGTTTGTAGAATCCTTTCGATTCCTGGTCTATTGTAGATGTCGACATTTGTGTGACTGGTATTAAATTGACTGCAAAGTTAATATTTTTATTTGAATTTTTGTCTTTTGTTTTATGTTCTATGAGAAGAAAAATGCGTAATTTTGCAGTGTTATGAGAAAAATTGTTGTCATATTGTGTGTATTCTTCCTCGGTGTCGTACCGTGCTGCGCTAAAGTGCGTCTGCCGCAGATATTCCAGTCGGGAATGGTGCTCCAGAGAAACACTGAAATCCCTGTTTGGGGCTATGCAGACCCGGGGGAAACGATAACGGTGCGTCTGAACAAAAAGACGGGTACCACCACTGCCGATGCTTCCGGGCACTGGCGTCTCAGTCTTCCGGCAATGAAGGCGGGCGGACCGTATGTTCTTGAGGTCAGTTCTTCGACAGGCTCAGAAACCGGGAAGAAAAACTCTCGACTCTCGACTCTCGACTCCCGACTCTTGACTCTCGACTCCCGACTCGAAGATATATGGGTGGGAGATGTGTGGCTCTGTTCCGGACAGTCGAATATGGAGACCACCCTCGAACGTGTGTCGCCGCAATATCCCGACGAACTCAATGATAGCAACCGTCTTGTGCGTCTGTTTCATGTGCCGTATCAGACGGATATGCACCAGCCTTCTGCCGATTTACGCCCCGCTTCGTGGCAGCCTCTCAACCGCCAGAATGCCTGGAGATTCTCTGCCATCGGTTATTTTCTGGGCAAACAGTTGCAGCGCGAGAAAGGTGTGGCTCAGGGTATCATCGAGAGTGCGTGGGGAGGTACGCCCATCGAGGCTTGGATATCTGCGGACAGCATCCGGAAACACTATCCTGTGATGCACCGTCAGACGCAGTTCTATCAGGATGACGCTTACGTTGAGACGCAGCAGCGTGCCGCCTCCCTTGCCAACCGTCAATGGCGGGAACTCGTAGATGGGGGCGACCCGGGAATGGAACAGTATACGCTTTTGGATTACGATGATTCCAGTTGGAAGGATGTCAGTCAATATGATCTGATGCCCGACAGGCGGGAATGGATAGGCAGTCTGTGGCTACGCCAGCATATCAATATCAGCGGTGAAAACGCCGGAAAGGCTGCACAACTGCTCCTCGGTACGCTCTACGATTGCGATATTACCCACATCAACGGCGTGCAGGTGGGAACCACCGGTTATCAGTATCCTCCGCGCCGCTATCAGGTACCGGAAGGACTTCTGCGCGAGGGAGATAATGTCATTGCCGTACGTTTCATCAACAAGAGCGGTGTGCCTTATTTTGTAAAAGAGAAGCCATATAGACTGGTTTTCTCCGACGGCGATGTGCTGCCTCTTGGAGAGCAGTGGAAACTGCACACCGGACTCGAGATGCCGCGATGTCCGGGGGGTGAGATAAGACTGCAGGACCAACCGTCTGCGCTCTTCAACGGTATGATAGCTCCCCTTGCACCTTTCGCTCTTGCCGGTGTGTTGTGGTATCAGGGTGAATCCAATGCCGACGAAATGTCTCGGGCGGAACAGTACGCTCCGTTGCTGCGTCAGCTCCTGTCCAATTGGAGGGAGGCTTTCGAGCGTCCGCAGATGCCGTTTGTTATCATTCAGTTGGCGAATTTCATGGAGCCGTCTTCAGAGCCGCAGCACACGGGATGGTCTGTAGTTCGCGAAGCACAGCGAACGGTTGCTTCGGAGGATGAACACGCAGCCTTGACGGTGACGATAGACCTCGGTGAAACCGTGGATATTCATCCTTTGCGCAAGAAAGAAGTGGCAGAGCGAGCAGCACTTGCTTTGGAGCAACTTGTGTGGAATCCCAAAGTCACATTGTCACCGGAAGTCATCAGTGTGCAGAAAGAGGGTAGGACAGTGGTCTGCACGCTGTCTCAGCCGTTGCTCAGAGACGGAGCTCTTTACGAGTTCGAGGTGGCAGGTAGTGACGGTTGCTACGTGAATGCCGAGGCGGAGGGTTGCGGTTCCCGAATTCTTGTAAAATCATCGGTGGAATCGCCGGTTTCTGTCCGCTATGCTTGGAAGAACAATCCTCTTCGTGCCAATGTCTACGGAAAGAACGGACTCCCCATGAGTCCTTTCCAAATTGACCTGTCCCGATAAAGGGAACGGTTTAGCGTTCGAAGACGAAGTCCTCCAGCGTGCAGAGGGATTTATCCTTGGTCTCGGACTTGAATACAAAGAAGATAGCACGTTTGTATTCCAGTGTGTTGAGGTCTGGCAGAGTGACACACATTTCTGTGGACTCTTGCGGCATGTCGGCTTTCAGCTCGATGGTGCCCAGCAACTTTCCGCCCTGTGATGCCCAGGGACGGTCTGCCCATATCTCGATAGTGCCGTCCACGCCCTCCGGAATGAGACGCAACAGCAGTTTCCCGTCATTGCCGGGGAACAGCCTGGTTCCGTTAGCGTTAGTGAAGTTGAAATACTTGTAACCCACGATGCTGCCGTCGGTGTTGTTCACCACGCGGTTTGTGTTGTTCTTCAGGTCGTAGGGAGCCTCGAAATTGCTTTCGGTACCGTAGGATGTCTCCACGTAGGAACCGTAGTAGGTGTTGTTGGGCCAGTTGTGCTCAGCTGTCTTCGGACCGGTGATCCAGCAGGCGATACCAGCCGAGTGACGCTCCAGAGGGTTGAGCCCGTTGAGTGCGAAGCCCTCGGAGTTGTACTCTCCTTCGGATATCTCCACCTTGCCGCCGGGACCTTCCTCCACCTTCACTTCTATGGGAGCCACCATAGCCTGGCGGGCATATTCGTTGAGACCGGCCTGACGATGATAGAACACATACCACTGTCCGTTTACCTCGCAGATGCTGCCGTGTGTGTTGCCGGAGACCACTCCGGAGGCAATCGTGTCACCTTGCTCGTTTATCTCACGACCGCGCCCGTCGATGATGGTGCCGCCGTATGTCCAAGGACCCAGGGGACGGTCGCTGTAAGCGTATGCCAGCGTGTAGTTTGTTGTGGGCAGACCGAATTCCCCGTCTTCGGTGAAACGGCTGTAAATGAATACGTATTTGTCTTTTATTTTGCGGATGGACGATGCCTCGAAGAAACGGAACACACCCGGTTCCCTGTAGCCCGACACCATACCGTCAACTATTTCCGTGCCGGGTTTCACCGTACACATCGTCTCGGGGTCTATCTCTGCGGCAAACGAGTGCTCGAATCCCCAGTAGCCGTACACGCGTCCGTCGTCGACAAATACGGCGGGATCAAAACCGTAGATACCCTCAGCCCATTTGGGATTTTCCTCGCTCCAGTTGCAAACCTCAAAAGGTCCGTCGGGACGGTTGCTCTTGGCAATGAGACCGTTGCGTCCCCATGCCTGGTCGTTGGGGAAGAGATAATAGGTCTTTACGCCGTAGCTGTCGACGACGAGTGCCACATCAGGGGCGAACAGCACATCTGCTGTCCCAGCCTCGTCGAACGGTTTTCCCTCGGCATTCCTGTCAACGGCGAGTATCACACCGTCGTAGCGCCAGCGCCACAGCGTGTTCACAGATGCCGACCACACCACCAGGTCGCGCCCGCAGTATTCCGTCTTCCTCGTATCGTGCGAACCGTAGATATACACACGCTGTTTGCCCGGCTGGTCGGGGTCTTCGAATACGTACGGCTCTCCGTCGGGAATGTGTTCCCACAGCGGCAGATAGGGATTGCCCGGTGTGGTGAGTTCCTCCGCTCTTGCGGCCTGCGTTTCCCGGGAGCAGGATACGGCACTGACAGTTAGTATCATCAAAAGGACTGCTGCGATAATAGCACTGAACACATTTCCCAGTTTCATGACTTGTAAAAGAGTTAAATAATGTTGTTTTGGGTGCAAATATAGTAATAAATACCTAAATAGTTCCCTAAAGTCTTAGGAAATGATTAATTTTGCAACGTAATTTAAGAAATTTATGCCAAAGATGCGTGAAAGGAAATCGATGGCATAACAGGTAGAAAAGAAGTAATATTAACCATAAATTTAAAAAAATGAAAAAGATTCTCTTATCGGCACTGTGTGCCCTCTCTGTCTTTGCCGGAGCTGCAGCTCAGGACAGTCAGAAAAGTCTCAAGGAAGCCTACAAGGATTATTTCCTCATCGGCGTGGCTGTGAACCAGCGCAACATCAGCGATGATGTGCAAAGCGCGCTGGTGAAGAAGGAGTTCAACAGTATCACCGCCGAGAACGATATGAAGCCCGCTTCCGTGCATCCCGAAGAAGGTAAGTGGACATGGGAAAGAGCCGATAAAATCGCCGATTTTTGCCGCCAGAACGGCATCAAACTGCGCGGTCACTGTCTGATGTGGCACAATCAGATGTGCGACTGGATGTTCTACGACAAGAAGCACAATCTGGTGAAGAAGGAAGTGCTCTACGAGCGTATGAGGGAGCATATCCATGCTGTGGTAAACCGCTACAAGGATGTTGTCTATTGCTGGGATGTGTTCAACGAATGCATCGCCGACGGAGGCCGTCGCCGCAATGCTGAGGGTAAGGATCAGCCTCTGCGCGAGTCCACATTCTACAAGATATGCGGCAGCGACGAGTTCATCCGCAAGGCCTTCATCTTCGCCCGCGAAGCAGATCCCAACGCACTGCTTTTCTATAATGATTACAACGAGTGCGACCCTGTGAAGCGCGACCGCATCTATGAGATGGTGAAGGATATGAAGGCTGCCGGTGTGCCCATCGACGGCATCGGTATGCAGGGCCACTACAATATCTACGGTCCCTCTGAGGAGGATATCGAGGCCGCTGTGAGCAAATATGCCGAGATAGTAGACCACATCCACATGACAGAGCTCGACATCCGCGTAAATCAGGAGATGGGTGGTCAGCTGCAGTTCAGCCGCAACGAGGGCGCTCGCATCAGCAACGACCAGAAACTGATGCAGGAAGCTCAGTATGCTGCCGTGTTCCGTGTGATGCGCCGCCATGCCGACAAGGTGGACTGTGTCACATTCTGGAACCTCGGCGATGCCGACTCATGGCTGGGTGCCAACAACTATCCTCTGCCTTTCGACAAGGACTACAAACCCAAGAACGTATATCGTGTGATACGTGATTTCTCTCCCGCTGCCGACAATGCTGTCATCAAGGAGGACTTTAAGCTCTCTTCCACCTGTCAGCCCCGTCAGCAGTATCCGCAGGTGAATTCTCAGGGCTACGCCCGTTTCCGCGTTGAGGCTCCCAATGCCCGTTATGTCATCGCTTCTGCCGGTCACGGCGGTCACATGGGCGGCACTGTGCTCAAGAAGCAGAAGGACGGCTCGTGGATGGGCACTACACTGATGCCCGAGGACGAGGGTTTCCACTACTACACTTTGTCCATCGACGGAGCACAGGTGGTGGATCCCGGCACCAACAGCTACTACGGCGGTGCCCGCTGGATGAGCGGTCTGGAGGTCCCTGCCCACGACGATGCCTTCTATGCCGAGCGTACCGACATTGAGCACGGCAATGTGCAGAAGATACTCTTCCCCAGCAAAGTGAACGGCGACCAACTCCGCGTGGCATACGTCTACACTCCCGCCGGTTACGGTAAGGATAAGACGCAGCGCTATCCTGTGCTCTATCTTCAGCACGGATGGGGTGAGAACGAGACATCGTGGCCTGTTCAGGGCAAAGCCAACATCATCATGGACAATCTCATTGCAGAGGGTAAGTCGCTGCCTTTCATCGTTGTTATGACCTACGGTATGACCAACGACGTTGTCTTCGGTCGTCCGTTTGATCGCGGCAAGGTGGCAGAGGACTTCCAGAAGGTGCTTGTTGACGAATTGGTACCGTACGTTGACAGCCATTTCCAGACAAAGGCAGAGAAGAAATATCGTGCTATGGCAGGCCTCTCTATGGGAGGTATGGAAACTCACTCCATCACACTTGCTCGCCCGGAGACTTTCGGTCACTACGGCATACTGAGCGGAGGGGTGTATTCTCCCGATGAAATCAAGGAAAAGAAGCAGGTGGACTATATCTTCATCAGTTGTGGCAGCAAGGAGAATCCCGACCGTGTTCGCCAGGCTGTTGCCGACCTCAAAGCTGCCGGTTTCAATGCTGAGGCATACGTCTCCGAGGGCACTGCGCACGAGTTCCTCACTTGGCGTCGCAGTCTCTACCAGATGGCTCAGAAGCTTTTTAAATAGAACGTTGTCTTTAATAAGAAAAAACAAGTTCTGGAATTTTGTCAGAAAAAATTACCTGTGGGCGTTTCGAGAATTTTCGAGGCGCCCACAAAAATTGGCGTTGATATTCAGCGAGTTACAAATTTCAAAAGGACAAGATTGCGCCGTCGTTCATTCGAGCATCGTTCGAGCAGAGTATAAGCAGCGCCCACAAATCCTCGGTAGAAGCCTGTTTTCATGTAAAAATAAATGAGTAGTCTGCTGCTATCTGCTAAAACTTGTCTACTCGTCTACTAACGACATGTCAACTCAGAAATTTATTTTATGCGCCCATTTTCGTAAGCGACTGCGAGGTACGAGCGGAGTAGAAAATGAAACATTTTCCTTTTCCTAAAAATCTCGTTTTTGTGGCTTTTGTTTAAATGTTAAAGTTGGGAATTGGACCTGAAAAACTGCGTAAAATTGCCCGTGAAATGTTAAAAACACCGGGAAATAGCTGTTTTTTTATAAAAAAACACCCCAAAAGTGTTGTTATTTGAAAAAAAAGTCCTACCTTTGTAAACTAAATAAACGAAAAATCGTCTTATCATTACAAATAAGATTGGCAAATGAGATTGAACAGAAACCATAATTTAACTCCAGAAACGACAGCAAAAGCATGGCTGACGAAGATAATTTCGGTCGTGCTGCTCTTCGTCGTTTCTTCTGTTCATGCTCAGTTGGTAATACCTCTGTCGGATGGCAATGACAGCAAGCTGACTGTCCATGTCGACAGCATACAGTTCGCAACACTCACCGATTCTGCTGCCTACGGTTTGCACTTCAGCTTTGCTGTAACGGATGGCAGAGTACCTAAGGGAGAGTATATCGTCATCAGTCCGCAACTGTCTGCAGGCAGCAATACTGCTGACTTCCCCACTGTGGGAATGGATAGCAAGTGGGTTTATTACCAGAACCTCCCGAATGGCAGAGAGTTGCCGCCGTTGCCGTTCCCGTATAAGGATAAGAACACAACGGCCCATCTGCATTACAACCAGACGTTGGTTTCGGCAACTTGGATGCAGTCGGCTTCGTTGGTTCTCAGAGTTGACCGTATCAGTGAAAGTGGATCCCCGATAGACAGCCGAGCTTTTATTTTACGCGCGCCCACGCTCGAGTATAAGGTACGCACAGATGCGAATATCCACAGCGAGGAAATCGAACATATGCAGGGTCGTGCCTACGTTGACTTCCCTGTGAACCGCACGGAGATACGTCCTGATTATCACAACAATGCGCGTGAGCTCGGGCGCCTGCGCCACACTGTAGACAGTGTGAAGAACGACAGCACCATACAGCTCGTGGAAATCGGTATCAAGGGCTTTGCTTCGCCCGAAGGTCCCTATGACAACAACGACCGTCTGGCGCGCGGGCGTACTAAGAGTCTGGCACGCTTCATTGCCGACAGTACGCACGTCTCGTCGTCGTTGTTCCGCACGTCCTACGAGGCTGAGGACTGGGAAGGTTTGCGCACCTTCGTCGACACCGTTGCCGTCATCACCAACCGCGAGGCTCTGCTTCGCATCATCGACAGCAACCGCAAGCCCGATGACAAACTGGCCTACATAAAGAAGAATTATCCCAGTGAGTATGCTGTCATCAAGAAGCACGCGCTGCCTTACCTGCGTCATAGCGACTTCCGTATCGACTACGTACTGAGACGTGTGAAAGACATACCCGGTGCGGAGCGCGTCGACACAGTATATCGTCTGCAGACCGACTCGTTGTCAGCCGGCTGGCCAGAGTTGTACCCCGATGAGGAGTCGTGCTACATCCGTCGTCGCGAGGTGCTGTCCATCAAGACCAACCTGCTGCTCTACGGAGCCTATATCCCGGGCTACAACCGCTGGGCACCGATACCCAATATTGCACTGGAATATTACCCCAAGAAGGGTCACTTCACAGTGGGTGCTTCGTTCGATATGCCCTGGTATCAGGACTACGATGCGCATAAGTACTTCCAGTTCCGCAACTATCAGGTGGAGGGACGCTACTATCTCAAGAAGTCCCGCCCGGACAGTAAGCCGGCCTTCTCCGGACTGTACTTCTCGGCTTACGCCCATGCTGCTATCTTCGGCATCTGCTTCGACGCAGACCGCGGATGGGTAGGTGAAGGCGGCGGCGGCGGTGTCGGCATCGGCTATGTCCTGCCTATTTCGCGCAGCGGTCATTGGCGCATGGAGTTTGCCGTGCAGGGCGGTATCTTCATATGTAAGTACGACCCCTACCAGTACGAGAACCCCATCAACCCGAACTACCACGATAATCGCTACTACTACAAGTGGACGCAGAAGCCCGAGTTCTTCAAGCCGCGCCAGTATCGTATGACTTGGTTCGGTCCCACGCGTGTCGGCATCACATTGTCCTACGACCTGCTCTATCGCCGCATCAAGAAGCGCGGCGTTAGCTTCCGCAGTAAAGAAAGGAGGTATCATCCATGAGAGCAGCTGGGATTATAAGGCAAATGAGGCAAATGGGCCAAATTGGGCTGATTGGGCTTATGAGCTTGATAGGGCTTATGGGTGTGAGCCTCACAGCTTGCACGCCGGAACCGCCTCTGCACCTCTACGACTCTGTAAATGGCACGATTATCATACCCGGCCCCAAGATCGAGCTGGATGTTGTCTGGGACTATGAGATTGCGTACGATATCAAATACGACTGGCAGGCCGAATGGTATTATGGCTGGGACGACCACGACCGCAGCATCTGGGGTGAGATGGGCTACACCGACCCCACCAAGTTCTACATGCGTCGCTACTACAGCGGTGAGGTACCCTACGGTCCCCACAAGAGTGTCATCGCTCCGGATGCTTTCTATGGCAACAGCTATCAGGGCAAATTTGAATGGGGCTATTGGGATCTCCTTGTATATAATGAACCGCAGGTTGACGTCCTCAGTATCCATTTCGACGAGTCCGACCCCGAGAACATTATTGCCTACACCAACCCATCTATGTACCGTTCGCGCTATCAAGCACCTCGCTTCACGAACTCGTTCTATTCGCCTGAGCCTCTGTTCTCTGTCTACGAGCAGGCTGTCGAAATCAACCGCGACCTGCGCGACTTCATCTACGACGAGGAGCGCAACCTCTATATCCGCAAGCTCGAGCTTGTGTTGCTGCCCATTACGTATGTCTATCTCACCCAGGTCATCCTGCACAACAACCGTGAGCGCGTCACCGGTGTCGACGGTGTCTCCAACCTCTCCGGCATGGCACGCACCGTCTGTCTCCAGACCCAGCGCGCCGGCAGTGATGCCATCACTGTCAACTACACCTGTGTCATGAAGAAGAATGTGCCATATATCTCTTACGACAAGACGCCCACGGAAGAAGAGAAGGAAGCTGCCGAGAAGGTGGATATCATCGGTGGTCAGTTGATGACTTTCGGCATGTGCAATCTGCGCGCCAACAGTCTCACCAGAGCAAACGAGGTGAAAGACAAATATCGCCATTATATAGATGTCAACATGCAGTTCAACAACGGTATGGACTCCACCTTCGTCTTCGATGTCACCGATCAGGTGCGCAAGCGCTATAAAGGTGGTGTTCTCACTGTGGAGCTCGACATGGACACTGTCCCCATCCCCTCCCGTACGGGCGGTTCGGGCTTCGATGCCGTCGTGAAGGACTTCGAGGACGGTGGCACACACGAATTTGAGATGTAAACTATAATTTAAACGAAAACCAAAACGAAAACCAAAACCAAAACGAAAACCAAAACGAAAACGAAAAAAACCAAAACTCTAAATGTTAAACTCTAAACTCTAAACGAAAACCAAAAACTAAAGTCTAAACTCTAAACACTAAACACTAAACAAGAAACTCTAAACGAAAACGACCCTTCGACAAACTCAGGGCGAGAAAACAAAAACAAAAAAAACCACACAAAGAAACAAAAGAGAAAAATTAATTAACCCAATTTATTAACAATTTAATTTTTACAATTATGAAAACAAAGTATTATTTCCTCAGCGCTATCGCAGCTTTTGCGCTCGCGAGCTGCACAAGCGAGGATTATCTGGGAGATTCCAGTCCTACATTGGAGAATGGTGTAACCAGCGACGGTTCCATCAAGTTTGGTTTCGACATGCAGAATGTTACCCGTGGCGGTATCTATGGCTCTGCTGCTGCAGATTTGCTCGGCAGCAACTTCTATGTTATGGGTACTAAAGGTACAGAGGCAGAAACAAGCCCCACACCAACCCTCGTGTTCGACAACTATCTGGTACACTATGGCGTAAATACTGCTGGTACCACAGAGTCTAACACCGCAAACTGGGAGTATGTAGGTATTGTTCCTGGGACAACAGCTGGTTGTACAAATAATGTAAAGACGGGTTCTTATTCCTCTCAGACCATTAAGTACTGGGACTACAGCGCAGAACAGTATGACTTTTTCGGCTTCTCAACGGGTAACCAACATGCTGTTAAGGATAAGGCTATTGCTGACGTTGGCAATGATGAGGTAAACATAACAGCTATGAGCTACGGCACTTCCCTTGCTACTAGCGGTGTTGCCTACACCTTTGGTGTCCCAACAGTTAATGCTCTGAAGCAGATCTACATCACCGATATCACAGAGGTGACTAAGACTAACTATGGTAAGGAGGTTCAACTGACGTTCAAGAATCTTGGATCAAAGGTTCGTGTTGCTCTCTATGAGACTGTTCCTGGCTATTCTGTAAAGGATGTTAATTTCTATCAGTGGGATGGTACAACTGACTTCGCTACAGGAGAAGGAAAGGTTAAGGGTACAACTGCTGCATTGATTAGCGCTGATGCCAACGGTCTTCCCACAAAGGCTACAATCGCTGTATACTTCCCCAGCGTTGGTACCGAAAGTGATTCAAAGCAGGACTACGACAAGGCTGCTACCACAGTTACACCGGTTACAACAAGCTCGACAAAGTATCAGGGCTTCGGCACACTTCACAATTTTGCTGGAAAAGAAGGTTCTGAAGAAAATGTTGCTCAGTATTTGGGTCGTTCTCTCCCCAATGCAACATATGCAGGTGATGTGAACAACGACTACTATCAGACAGTGTTCCCTGTAAGCGGAAGTTCTGCCCTGACCCTTCGTGTGGACTATACACTCGTTGCTACTGACGGTTCTGGCGAGACAATTACTGTTAATGGTGCAAAGGCTGTGGTTCCTTCTACCTACACCAAGTGGTTGCCTAACTACGCCTACACTTATGTATTCAAGATTTCTGACAACACCAATGGTTGGACTGATCCTTCTGGCGCAGAGCCCGCAGGCTTGTTCCCCATCACCTTCGATGCTGTTGTAGCTGAGGTTACGGATGCAAATGCAGAGCAGACAACTATCACAACGGTTGCTACTCCTACCATTACTACCTATCAGCAGAACCACAATGCTAACACAAATGGTGATAGAATTGGAACAGACGAGTACGCAATTGCTACTGGCAAGGACGTTTATGTTCAGGTAATGGACAACAGCACTACTAGTGCAACGTTGAAGGACGATTTGAATGGAAAAGCTCCTAATGGTGGTGATGGTACAGACCGTTCACTTTTATACAAATTAAGTGATGCAAACGCTACAGAGGCAATGGTGATGGACGCTCTTGAGAACCGCACCACAGAACTCAATGAGGCTGATGTAACAGGCCGTAACGGTCTCACGCTTACAAAGAACGCAAATATCAGTGCTACAGTTACTCAAATTGTGAATGGTGTTGACAACAATCCTATCGATGTAACAGCAGGTGAGGCTGCAAGGATAGCTATTACAGCAGGTGGTTTCGAAGCAGGTACATACGCTTACGTTTACGACTATTCAACTATTGCTAAGACCGCTACGGAGATCTATCAGCCAATCGCTGTTACTGTAGGAACTACACCTATAGAAGGAGTGAAGTATGTTGCAAGTACTACTCTGGGTACTTATGATGATGAGACTTCTAGTCATTATTCTACAGCAGGTGCACCTGATCCTGACTATATTTATTTCTCTATCACAACCAATGGTGGAGCCTCAAAGACTTATTCATTCGTTAGTGTAGATGGTAAGGCAACTATCCCTGCAGGATTGCTGAAATATCCTGTTGATGATCTTTCAGAAGGAGCTGCTGAAGCAACAGCACAAGAGAATACCTTCTACTTCACAATTTACAAGCGTAACACTGGTAAGTACGCTGTGAAGGTCATCAAGGTTGTTTCTGGTTCTTAATCTCTTTAATAAACTCACCGGGGTTCGACTCCCCGGTGAGTCACAAAGGAAAAAACGATTAAAATATATTATGTACGCGCGACGAGGCCGGTGCCTCGATAGTAAAGTTTAGAGTTTAGAGTTTAAAGTTTAGAGTTTAAAGTTTAAAGAATAGACATAAAGTTAACACAGAGTGAAGACGGTGGCAGACGATAAAAGGACAATGACCAATGTGGCCGATAAGCCAATGAGACTTGCAAGACTCATGGGGCTTAGAGTGCTAATGGGACTCTTTGTGCTTATGAGTCTTCTGGCCTGCTCTGGCGACAGCGACGAACCGACGATCGAGCTGCCGACGATAACAGAGGAGACGAAGACGCCCATCTGCTTCAGCGGCAGCGAGAGCAAGGAAGAGGCTGTGACGAAGGCTGCCGGTCAACCGCTGAGCGCAACGGGAGTTGAGCAGTTCACGGTGTGGGGCTACAAGAACATGAGCTATGCTGCGGACGTCTATGGCTCCACACAGACCGTGTTCCCGCAATACACCGTGGGATATCAGGCTAACAGCGCCTCCACGACGACCACCAACAGCAGCAACTGGGATTACATCGGATACTTAAGCCAGAGCATCAAATACTGGGACTTCAGCTCCAAGGCATATCGATTCTTCGCTGTGACAGGAACTCCGAGTGGGGCAGAAGAAACTTATGGGGTTTCTGAATATAAGGCCTATAGGCTGACTCTCAGCGCCGACGCGAGCGACCCGGATGAAATAGAGAGCACACATTACTTCTCGCGACTGTGGTTCTCGACGGGTAATTTGGAAGACTATCCCGACAAGCAGTTCGGCAAACCTGTGACGCTGGAGTTCGTGAAACCATACACTCGTGTGCGCTTCATCTTCAAATACTCCGAGCCGCGCGAAGGTATCAGCCTGAGTGAAGTCAGCTTCAAGCCGTCAGTGGATGTCGAAGCTGCGGAAGAGGACAAAGTGAAGATAGCCCGCAAGGGTACAGTGACCGTGCACTATCCCAAAGAGGGTACAGCAATCAAGGAGTGGTACACCACATCGGTAGACGCAGACAAGTCTACTCGTCTGGCGCACCTCACCGAGGACTACGACCCGGAGGACGACGGCAAGACATATACGGAGACCGACAAAGGTTGGTACACGTTGTTGCCGAACAACACACAGGGCAGCTACACGCTCTCGGTGAACGTCAACGGGCAGGCAAAGACAGCCGTGGTGCCGGAGCAATATATGCAATGGCTGCCGGGCTACAGCTACACCTACATCTTCAAGATTACCGACGAAGGCGGTGTGGAGATCGGTTGGGTGGAATATGCTGTGACAAGCTGGACGGAAATGGAAATAGATCATACGGTGTATAATTGGTGAGTGAAGAGTGAAGAATGAAGAGTGAAGAATGAAGAACGAACAGACCATAATAGGAAAGATTTGGCTGGTGCTCATTATGTTGACGGGGCTGAGTGCTTGTAGTTCGGACTCTGACATTGAGATTGAGCCGGATGTGCCGTCGCAGGGAAAGGTTATTCCTGAGGTGGCCTGTCTTGTGACGCCGTTTGAGGAGGATGGAACCACTAAGGCTAATTGGGCTGATGTGGAGTATATTCCCACCGGGCTCACTAAAGTTTGGAGCATTCCGTCGGGATATTCGGCTTATGATAATGGCAAAAAGCCCATCGGCATCGCCTTTACACAGAACGCTCAGGAGCCTAAGATGGGCAATTTCTTCTTTAGCAGTGGAAAATGGCGCACGAGTGTGGAAGACATCGAAACAGCCACCTATTATCTCTATGGCTATATACCACACTTGCCCGCTATCCGTTACAGTATCACGGACCGCGACGGCAATAATGCCGACTACGAACATGGTGCCGTTGTGAAGCTGGAGAACGTACCCTCCGTGATGTCCAATGATTTGTGTGTGGTGATTGGGGCTAAGCAGGGTACAGACAAAGAGACCGTAGTGGGTCTGCGCAGGGGCGACTTTTCCTTCAATGCCGTACCGACATCGGATGAAGAGCCCAGAAACTTCGTGTTCCTGCTCTTCGACCACCTGTATGCAGCCATGCGTGTCAGGATAAAGGTGGACGGCGACTATGATGCGTTGCGCACCATTAACCTTAAGTCGCTAGAGCTGAGCACGTTGGCAGGTGGGGAGGTCAGCACGGACCATACCGATATCACCGTCAATCTGGCAGCCAACGATGGTAGCGCAAGCCCCATTCAGAGTATCACCTTTGACCCGCAGGGCGTGGACATCGATGGCGGCATCGAGTTTTGGGCATCTGAGACAAAAGAAGGAGTGCCCTTGTCAACCAGCTTCGAGTCGTTTACAGCATACTTTATGCCCAAGGACATCACCACACTTGCCGTGACCAGCGTGTATGACGTCTACGACAAGAAAGGCAACCTGATACGCAAGGACAGCAAGGCGACCAACACCATACGACTGTCGGAACTCGTACGCGAATTCGAGAGTGTGGAGCGCGGATGGAAATACACTATCAAGATGACCGTCAAGCCAACGTATCTGTATATGCTGTCGGAACCGGATCTTAATAACCCTACGATGGTGGTGGATTGAGAGTGAAGAACGAAGAACGAAGAGTGAAGAATTGAGAGAATGAGACGCGTTATTACCATATTGATATCTGCACTCCTGAGCACAATCGTAGCACAGGGGCAGATTAGAATTGGCGGTAACGTATATGGTGGCGGCAACCAGGGTGATGTGAAGGGCACCACAAGTGTCACGGTGAAAGCCGGTGATATCGGTGCCGTGCTCGACCCGGATGCAACACGACCACTGGAAAATCCGAAGGGAAAGGTGTTCGGCGGTGCTCGTATGGCAAACGTCGGCGGCTACTCCTACGTACATATCGACGGTGAGCATGCTACCGGCTATATCCTTGCAAACCATGTCTATGGCGGTAATGATATCGCAGGACAGGTAGGCACGGGAGAAGCTGTAGGAGAAGACATTCCTACGGAGTTGACAGCTGTGAAGGAGCCGGGAGACGCAGACCCGAAGAAAAACGTTGTCGACGACACGTTCAACAGTTATGTGCGCGTCAGCACGAAGATAAAGGACAATAGCGGTAACATTGCATATTATACTCAAGAAGAAATTAATGCTGCCGCGAACGATCCGGAAGCTGATGCCTACGCTAAGACTACTTCTGATATCAATCCTCCTGATGATGCCAAGAAAGTATATATCGGTCAGCTCTTTGGCGGCGGCAACGGTGACTATGATTATGTGCAGACGCCTGCAGAAGGTGGTAAGGTGACTCATACCATCTATAACAAGAGTGACAAGAATCATTTGAATCCTGTTGTACAGGTAACAACCGACCCGGGTGAGGTGGGCTTCCAGTTGCCGGAACAGGACAAGACATATATGGAAGTGGTGGGCGGTTCCATCGTTTACGGTTACGGCGGCGGTAACAACGCCACGGTGAAGACCCAGAACATCATCCACTACGACAACCCCAGTAAGGTGGTGAACCATATCTTTGTTGATGAAAATGGAGTAGAGGATCCTGATGCTACGGCAGAAACCGAGACCATAAAAGACCTGCTGACCACGGACCGCTTCCTGGAGATGGGCATCAACACCACCTTCTCGCAGCCCAGCAGCGGCGCGTACCAGGTGGGCCGCTTCTTTGGCGGTAACAACCTGGCAGAGATGCATATACGTCCCACATGGAATCTGCTGAGCGGTAAGATACGTAACCTCTACAGCGGCGGTAACAAGGGTCGTATGACCAGTCCGGAAGGTCTGCTTCTTGAAATCAAGAACTACTCGACCCTCATCGTGGACAACCTGTATGGCGGTTGCCGTATGGCGGATGTGATGCCGACAGTGAACGGCACCTATGTCGCTTGTACGAATCTTCCAGGCTATTATTTCCCAGACGG
Source organism: Bacteroidaceae bacterium (assembly GCA_017958545.1). Taxonomy (GTDB): domain Bacteria; phylum Bacteroidota; class Bacteroidia; order Bacteroidales; family Bacteroidaceae; genus Physcousia. The sequence goes on along the minus strand of JAGDCM010000027.1, from coordinate 2,259 downwards.
TTTCTCGGCACGTGCGCTAATCAGGGGCGGACATATAAATAATGTATATGGTGGTAACGACGTGACCGGCGTTGTCTATGGCGGTAATGCTATCGGCATCTATACTACTGTCTATGGCGATGTCTATGGCGGCGGTAACGGTGCCTATCCTTATACCGACAATGAGCAGTTGGCCGACAACAGCACCTTCGGTGACTTCTACTACGATGCCGGCTCGTCATCGACCGGAGCCCTGAAAGCGTTCCGTCCCAATGCCGAGCAGGTGTCAATCCGTTTGGCTGGCAGTATCGACGGCGGTCGTCCGAACTACACCGTCATCCAGGGTTCTGTCTTTGTTGGAGGTAACTGTTCCAGTCTGGCTACAAAGGTGGCGAAACCTATCGTGGAATTGAAGATGGGTTCGTACGTGATTGCCGATAATGTGTTCCTCGGCAACAACGGTGCCGGCATGATTGACGAGGATTACTTGAAGCTGTATGCCGGTGGTGTCGATGAAAACAATCGATATACCGCGAGCGGCGGCACACCGTTCAGTTCCTTGAATCTCAAGGATGAGTCGGTGATGGGCGAGTATATGGATGGTGTCACCATGACACTGCAGCCCGCCGTTGTGTTCGATAAGATGACAAACGGCGACCCGGATGATTACGAAGACTTCACAAGCTTCGTCGGTTCGTTCTATTGCGGTGGTAACATAGGTAGTATGGGTATTGCCGGCAAGAATACCTACCATATAGACCGTGGACTGAACATCTTCGAGAAGTTCGTGGGCGGATGTAGAGATGCCGACGTGGCTAAGGATACCTACAATGCTGCTTTCGAGGGTGGTGTAATCGGTGCTGAGGATGAGCGCGACAGCTATACCGACGGCGACAAGATTAAGGACCGTCTGGAAATCAATCTGGCGAACATGACCATTACGCCGTTGCGCTGGAATGATGCCATGACCCAGCTGATGTGGAACACGAACAAGTGGGATAATAATGCTTACTTCGAGATAGAGGCAGGTACGGAACTGGCGGTCGGTGAGAAATATTATACTGAAGCAGCAGGAGTTTATACAGAGCATACCGTAACAGGCACAAGTATAATAGTACCCGACAATGTTACATATTATGAAAAGGGCGGCTTTGTTGAAGTTCCAAGAGATCCATCCGATAGAGATATTCGTCTGCTGGGCGGTAATGTCTATGGCGGCTGTTACGAGAGCGGTCATGTGAACGGTAATGTGACCATCAATATCAACGAGGAGCTGCTGAATAAGGATAAGGTCTTTGGAGACAGTCCTGACGGTGTTTTTGGCAATCCTGCCTCCGGTGTAGAGGTTGAAGACCAGCGCGATGACCTGATGGCTGTTGCCTTGTCGGTGTTCGGTGCCGGCTATGGTGAAGAAACCGAGATATGGGGCAGCACCACTGTGAACCACAACAACGGCTACGCCTTCCAGATTTTCGGTGGCGGTGAGCAGGGCGTGGTTGGAAAACCGCGTGATGTGTTGGACGAACACGGTCAGATTACGGGTCATGAATACTATTTCGATCCGGCTTTCAGCAGCACTGTGAACCTGAAAGGAGCGTCGCCCATCTATTCTCATGAAGGCACTGCGGAAGACCTGGCCGAGACGGAATATATCTATGGTGGCGGTAACGAAGGCAATGTCTGCGGCAACACGTACGTCAACCTGGGCAACGGACGCATCTACGATGCTTTCGGAGGTGCCAGCGATGCCGACATCTTTGGACATACGGAGGTCATCATCGGCAGGCAACCCAATGGCAGTGGCGGCTATAAATTAGGCTTCCCATGGATACGAGATATTGTTTATGGCGGTAACGACTTCGGCGGTGAGATTAAGGGTGCCTACGAGGACGGCTTCGATGCCACTGCCCGTGTACAGAATTATGCCACCGTGAAGGAACAGCTGCACGGCTATTCAGAGGGTAAGCACGACTACTTGTTGAAGGGATCGTCGTACGTCGAATATCTCCAGGGTCGTGTGGACACCATCTTCGGTGGCGGTTATGGTTTCTACGACTATGCTAACAGACCGGAGCTCTATGGTGTCGGCAGCGGGATGCCCCGACAGGAAAGCTCATTTGTCAACCTGCGTCCTGTGAGCAACGACCGCAACAGCATAACCAGCGTATTCGGTGCCGGTACGGGTTATCCGGGCAACCGCGCGGATGATGAGGCGCAAGACCATAGCTACGTGCTCGTTGACCTTACCCACGATAATAACGAAGGCTTCAAGAATATGGT
>JAGDCM010000026.1 GCA_017958545.1 Bacteroidaceae bacterium | reverse complement strand
TGTCCCAGGTGGGAGAGAGTTCCAGCTGCATGTTCTTCTGCAGTTCTCCCTTTGCCATATTCTCCAGCACAGGAGCCGCCATGCGATAGGCGAGAGCTGCCCAGTATTCGCGGTCGGTCTGCTGGCGCTCGTTCTTCTTGCCCTTTGCGTTCACGGCAAAGACAGCCATCCAAAGACTGAGGATGACGATAAGTGTTTTCTTCATATTATATTAGGTTATGGGTTAATAAAGACATTTTTATTCTGTCATTTCTCCTTCGATAGTCAGACGCACCACTTCCGTCTTGCCGTTGCATCGTACTGTGATAGTTTTTGTGAAGCGACCGAAGGGGCGTCCCTGTCCGTTGTACGTCACACCTATAGTTCCGCTCTCACCCGGTTTGATAGGTGTCTTGGGGAAATCGGGCGTTGTGCATCCGCAGGAGGCAAATGCCTGATTGATGATGAGAGGTGCTGTGCCCACATTCTTAAATGTGAAGGCGCAGGTGCGCACTGCATCTTTCTCTGAGAATGTTCCGAGGCTCATCTTCTGTGTCTCGAACTCAATTTCTGCATACTTCTCTTCTTCGCCTTTCATATTTGTCACGAAGAGTACCATTCCTAATAAAAACAGAGCAAATTTTTTCATAGTTTTCCTAATATTTTGTCTAATACCCAGTTGACCGAAGTGGCCATCTGTAAATCTTCTTTACATGTTGCTGTTCCCCGCAATGCTCCCACCACCTTTTCTATTAGAGGCAGTTGCACGTGTGGAGGGTTTGCTATTGTGATTTCTTCCTTTCCTCTTTCTGTGTAGAGTGATATGGGTTTGTATGTGAATACGGAGAAACTGAGTCTCCCTTTGTCTCCGCTGAGCGCTATTCTGTCCACTTTTGCCGATTCGTCTGCCACGAAGCACCAGCTGCCGCTTCCCACCAGTCCGTGCTGGAACTGGAACGTTGCAGCCACAGTGTCTTCCGTAGCATACAGCCCGCCTCGGTTTGCTGTTACTCCCTGTGCTCTCACGATCGGTCCGAAGCACATCTGCAGGAGATCTATCTGGTGAGGTGCCAGGTCGTAGAAATATCCTCCTCCGGCAATATCGCGCTGCACTCTCCAGGGGAGATTCGTGCGGTCGTAGTCCAGATCTCTGGGCGGGCAGGCGAAACGTATCTGGCAGGTGAGTATCTTACCGATTTCCCCGCTGTCCACCAGTTCCTTCACTTTTTGGAAGTAGGGGAGCTCGCGTCTGTAGTATGCCACATAGCAGGGGACACCCGTTTCCTGACTCACACGGTTCACTCGCTGGCAGTCGATATAGGATGCCGCCAGAGGTTTCTCCACATACACAGGTTTGCCTGCCTTCATTGCCATGATGGCGTATGTGGCGTGCGATGAGGGCGGTGTGGCGATATATACGGCATTCACATCGGGGTCGCAGATGAGATCCTGCGCGTTGTCGTACCATTTCTCCACATTGTGCCGGGAGGCATAGTTTCTTGCCTTGTCCGGATTTCTCGACATCACGGCCACCACTTGCGAGTGGTCCACCAGCGAGAATGCCGGACCGCTTTTGCGTTCTGTCACTTCGCCGCATCCGACGAATCCCCAGCGTATGTCTTTGATGTTATTCATTTTGTCAGTCAAAGAAGTTCCACGACAGACCGAAGTTGATTGTCATTGGGTTGATGGGATAGTGTGGAGCCAGATACATCCTTCCGTGCCCTGCGTTCACGTGAGCGGCATCCACATAGATGCGGCATCTCTTGAGATGCAGGTTCACATAGGCGTTTACGATAGGGTAGGCTCCTATCTCGACTGGTCCGTTGGCATAGTCCTGCACGGCATACTGTCCGATGGCCGTAGCGTAGTCGGGGGCATAGTATTTCGTGAAGAAACGTATGTCGCCGCCCAGTTGCACCTTCAGCACTTTGGCTATCTTGAAGAGCAGATATACATTGGAGTAGCAGTTGAGCTGGGGCAGGGGCAGCACTTCGCTGTCTGTGCTCTTCTGCCATGTGATTTCGTTTTCCCAGTGGAACGGACCCGCTACGACGTCCTGACACAGTTGCAGCATAAATGCCTGCACGCTGCCGCTGTTCTGCTTCACCACCACGTTGTGCTTGTAGTCTCCCGGAATGGTGCTGCCTTGCTGCTTATCCGGGTAGAGAGTATTCTGCATAGCGTAGTAGGCGTAATTGGTGATATTGCTCCACCCGAATCTGATTTTCGTGCGGGTGCGTTTGTTGGACAGTTCTCCTATCAGCTGCGTACGGAATTCCTTCGAGAGGTCGTTGTCCCACCATGCAAACTGCGTATGTGTCTCTTCCATCCATAGACTCGGCTTGCGGTGCTCCACAAGTGCTGTGGCTCTGAACTGCATTGTGTCTCTCCGTCCCACCGGTATATCAAAATCCAGGTCGGCATCCACCTTGAAGTCTCCCACAGCATATCCCGCAAGCCACACTTCACCTCCTGCACCGTAGTGGTATAAATCTCCTTGACGTTTGCTTATTTGTCCGCCCACGGAGAACTTGTTGCGTGTTATTCCCGTATAGGAAGTGTCGAGCGGAGCCACAACGTATTTCTGTTTCTGTATGAGCAGTTCGTGCGTAGCAAACAGGGTGATGCCGAATTTCGCCCACTTGTTGAATCCCTCTCTCATGCTTACACCCAACGTGTTGCGGAACGAGCGCATTGCCTGTCTGTCGTCGTGATACTCCGGATCCCCGTAGTAGTTGTACGTGTAGTAGCGCATCGTAGAAGCGGTGCTGGAGTAGTAGTCGTGCGTCATGTTCTGAATGTCCAGCGTGTGTATGAAGCTCATCACGGGCACAAATTCCTGTTCGTATTCTATACCTTGCTCCCAGGCGAGTTTCAGACTGTCGAGTGTGAGAGATAGTCTCAATGTGTCTGCCATCACCACCTTGCGCACGGAGTCGTCCAGCTGTATCAGCAGCAGAGAGTCTTCCGGCATTTTGGGCTTGATGGAGTCCGGCATCTCGATGCGTTTGTAGAATCCCGTGTTGTAGCGGTGCGACAGATAATAGCGCTGGTCGTAGTTGGAGTAGAAGTTGTTCGCCAGATTCACGGGTATGTCGTCGCTGCTGTACGACTGCGGGAACGACTGCGGATTCTCAATGTAGTCGTCGTTTTCTATACCACCGTTCACAGCCTGCTTCACGCGGTCGGCCTGGAAGTAGGCGTGTGCGTTGTATTTGTCTCCCCGGTAGTATCCGTAGATGCATCCTCCGAAGGAACTTATCTGCGACTGCACATAGTAGCCTCTGCCGTAGTCGTAGTCTATCTTGAAACCGATGCCGGCCTTCTTGTTGATATTACTTGCGAAATAGGCTCTCACTCGGTCTTCTCCCGTCTGCTTGTTGCCGCAGGAGTGATAGGCCAGATTGGTCATTGGCGACTTCGTGTTTGTGAAGCGGAAGTCGTAAAGTCCGCCCAGGAAGAAGTCGTAGGGGGAGAGCGGTTCGAAGTCCCTCACAATCTTCCTGTCGAAGAAGATACGGTTGAGACGCGGGCTGCCCGTGTTGCCCAGGAACGAATAGTCGCCCGTCATTCCGTCTGTGAATCGCCAGTTCTGGAAGTTTGTCACTACGGTGTCCTTGTTCTCTGCCGGTATCACGTCTCCGAGCCTTTCGTCGATGGTCCACATGAACTGCCCCCAGGGCACCACTCTGTTTTTCGTGTGCCCGGCAGAGTCGCGTCCCCACACTCCGTTCTCCTTTTCTGCCTGCAAGGCAGTGGCCAGTTTCTGCTGTTTAAGTGCCTCGCTCATCTGTGCCGCTGCTGTCATAGGCAGCAACAACGCCAACAGGGCAAGGAGCCTTACATATATAATATGTCCTGTGTTTTCTGTCACGTTATTCCTCCGTGATGAACTTTCTCTTCTTCTCCTCTACGGGCTTGGCCTGCTTCTTGGCCTCTTCTTCCTTGGCCTCGTCCTCGAAGAAGTCCATCATCTTGTCGAATATTTTCTCTACGCGCTCGCATGTTCTGTAGCGGAACTTGCCGCTGCCCTTTGCCAGTTTTGTCTTCTTCTTGTTCAGGGCGTTGGCATCGGTAATCCATTCCTCTGCCACATATACGGTGCCTTCTTCTCCTGTGGGTTTGTTTTCATCGTCTATCTTCTCGTCGTAGAGATAGCTTATCTGGTTGATTTTCATCGTCACCTTGTTGCCCTCCACCTTTGCTGTCACGGTGTAGCGGAAACGTGTGGCATCCAGGTATGCAAATCCTCTCTTGAATACCATCCATTCCTCCACGCGGGCCACCATCGTGCCGTTTTCCTTGCCGTCGTCCACAAGACGTGTTCTGGGGCCTTCGATGCCGCCTCCCACGAGTGTCGTCTTGATATATCCCAGCACGAGAGAGCGTATCTGTGCCTCTTCCATACCCTTGATGGAGAACGTCTTGGTGAATGTCACGAGACCGTTTTCCTCCACTACGGCTCCAGCCAGATACTTGGTGTAGTCAATTTTGTCAACCTTGTTCTTTGCTCCGAAACTCATCAGGGAGCACACTGCACACCGCAGTACAAATGCAAATCTTTTCATATTCTTTATGTTTTTCATTTTATTCATATCTTATTGCTTCGATAGGATCCATAAGCGCCGCCTTTCTTGCTGGCACATAGCCGAAGATGAGACCTATGCAGGCACACACTCCGAACGACAGCAGCACGCTCCATACGGGTACGTGAGCCGGCAACGACATCAGCATTGCCACCCAGCTGCCCAGATATCCCACTCCGATACCTATCAGTCCTCCTGTCAGGGATATTATGATACTCTCGAAGAGGAACTGCCTCGAGATGTCCCTTCCTCTGGCTCCCACGCTCATTCTCAGTCCGATTTCTTTTGTTCTCTCCGTCACACTCACGAGCATGATGTTCATGATGCCGATACCGGCCACCAGGAGCGAGAATGCGGCAGCCACCACGAGTATCAGAGTCACTGTGTCCATTGTGGTCGACATCGTCTCCATGATTTCCTGCTGGGAACGTATCGTGAAGTCGTCGTCCTCTCCGTCTTTTTTCTTGTGGTTCTCGCGCAGCAGCTGTGTGAGTTCCTCGATGGCCTTGTCGCTCAGTTCCTCTGAGAGTGCGCTCGCGTTGATGGTGGAGAAGTAGTTCTGCGCAGCCAAGCGCTTCATCACGGTGGTGTATGGGGCTATCATCAGGTTGTCCTGGTCCATACCCCAGTTGTTGTAGCCCTTGCTCTTGAGCACTCCCACCACTCTGAACGGTATGTTCTTGAAGCGTATCGTGCGTCCGATGGGGTTCTGCCCGCCCGGGAACAGTTCGTCCACCACGGTCTTACCTATGAGGCACACCTTAGCGTTCTTCCTCACGTCTTCATCCGTGAAACAGTCGCCTTCCTGCACTGTCCACAGTTTGATGGTCATGTATTCGGGCGATACGCCGTATACGGTGGTTGTCGTGTTGTTGTTGCCGTTCACCACCTGTCCGCTCTGCGACACTTCGGGAGATACGTGCTGCACGTACTTCAGTCCCGAGAGCATACTCTCGTAGTCGGAAATCTTCAGCGTCTGCATAGCGCTGGGGTCCTGTCTCACGCCGCCTCTCATATCGGCTCCCGGACGTATCATGATGACGTTGGAACCCATCTTGGATATCTCCTTGCGTATGCTTTCCTTGGAGCCCTGTCCGATAGCCATCATGATGATGACGGCTGCCACACCGATGATGATACCCAGTGTGGAGAGCAGCGTTCTGCTCTTATTGCTCAGGATGGCGGTTATCGCCACTCGTATGAGATTTGCAAAACTCATTTTGTTTCCTTTCTCCTTTTATTTTTCAGTCGTCCTGCGGTTTTGGCAGCGCAGCCAGAGCCTCTGCGGCATCCAGTATGTTGGTGTTCTCCACATCGTCCCTGATCTTGCCGTCGCGCAGCATGATGTTCCTCGACGAATACTGTGCTATTTCCGGGTTGTGCGTCACGAAGATTATCGTGCGTCCCTCGCGGTGCAACTTCTGGAAGAGCACCAGCATCTCGAAACTCGTCCTCGTGTCCAGATTACCCGTTGCCTCGTCGGCCAGTATCACGGCAGGATTGTTCACCAGAGCCCTCGCTATTGCCACGCGCTGCATCTGTCCGCCCGACATCTGGTTGCTCTTGTGTTCCAGACGGTCGCCCAGTCCCACGGCTTGCAGAGCCTTGATGGCTGCCTCGCGACGCTGCTTGGCAGAGTAGGTTGTGTTGTACATCAGGGGCAGCTCCACATTCTCCACCGCAGTTGTCTTGGCCAGCAGGTTGTAGTTCTGGAAGACGAAACCGATTTTTCTGTTTCTCAGCACGGCTCTCTGCGAGCGTTTCATGTTCCTCACGGGTATGCCGTCCAGATAGTATTCTCCCGATGTGGGTGTGTCGAGGCATCCCAACTGGTTGAGCAGCGTGCTCTTGCCTGAGCCCGAAGTGCCCATGATGGTGACGAACTCGCCCTCGTATATTTTGAAGCTGACGCCTCGCAAGGCGTGCACCACCTCGCTTCCCACACGGAAGTCGCGCTTCACGTTGTCGAGTTCGATTACTACTTTCCTCTCCATCCCTTTATTTCTTGATATTCTTCTTGTTATCCCTGTTTCTTGGGCGAGGCATGAATGGGTTTGTGGTCTGCTCCTCTTCCTCTTCTTCCAGTTCTCCTGCCGATACGTCGGTGATGACTGTCATACCTTCATTCAGTCCGGACTTCACCTCTGTGAGCATTCCGTTCGTCGTACCGGTCTCCACGCTGTATGCCTTCAGTTCGGGACCTTCCTTCACCCACACCTTGGGTCCCTGGTTGGGATTGTCCACTATCGTTTCGCCCTCGTTGAGCATAGCCTCCGAGGGTTTGAACCTCAGTGCCTTGCTGGGCACAGCCATTGCGTCCTTGAGTTCCAGCGTGAAGATTGTCACGTTGGCTGTCAGACCGGGCTTCAGTTTCAAGTCGTCGTTGGGAGCGGTGATTACCACTTCGTATGTCACCACGTTGCTTGTTGTCGTAGCCTCCAGACGCACCTGACTCACTTTGCCCTCGAATACGTCGTCGGGGAATGCGTCCACGGTGAACGTCACTCTCTGTCCCTCCTTCACTTCACCTATGTCGGCCTCGTCCACATTGGCTACTACGCGCATCTGTGTGAGGTCCTGTGCGATGGTGAAGAGAGTGGGGGTGTTGAAGCTGGATGCTACGGTCTGTCCCTGTTCCACTTCCTTCGAGATGACGATGCCGTCGATGGGGCTTGTGATGGTGGCGTAGCCGAGGTTTGTCTCAGCCTTCTTCGTGTTCTCCACGCGCTGCACCATAGCCTCCTTCGCCTGTTCGTACGAGAGCTTTGCCTTGTCGTAGTCGTTGGTGCTCACGAGTCCCTTTTCGTATAGCGTCTTGTAGCGCTCGTAGTTGAGTTTCTGATATGCCAGGTCGCTCTGTGCGCTCTTCTGCATGGCACGTGCGCTCTCCAGTTCGGAGATGAGGTTGGTGCGGTCCAGTTCGGCAATCACCTGTCCGGCCTTCACCGTGCTGTTGTAGTCCACATACAGGTGGCTTACTATACCGCTCACCTGCGTACCCACTTCCACCTTTGTCACGGGTTCGATAGTACCTGTTGCCGTCACACTTGTGGTGATGTCCATCCTGCGCACTTCTTCTGTGGTGTAGGTGAACTCCGGACCTTTCTTGCAGCTGCTCACGAGCATCGCTCCTGCAGCCAATATGAGAAATATCTTTTTCATTGTCAGTCTTTAACCTTTCAATTATCAATTATCAATTGTCAATTATCAATTACAGTCCGAGAACTTCCCCCTTATAGAACCTCAGCAAAGCGATGTTGAGTATGGTGTTGTATTTGCTCTCCAGCTTGTCGCGCTCAGCTGTCAGCATCTGGTCTCTTGCTTCCAGCACGTCCACCACGCTCTTCAGTCCGTTGCGGAACTGCTCGTCCACCAGTTCGTAGCTCTCCGCCTGGCTCTTCACCTTCAGCTGTGCGCTTGCGAATTTCTGCTGGTTGTTGGTGGCGTTCAGCCAGAACTGTTCGATGTTGCTCGACAGCGTCTTCTTCTTGTCTTCCAGGTCAAGGTTTGCCGTCGTTATCTGGTAGCGTGCCTTTTCCTTGGCCGTTGAGGTGCGTCGCTGATCCCACAGGGGCAAACTTATGCTGAGTCCTGCGCTTGCTGCGAAGTTGTTTCTCAGTTGGTCGCCGTAGCTCTGCGTTGTTGCCGTGTTGTGCGAATCGCCCACGCTGGCTCCAAGGGAGATGGTGGGGAAGTAGCCTCTGCGTGCTATGTCGTATTGCAGCTGTGCCTGCTCCACGGTGAGTTCTGCGCCCTTTATCTCAGGTCGTGTGGCGAGTGCTTCGGCATACACCTCCTGTGCCGACGGTATGATGGCCATTGCTGCATCGTCATCGGGCACTTCGCTCTCCACGTCGAATTCCGTGTTCAGGTCCAGCTGCAGCAGATGCTTCAGCTGGCGCTTGTAGTTGGCAATCTCTGTCGTTGCAGCCATCACGTTGTAGTCGGCAGAGGCTTTCTGCGACTCCAGCTGCACCACGTCGGCTCTTGCCATCTGTCCCTGCTGCTGCATCTCCTTGCCGCGTTCCCACTGGGTGTTGGCTGTCTCGGCCAGACGTTCGCTCACCTTCTTGGCCTCTTTCGAGAAGAGTATGTGCACGTAGAGCTGCGTTATCTGCTCCTGTATGCTCACCTCTGAAGCCTCTGTTGTCTGTACGGCAATCTTGTTGCTCACTTTCTGTTTCTCCACGTTTTTGTAGTTGACGCCTCCGTCCCAGATAGTCCAGTTCATCGACAGGCTGTAACTGCCATTGCCCACCACCTTGCTGGCGCTCGCCGTCACCTGCCCGTCCACCGAGCGTGCCTCTGCCGTTTGCTGCAGGGGTCGGTACGTCATGTTCTGCGATGTGGAGAAGCTGAGGGAGGGCCACAGCTGACTCTTATATTGTGTCAGGCTACTTTCGCCCGTTTCCTCGGCCACTCGGTTCTTGTTGATGGTGATGTTGTTCTCCAGCGCGTAGTCGATGCACTGCTTCAGATTCCACGTTTCCGCGAGGGCAGCAGTGTTCCACGCACATAGCGTCATCAGCATCATTGCCGCATATTTCTTCATCTTTTTTGTGTGGTTTTGATGTTTTTCCCTATTTCTTCTCCAGCAGACTGCTCATCCTGGCAATATACTTGCCCAGAATGTCGAATTCGAGGTTCACCGTAGTTCCCTTGCGTATGCTGTGGAAATTGGTGTTCTCGTAGGTGTATGGTATGATGCACACTTGGAATGTGTCATCTGTGGGTCGGCATACGGTGAGCGACACGCCGTTCACCGTCACGCTGCCTTTGTCCACGCAGAAGTATCCTCGCTCCACCATCTCGCGCGATGTCTCGTAGCGGAAGGTGAACTGGTAGCTGCCGTCCTGTTCCTCCACATCGGTGCACGTAGCTGTTTCATCCACGTGTCCCTGCACGATATGTCCGTCCAGCCGTCCGTTCATCACCATCGAGCGCTCCACGTTCACTTCATCGCCCACGCTCAGCTCTCCCAGATTGGAGCGCTCCAGTGTCTCGCGCATTGCCGTCACTGTGTAGCAGAGGCCCTCGGGCCGTTCTTCCATCTTCACTACTGTCAGGCACACTCCGTTGTGTGCCACCGACTGGTCTATGCTCAGTTCGCCTGCGAAACTGCATGTCAGTGTCAGATGCACATTGCCTCCGTCCTGTACTATGCCCACCACCTTGGCGGTTTCTTCCACTATGCCTGAAAACATATATTCTTTATCCTTATTATATAGTTATTTCGCGGCAAAGTTACGAAAAAATATCGTTATATGGAAAATTTATCGGCTTTATGGTAGTCTAACTCTCGTTTTTTTCATACCTTTGCGGCGTTTTTGGATGGTCCGGTAGCTCAGCTGGATAGAGCAACAGCCTTCTAAGCTGTGGGTCCCGGGTTCGAATCCCGGCCGGATCACTCAGACAAAATGGTCACCCGAAAAGGTGGCCATTTTTGTCTGGTAGACGAGTTAACGAGTTTTCTTCTCCAGTTCCTTTTTGATGTCGGCCTCTATGTCGGTCATCTTGTCGCTGGGTTCGTAGCGCTTCACCACCTTGCCGTCGCGTGAGATGAGAAACTTGGTGAAGTTCCACTTGATGTCCGTGTTTTTGTCGTAGTCGGCATCTTTCTTGCGGAGCATTGCGTCCATCATCTTTCCTGTGCGGTCGTTTGTGTCAAACCCGCCGAACTTCGCCTGCGACTTGAGATACACGTAAAGGGGACTTGCTCCCTCGCCGTTCACCTCTATCTTGTCAAACTGCGGGAAACTTATCTCGTAGTTTGCTGTGCAAAACTGGTGTATTTCTGCTATGCTGCCCGGTGCCTGCTGTCCGAACTGGTTGCAGGGGAAGTCCAGTATTTCGAGTCCCTCGCTGTTGTATTTCTCGTAGAGAGCCTCCAGTTCCTTGTACTGCGGTGTGAATCCGCAACGTGTGGCGGTGTTCACTATCAGCAGCACCTTTCCCTTGTAGTCGGAGAGCGCCACTTCCTGACC
>JAGDCM010000025.1 GCA_017958545.1 Bacteroidaceae bacterium | reverse complement strand
TAAACTCTAAACTCCCAACTCTCAACTATTTTTCGTACCTTTGCACCCGCATTTGTGAGTACAGTGCCGTGAAGCGTGCGGAGGAGCTGCTCAACAAACAAGTTTACTTTAAACCATTACAACAATGTATTTGGATTCAGCAAAAAAAGAAGAGATCTTTGGCAAATTCGGTCAGGGAGTTAAGGACACAGGTAGCGCAGAGAGCCAGATTGCTCTTTTCACCTATCGCATCTCCCACCTCACCGAGCACATGAAGCAAAACCGTAAGGACCACAGCACAGAGCGCGCTCTGACCGGTCTCGTAGGTAAGCGTCGTTCGCTCCTCAACTATTTGAAGAAGCGCGACATCAACCGCTATCGTGCCATTGTCAAGGCCCTCGGTCTGAGAAAGTAAAGAAGCATCCGAAAGCCCCCGCCTCTCAGACGGGGGTTTTCTTTTTCATCCCGTTAGTCTATGGATATAAGAAATATTGCTATCATTGCCCATGTCGACCACGGCAAGACCACTCTTGTGGACAAGATGCTGATGGCCGGCAACCTTTTCCGCGACAATCAGCAGACAGGCGAACTCATGCTCGACAACAACGAGCTGGAACGCGAGCGCGGCATCACCATTCTCTCGAAGAATGTCTCCATCCAGTACAAGGACACCAAGATTAACATCATCGACACCCCGGGACACTCCGATTTCGGCGGTGAGGTGGAGCGTGTACTGAATATGGCAGACGGTTGCCTGCTTCTGGTAGATGCTTTCGAAGGCCCCATGCCCCAAACACGTTTTGTACTGCAAAAGGCTCTTGAGATAGGTTTGAAACCTGTTGTAGTTGTCAACAAGGTGGACAAGCCCAACTGCCGCCCCGAAGAGGTCTACGAGATGGTTTTCGACCTCATGTGCGACCTTGATGCCACAGAGGAGCAGCTGGACTTCCCTGTCATCTACGGCAGCGCGAAGAACGGCTGGATGGGTGCCGACTGGTCAACTCCTACCAACGACATTACCTATCTCCTCGACACCATCCTCGAGCACATCCCCGCACCCACCGTACTGGAAGGTACGCCCCAGATGCTCATCACCTCGCTCGACTACAGCAACTACACCGGTCGCATCGCCGTGGGTCGTGTGCATCGCGGCACGCTGCGCGAGGGAATGAACATCACAGTGGCCCATCGCGACGGTTCCATGGAGAAGACCAAGATAAAGGAACTGCACACCTTCACCGGTATGGGTCGCCAGAAAACAGATGCCGTATCATCCGGTGACATATGTGCCATCGTGGGATTGGAGCATTTCGAGATAGGCGACACACTGTGCGACTACGAGAATCCAGAGGCTCTGCCTCCCATCTCCATCGACGAACCCACCATGTCGATGCTCTTCACCATCAACGACTCTCCTTTCTTCGGCAAAGAGGGCAAATACTGCACCTCACGCCATATCAATGAGCGACTCGACAAGGAGTTGGAGAAGAACCTCGCTCTGCGCGTCTCTCTCGTAGAAGGCTACACCGACCGCTGGTTGGTGGCCGGTCGCGGTGTCCTGCATCTTTCCGTACTCATCGAGACAATGCGTCGCGAGGGCTACGAATTGCAGGTAGGTCAGCCGCAAGTTATATATAAGGAAATAGACGGCGAACGCTGCGAACCCATTGAGGAACTCACCATCAACGTTCCAGAGGAGTTCTCTTCCAAGATGATTGACATGGTCACCCGCCGCAAGGGTGAAATGACATCCATGGAGAGTCAGGGAGACCGTGTGAACATCGAATTCCTCATCCCATCCCGCGGGATCATCGGTTTGCGCACGAACATACTCACTGCCTCACAGGGTGAAGCCATCATGGCTCATCGCTTCAAGGAGTACCAACCCTACAAGGGTGACATACTCCGTCGCACCAACGGTTCCATGATAGCTCTTGAGACTGGTACCGCCTACGCATATTCCATCAACAATCTGCAGGACCGCGGTCGTTTCTTTATTGAACCACAGGAGCAGGTATATGCCGGTCAAGTGGTCGGAGAGCATGTTCACGACAACGACCTCGTGGTAAATGTCACCAAGGCCAAGCAGCTCACTAATATGCGTGCTTCCGGTTCCGACGAGAAGGCTCGCATCATCCCCGCCACCATATTCTCTCTGGAAGAGGCTTTGGAATACATCAAGGAGGACGAGTACGTGGAGGTCACTCCCAAGTCGATGCGCATGCGCAAAATCATTCTCGATCACTTGGAGCGCAAACGTTCCGGTCGCTCTAAGGAAGAATAACAGATGCTCGTCAAGACCTTCTCTGCCAGCGTTCAGGGACTCAATGCCCAACAGGTCACCATCGAGGTGAACCTTGCTCGCGGCATACGTTTCTGCATGGTCGGACTGCCCGACAACGCCGTCAAGGAAAGTCACGAGCGCATTGTCGCTGCCGTAGAGAACAGCGGATATAAGTTCCCAGCAAAGCAGATTACCATCAACCTCGCTCCCGCCGATATCCGCAAAGAAGGCAGTGGGTACGACCTCCCCATAGCCATCGGCATTATGGCTGCGGAGAAACAGGTGGAGACCACTCTCCTCGAACAGACAATGATGGTGGGTGAGCTTTCTCTGGACGGAGGTATTCAACCGGTTAAAGGTGTACTACCCATAGCTATTAAGGCACGCGAACTCGGTTACGAGAATCTTTTCGTACCTATTCAAAACGTACGCGAGGCAGCTGTCGTCAATCGCATCAAGGTGTATGGTGTAAGCCATATCTCGCAGGTGGTGAACTTCCTCAACGGCAAAGAGCCTCTCACGCCCTATGAGATGGACACCCGCAAAGAGTTCTTCGACCATCAGTCGGATGTGGAATACGACATGGCGGATGTCAAGGGGCAAGCACTCGTGAAGCGCGCCTTGGAAGTTGCGGCAGCTGGCGGACACAATCTCATCATGGTGGGACCTCCCGGCAGCGGAAAAAGTATGATGGCAAAGCGACTGCCGTCCATTCTGCCGCCTCTCACCCTATCCGAAAGTCTTGAGACCACACAGATACATTCCGTCGCCGGCAAACTGAACAAGGACTCCGCACTTATTGCTTCGCGTCCATTCCGTTCACCGCATCACACAATATCTCAAGTGGCTCTTGTTGGCGGTGGCACCAATGCCACACCGGGAGAGATTTCTCTGGCACACAACGGGGTTCTTTTTTGCGATGAATTACCTGAATTCCAGCGCCAGACACTTGAAGTGCTCCGTCAGCCTCTGGAAGATCGCACCATCAATGTGTCCCGTGCGAAGTATTCTGTTGAATATCCCTGCAACTTCATGTTCGTTGCCTCAATGAATCCGTGTCCTTGCGGTTATTTCGGCGACCCGCACCACCGTTGCACCTGCACACCAGGCCAGATCAGCCGCTATCTGTCCAAAATCAGCGGTCCGCTGCTCGACCGCATTGATATTCATTGCGAGATTCAAGCTGTACCCTTCGCACAACTCTCACAGATGGAGCCGGGCGAACCCAGTAGTGTGATTCGTCAGCGTGTTATCGCTGCCCGCCAGATTCAGGCAGAGCGTTTCAAGGACTGCAAGGGGATACATTGCAATGCTCAGATGACGGAGAAGATGCTCCACATCTTTGCAGAACCCGATGCCCAGTCGCTCGAAATGCTCCGAATGGCGATGGAACGTCTCAAACTCTCAGCCCGCGCCTACACGCGCATTCTTAAAGTGGCCCGCACCATTGCCGACCTTGAAGGCTCTGAGAAGGTGCTGTCACAGCATATTGCCGAAGCCATCGGCTACCGCAATCTAGACCGAGGCGACTGGGCAGAGAGAGGAATCTAAAAATAACAGAAAACAATATGGAAAACACAATTATCGCAGAACGCCCAACCAGAGAACTCCGTAAAACAATAGGAACCGTTATCGGTCCTCTCGCCGCCATCATAATCTGGTTCACCCCCATTGAATCCCTGTCGGATGCCGCACACCACCTGCTGGCGGTGATGACGCTGGTGGCAATATGGTGGGTGACAGAACCCGTGCCCATTCCCGTCACTTCGCTGATGGGTCCAACGTTGTGCGTTGCAACAGGTATCGCTCCGGTGGAAGATGCATTCAAGGACTTCGCCAACCCCATGATATTCCTTTTCCTGGGTGGCTTCATGTTGGCAAAAGGTATGATGGTGAACGGTCTGGACAAACGCATCGCATACGGAATTATGTCTATGAAATGGGTGGGAGACTCACCCAGACACATATTTCTTGCCATCGGTATTGCCTGTATGCTGTGCTCCGGATGGATTAGCAACACGGCGACTGCTGCAATGATGTTTCCCATCTCGCTGGGACTGCTGCAAACCATACGGGACATGATGGCCGCCAACGGTAAAATCATCGACCTGTCGAACTACAAATACGCAACAGGACTGATGCTTATGACGGCATACGCCTGCTCTATCGGCGGCGTGATGACACCCATCGGTACACCTCCCAACATCATCATGCTGGGATTCCTCACTCAACTTGCTCCCAATGCTCCCGTCGTTTCCTTCTTCCAATGGATGACATGGGGCATTGTGGCAATGATAATTTACTTCATACTCGCCAGCGTTGTTCTTTGGTGGATGTTCCCCGCCGATGTCAACCACATTGAAGGGGCACAAAACTTCATCCGCGAATGCCGCAATTCACTGGGAAAATGGACGAGGGCGCAGAAGAACACCGTCATAGCCTTCTGTGTAGCTGTAGCGTTGTGGGTGGCTCCAAGTGTGATTATGCTCATATACCGTCAGGACTCCGACGTGATGAAGTTCTACGACAGCCATTTCCCCGAAGCCATCGGTGGTATGATAGGTGCTTTGCTGCTGTTCCTTCTGCCTGCCGACACCAAGACATGGAAGCCGACAATGAACTGGAAGGACGGTGTGGCCGGTGTGGACTGGGGTACTCTTCTGCTTTTCGGAGGCGGTTTGTCGATGGGTGCAATGATGTATACCACGGGACTCACCAACTGGGTAGGCAACGGTATCCGGGACGTGATGGGCAGCAACCCGTCGGAATGGGTCTTCGTGGGAGTGTTCTGCACCGTTGCCCTGCTACTCTCTGAACTGACATCGCACACGGCATCCACAAATCTCATAGCTCCCATCGCTATCAGTACGGCAATTTCTGTAGGCTTCAGCCCTATTCCGGTGGCTATCGGCATTGCTCTGTCGTCATCGCTCGGATTCATGATGCCGGTATCTACGCCGCCCAATGCCATTGTCTATGCTTCGGGCTATGTACCCATCACGAAGATGATAAAGTCCGGAGTCATCATCGATGCCATCGGCATTCTGCTTGTCACAATACCCATCGTAATGCTCTTAGTAAGGGCTGTTATGGGCGTTTAAGTACTTTTTTTTGACTTTTTGACCATTTTTCTCTCTCGTCAGCGAGAGATATTGCATTATTTGCAATAATTTCTGTATCTTTGCCCTCAAGTGTGTTAAAAATTTACGTTAAATCTAATATCACTTACGAGAAACACCTGTGGATAGCGTCTCGGCATTGTCATATTACTACAACCTGATAACAACGTACGTCACATATTTCTGGACGTACTACAGGGATCTTTTCCGAGACTACCCTTACGAGGTAAAAACCGCGATATGGGTAATCCTTTGGTCGCTTTTTCTAATCATCGTCATCTTTGTCCGTTTGGAGCACATCGGATATAAGCGTACCAAGCGCGACGAACTGAGGAAGAAACTGGAGGGGCGTTTCGGCAGACTGCTTGACAGCATTTTTGCATGCGATGTCTACAACCCAATGTCCCGCGAGGATATCAAGAATGCCATAGACATCGACCCGGAAAGGTTGGCAAAATACGGCTATCTGCGCAACGACGAACAGCGCCGTATGGTGTGCCGCATGGCCTACGAACGACTAATGCGAGACGAGGTGGCCGGACCCAGCCGTACGAAAAACTTGCAACTTTTCCTCAACGTGCTCGGCCTGCAAAACTTTTTGGAGAAGGAAATCACCCGAGGCAGCACTTGGCGCAAAATGAAAGCAATGACCCAGGCAAGAGCCTTCAAGCTGTATATGAACCCCTGGCTGCTGAACCGACTGATGACTTCTCCCAAAGTACGTCTGCGCCGCGTGGCAATGTATATGTCGGTGATGTCGAGTTCGGACAGCGAACTTGCATACTTCGAGACTGACTTCTTCGACAAGAACTCGTGCATCTATGATGAAATCGAACTGGGCTACATCCTCAACCGCCGACGCAATGCGGGAATGAAACTGCCCAATCTGGCCCACTGGGCGGAACTGCAGAAGAAGGACTACACAAAATGCATGTTCGTGAGACTGATGCGACGCTTCGACCAGCGTGAATACTGTGCGCAGCTGGAACCGATGTTTCGCGAGAGCAAACACAAGAAACTCATTGAGGAGATAGCACGCACATGGGGCTATCTCAGCTACACAGAGGGAGAGCAACTGCTGGTGGAAGCCCTGCTCACACAGCCCGACGACACGAAGGTAGCAATCCTGCACGCCATAACACGCATGGATACCGGCAAAAACCAGCGCGTCATCGTGGACACCTACCGTTACAACCGCAATCCGCATGTGCGCTACGAAGCGCTGCGATGCCTTTGGAACTACAGCGACGACGGAAAGGAAATGATAGAAGTGCTTGAACAAAGAGCACACCCGGAAGACAAAAAACTCTTCGCCTTTTTCCGCAATCCGTTGACACTGTCGCGCATGCCGCTCAACAAGGAACAGGCATACCACCCGTCAGTAGAAACCGTATACAATATCGCCAACTAAACACGTAATGTCTACCTGGATTACCATATACTACCTCTTCTGCTACCTGATTTTCGGTTACTCACTGGCAATCATGGCGAGCTACCTGCTCTTCATCCTGTTCAGTCGCAGTGCGCAGGCGGGACAGAGGGTGGACATGCCCGATGACGACACTATACGCTATCAACTGAAGGGTTCGCCGCTGACGCCTGCCGTTTCCATTATAGCACCGGCATACAACGAGGAGAAGACCATCATCGACAACGTCAATTCGCTAATGCAGATAGACTATCCCGACTATGAAATCATCATCGTCAACGATGCGTCAAGCGACCACACTCTGGAACTGCTCATCGAGAATTTCGAGATGGTGGAAGTGCCCTACGATGTGGCGATGCGAGTGCCCTCGAAACCTATCAAGCGCGTGCTGAAGAGTACCAATCCGAATTTCTCTAAACTCGTGGTGGTGGACAAGGAGCGTGGCGGACGTAAGAGCGACGGTTCCAACGCCGGCATCAACGTGTGCTCTAACAAGTATTTCGTCTGCACTGACGTAGACTGTGTCATCGAACCGATGGCGCTCTACCGTATGATGTGGCTGGTGGTGACAAGCCACGTGCCAATGATAGGTGTGTCGGCCACAATGCTCATGAGCAACGGTTGCGTGGTGGAAGACGGCCGCGTGGTGGAAGCCCGCGTCCCGAGAAGCATACTGCCTATGTTCCAGCAGTTGGAATACATGCGTTCGTTCCTCATCAGCAAACTGGGATGGAGTTTCATCAACTCACTACCGAATATCTCGGGCGGCTTCGGACTGTTCGACCTTGATGTCGTGGTGAAATCCGGCGGCTACGACAACACCTCAATGGCTGAGGATGTGGATATGTTGCTGCGTATGATAACATATATGCGCAACAGCGGCAAGCCATACCGCGTGGCACAGGTGGCAAAGGTGTGCTGCTGGACGGAGGGACCTTCTTCCCTGCAAGCCATCTACCGACAGCGCGTGAGATGGGCACGCGGTCTCTTCGAAATCGTTTCCCACCATTGGAAACTATTCTTCAACCCGTACTACGGTGTCGTCGGTATCTTCACTCTTCCCTTCATCTTCATCTTCGAATTCATTGCTCCGATGCTGGAGATAAGCGGCTTCTTCTTCATGGTGTGGCTGCTGTTCATCGGAGGCATCAACTGGGGTACGGCAGCCATCGTGTTCGGCATGATATATTTGTTCTCCGTGCTCATGTGCCTCTTCCTACTGCTGTTCGACTACAACACGGAAGCTGTGCCCTGGTACAACCGACGCCGAAGCTATTGGCATCTTGCACTCGCCGCGATGATCGAACCCATCATATACCACCCGCTCATCACATATTGCTCGAATGTAGGTTATTTCCAGTTTATCAGCGGACAGACCGCCGTGTGGAAGCCTATCCAGCGCACCGGTGTGAAGAAGAGAGAGAAAGAAAAACCTGCCAACAATGCCCCAACACCTACAAAATAAGATATCTTCCGGCACAATGCTGCTACGTTGCTGCCTGACGGTGATGACGGTTGTTACCGTAGTCTTTTCCACTATGGCAAAGGAAGAGCTCCACACCGCGGGCTACTATATTGACCGCGTGCGCGAACTGTCCCGCATCAACGCCTGGAATGAGGTGAGGCACGAACTGGACGAGGCGCTCAAGCTCTATCCCGACGAGCCAGACCTGCGCTACTACAACGGTCGCTATTACTACGTCGTGGGCGACATTGAACGCGCTCGCTACAACCTCGTAAGGGCCGCACAGACAGACGAGATGCACTACCGCGCCAAACGTCTTCTGGTGGACGTGGAGGACACGCTGCACCACACCTCCAGCGCCATCTGCTACATAAACGAACTGCTGGAGTTCCAGCCCTACGACCGCGATATGTGGCGACGCAAAATCAACCTCTACCGCAAGATGGGTAATACAGTGGAAGCCGATGCCTCGCTCAAACGACTGGCGCAGATATACCCCAACGACAGCAGCATCACAGCCGAACTTCGCAAGCGCAACCGCGCCACCTGGAACGAGGTGCTCAAGCGCAGCAACACGGCCGAGGCCATCCGTAATCTGGAGCAGTGGCTCGATACAGATCCGGACAACCTGGAATATTATCTCGAACTCATCAACCTCTACGAGCGCAGCGGCGAATACGACCACGCCCTGGGAGCCGTGAACCGGGCACTGACGCACTTCCCCCACAATACGGTGCTGATAGGCAAGGGCGCCGGCATCCTCTGCGAACAGGGACTCTACACGCAAGCCGTGAGATTCGCCCGCAGTCACGGGGCGAAGTACATTGCCGACGGTCTGATGGAGGATGTGGCCCAGGAGGCGCGCATGAACGACCCCTATGAGACCAACGGACGCCTCTACATCGCCACCGGCAACCGCGATGCGCTGAACTACCTCATCAACACCGCCCTCACACGGGGCTACAACGACGATGCCTACACCTATCTGGCGGAAGCCATGCGGCTGGACGGACGCACGGCACCGCTCCTGCTGAAGCTATACGGACTCCACATGAAGACGGGCAATCAGCAGGCGGCCTACCGTGTCCTCGAAGAACTTTACACGCTGAACCCCTCCGACAGTGACATTCAGGAGGAATACGCCACGCTGATGCTCCGGATGGGGACGCACGAGATGGAGACGCAGCAGTGGTCGGAAGCCAATATGTATCTGCAGCGGGCCCTCGACCTGATGACGCCCGAGCATGAGCAATGGGCCTCCACCGTGTCGCGGGAAATCACCGTACTGGGACATCTGGGACAACTGACCACAGCCCGCGACCTCTACCGCCGCAGTGCCGCCGTGGCAAGTCCCGAGGACGCCAAGCGCTTTGCCTCCGCCTATGAGGATATGGCCGCCAACCGTCTGCGCCTGCTCGTGGAGGAGGAGCGCTACGAGGAAGCTCTTGACGAGGCACAGGCTCTGCTCGAAGTGGTGCCCTACAGCGAAGCGGCACTGCGCTGCTGCATTAACATGAGTCAGACACTCAAGCGCGACGAGCTCTTCCAGCGCTACGCCCTGATAGGCTATAACATTTACCCTGAAACGCCCTACTTCGTCATCAAGGAGGCTGTGGCGCTGCAGCAGCAGGGACGCCATGCGGAGGCTCTGGAACTGGTGCACCCGAGTCGCGGCCGCGACGAATGGACCTCTCCGCAATACCGGGCGGCCTTCTCCGGCCTCTCCACCGAATGGGCGCAGCAGCTCATCAAAGACCGCATGCCAGACATCGCGCTGCAGGTGGTCGACACAGCACTGGTCTACGACGGATTCAACAAGGAACTGCTCTACACCAAGGGGGTGGCCCACGAGTATCTCAAGGAGTGGCGACCGGCCTACGAACTGCAACGACGCAACTACAATCCCAGCAATGCCGAGCAGCAGGAGTGGTACGAGCACATGCGCTACCTCGGATTCCGCAGCTTCAAGAACCGCGTGGACCTGAACTACACCGCTGCTTTCTACGACACGAAGGCCGGCAATCTGTCGTCCGTCGCACACCTCTACTCAATCGCCTCGGTGGCCTACAGCCGCCTGTGCAAGCGCAACACCTACACTGGGCAGATCAGCTACAAAGGCATCGACGGCTATCGCGATGAGGAGGAGGAAGAGTCGGGCGGCGTGGGACTGGAGTTCATGGCACAGTGGGAACACCAGTTCAACAGCCGCTGGAGCGGCATGGTCAACTTCGCCGCATCGACGCGCTATTTCAACCGCTTCGGCGCCAATATCTCCGCCAGTTATGCTGCCAACCGGGGATGGACCCCGACACTGCGCCTGGGCTACCGCCGCACGCCGCAGACGTATCTCTTCCTGAGCGAGGGGGATGCCGTGAGGGCCAACATGGATGAGTACAACCTCGTGCTCATCACCCCCTCGGTGGAGAAGTCGTGGGGACACATCAAGGTGACGGGCGGTGCCGACCTGGTGGTGATGGAGTCGAGTCTCTACTACAACGTGTCGCTCAAGGGCAAACTATTCTTCAACGATGACAACATCTCGTCGGTGGCGCTACTGACGGGCTTCGGCTCTTTCCCCGAACTCTCGTTCTTCGACCAGACGTCGCTGCGCAACCTCTCCCACACGAATGCCATGGTGGGAGTCGACTTCCAGTACCTGTGCACGCGTCACCTCTACCTCGGCCTCTCGGCCAACTGGAACACCTGCTTCGATCCCTACCGCACCGCCGACGGCACGCTGAAGGACTCGTATCGCAATATATTCAGTGTCACCTTCCAAGTTCACACAGCATTTTGACCCGATAAAAAGATAACAAACTTAAATCATACCTATTATGAAACGCTTCTGTCGCAGCATTCTATACCTCATGGCCATGTCCGCCCTCTGCGCGTGCAACCGTATGCCCGCAACGGCCAGTGACGAGACGTTCGACTACCGCGAAATCTATCTGCCTTTCAGTTTCATGTGCGATGAAAAGGAATTCAACCTCAACAACGTAGAGCGGGACTGGGGCATATGGGGCCACAACCTGGATGACGTGATTCCGGAGCGCCATGTCAACAGCGTCTATGCCTCCGTCGGCGGCACCGTATACAAGAAGCAGTTCTGCTTCTCGTCGCCGCAGATGCTGCTCTACATCTCCAAATACATCGACGAGAACTTCGGCAACAAGAAGCCCCAGCGCTTCGCCATCCTGCCCAACGACAACGACCTCGTGTGCCAGTGCGTCCGCTGCCGCGAGGCGGGATGCACCCCGAAGGATGCCTCGCCCGCCGTGTTCGCCCTCATGGAGAAACTAGCCAAGCTGTATCCCAAGCACACGTTCTTCACCTCCTACTATCTTACCACGAAGCAGCTGCCGAAGACACCCCTGCCCGACAATGTGGGCGTGCTAGTCAGTGCGATGGACTACAGGCTCTCTCCCGTAGAGACACCCGAGGAACAGGCGTTCGCGAAGCTGCTTAGCGACTGGCACGAGATGTGCAGCCACGTCTATGTGTGGGACTATATCAACAACTTCGACGATTACTACACGCCGTTCCCCGTCTACACCGTGATGCAACGCCGCCTGCAGCTCTACGCCCGTTCGGGCGTGAACGGGGTTTTCCTCAACGGCAGCGGACACGACTACAGCACCTACAACCGCATCAACACCTACGTGCTGGCCGAACTCCTTAAGTCGCCCGATGCCAACTGGCGCGAAGTGCTCATGGAGACCTGCCGCCGCCTGTTCCCCGTTGCGGGAGAGACGCTGGCACTCTTCCGTATAGATCAGGAGGACTACGTGGATTCCGTTGGCCGCATATTGCCCCTCTACGACGGTGTGGCCGCCGCTTTGAAGACCTATCTGCCCAAGGAGAGTTTCCTGAATTTCTATAGCAAGATGGAGCGCCTATCCACTCTGACTACGGGCAACGAACGCAGGGATGTCACCCGCGTACTGCGCGCCATCACGCTGACGCGCCTCGAACTGATGCGCCTCGACGGCATCACGCCGGAGTTGGTGGACAAAGCACACGCACTGCTGGCACGCCTCGACAGCCTCGACGACATCTCCACCGTCAAGATGGGCGACAAGACGTGGAAGACGCGCATCTACAGCGAGTCGTACTGGACGGTGGACAGCTATATCGAGGACTACCGGAGGATGCTCGACCTCTGCAAGGAGCAGAAGGGCAACCTCTTGCTCCACCAGCCGCTTACAGCGCTCACACGCTTGGATGAGGACTATAGCGACCTCAACATTCTCACCGACGGCATGGCCGGCCTGCCAAGCAACTACCACTGCGGCCATCTGCTCTCCTCTGCAAGTCCCTCGCTCAATATCGCCCTGCCTGCGGGCCATCGCTACCGTCGCGTGCGGGTGGGACTGACCACCAACGTGCAGTTCCGCATCGCCCTGCCTATGCGCGTCACTCTGACCTGCGGCGGACGCGAGATTGGCAGCGTCGTGCCCACACCCGTTGTGGCTCCTTCGGGGCGCACCTCCGTGGAGTTCAATGTGCCCGCGTGGGCCACTGGCGGCACGCTGGTGCTGCACGTCTATCGCAATCCCGAAGTACGCACGATGGCTCTCGATGAAATTCAGGCGTATTAGAAGATGTAAGATGTATGATGTAAGATGTTTTATCGTATAATTATAAAAGGTATTGTTCTCCTGCTGTTTGCTGTAATGCTCACAGCATGCAAGAAGAAACTCGAGCCTGTCAGTGTCGTCATTGTGGACCCCGTGCGTCACTACTATCCCGTTGTTCAGGGCGAGATGATGGGGGTCACCTATGAGGTGGAAAACATCTCTGAACATCCGCTTTTCATTCAGGAAGTGCAGACTTCGTGCGGCTGTCTGGTGCCGCGCAACGATTTGCCCATTGTAGTGCTCCCCCACAAGAGCGGTTTCATCAAACTGCAGTTCAATACCATCAAGAATACGGGTTATGCCCACCACTACATCTACTGCTACGGCAACTTCGCCGACTCTTCCTACATTGAGATGCAGTTCGACACCAACGTAGTGCCCAGTGCAGACTACAACCACGACTACGAGGAACTGTGGCATCGTCAGCACAAGGTCGGTGTCACCATGCGCGACTATATCGACAGTCACAGCACTCAGAAGGGCTACTACACCGAGCAGGGAGAGGAGCCTAGCGCGCGCAATCGCGATAATGAAGAGGTGCGGGAGACAGTAAACGACCGCTCTTTCTGAAGTCAGAGCGCCTTGACAATGTCTTAGAATAAGCCGATTTCATCGACAAAGGAGGGGGGCACATTTCGCGACTCCCTTTATCTTCGCTATCATACCGGGGCGATTTGCGAGGGAGCCCTAAATCGGGGCCTCCTCCATAATTCGGGTAGATCACACGTGGTCATTTGGTCAAGGTCATTTGGTCATTTTCGATTTCGGGATGCGGTTATTTGCTCACTATATATAAATATAAAATATTTATTATAGTGGCGGATTCTTGACTGTCTGTTTTCGATTTTGACAAATGACCAAATGACCGCAATAGTGTATCGCGCCGAGAAACTGCAAATAAAGTTTCCGAAACATTCGTGAACCGCAATTCCGATGTTGTATCTTTGCTTCATCAATTGATAATTGATAATTCGCTTCGGCTACGCTCGCGCTCATTGGCAAAGCCAAAGTAGACAATTGAGAATTCCCCTGCGCAGGGGCTGCAGTGCGTCTGTAGTGCGCCTGCGACTTCACTTCCCCCACGCTTCACCCGCAAAACGGTGACGCGATGTCAATATATACGAAAAGCGTTCTTTGACTTATTGCTACAAAACAACTACACAGAAAGGAATTCCTGCCCGAAACGGCAGCGAAGGCAGCCCTGTCGGTCGCAGTACTCTCGCTTGAGCTGTATCAGCGCCTGAGAGTCAGCGGCAGACGACACCTCAAGGCCGCAAGAGCGCCACTGGCGCATGATATAATTCTCCTCCGCCGGCAAACCCTCCAGAAAACCTATTGCCTTCTCCTTCAATGCCTCATCACGGTGCTGGATTCCGTAGGCATACAGCACGGGAACAACAGCGTTTATGACAAGCAGACGGCTGACGGCCTCAGTGATGCCGCACGGCCGGAGATTACGGGAGAGAGAGGATACATCGGCCAGTTCCAGAAAACGATGCAACGAACATTTGTCCTCATGAAACAGACGCGCAAGGTGCAGGATACGCACCTCCGGGAAATTCTGCGGACGGATGCGCATATGACGCCAAAGCGACGGCGGCACCCTCTCTGACAGCTGGAACTTCACACTCAGAAACCTCCATTCCCTCTGTAGCACATCCGGCGACAGTTCCGGCATTCCGGAATCTGAGGGGCAACGCTCCAGCAAACCGGACACACCGAGGAATATTGCCGCCACCTGCTCCAGATGATCGCGATGCTTGCCAACCGCCTGCAGAGGCACATGCTCCGCCCAACGCTCGAAGGCATCGCCGTTGAGACCGAAGCCGAATGTGCGGGCCGTCGTGACAAATGTCGCCCTCTCCCAGTCGCCCTGAAAACGCTCCACCCTGCCGATCACCGCCTCGCTGCGCTGCATCAACCGCTCCACGAGAAGAGCATCCATCCAGGCATGAATCTTCATCGGCAACATCCCGCACACCAGACGGTGACAACGGGGATAGTCCATCGTCCGGCTCAGTTCATCATAGCGCTCACGTATGCTGTCAGGCACCGTAAGCACAAACTGGGCTGGGCGATTGCCCGCACGGGTAAGCACAGAAGTGTCGTCCTCCGCCACAACATGAAGGATGGTGTTGTCATAGGCCTCGTCCTTATCATGCCCGTGACGGAACCAGTCGCTTGCCTGCATGTGCATTTCCACATTGCCTGCCCACATGACACCGTCGATTTTCACCTTGGCATTGAAGAAATCGGGACCCGAAGCAAGATTATGCGTACCAACATCTATCACCTCCAGACGGCGTCCGTCCGTGGTGTGCAACTCCTCCGGCGGAAAAATCCTGTGATGCCAGATATAATGAAGGATTCCCTCCATAGCTCTTTCATTATATCCCCTACTCACACATCTTGCAGCCCTCGCACTTGGAGAGCTCGCCCTTCAGGCGTCGGTCCACAAGGATAAGCAGGCGGTCGCGCAGGGAAGATAGCGGGATGTGCTCTATCACCTCCGTGATGAAGGCCGACTTGAGCAGCAGACGCGCTTCCCTCTCGGAAATGCCGCGCTGGCGCATATAGAATAGGGCGTCCTCGTTCATCTGACCCACCGTGCTGCCGTGGCTGCACTTCACATCGTCGGCATATATCTCAAGCATCGGCTGCGTATACATGCGCGCCGTGCGCGTGGCACACAGGTTGGCATTCGTCTCCTGCGAGGTGGTGTGCTGGGCACCCGGACGCACAAGGATGCGACCCGCAAAAGCTCCGACAGCTGAGTCGTCGAGCACGTATTTATAAAGCTGGCGGCTGTCGCAATGAGCCACTTGATGGTCTATCACCGTGTTGTTGTCCACATGCTGCATCTTATCGGCTATGACACAACCGTTGAGCACCACCTCGGAATGCTCGCCCGTGAGCTGCACGTCGCAGCGATTGCGCGTGTGACCGTTGAAGAGCGTGAGCGACGTGTGATGCACGCTGCAGTTCGCGCCCACGCGCATGAACATACTAGAATAGCGCGTGCACAGGAGATGCGTTTCCTCTATCTCGTACAGATTCAGATGCGAACCGTCCCCACACTGCACCTCCACCACCTGATTGGTGAGAAAGCGCTGCTTGGAAGCCGCACGGTCAATGATGATGACATCCGCCTCGGCATTTTCCTCCAGAACAATAAGTATGCGGCGACACACCATCTCGGGATGCTCTCCGCGAAGGGTGTTGACAATCTGTATAGGATGCTGCGGACGCTCTCCCCGACCGATATGCACCGTCTGGCACTCCATGGCAAACATCGTATTGAGCGCCACGAGAGCATCGCTGCCGTCCGCAATGGTGTTATAGAGCGCCTGCTCGGGGGCATCCGTGGGTCGCAGAGCGGTGTTGATGCCGTAGTTGGGGGCAAAGTCCTTGGCGACATCCGTATAGCGATAGCGCTCCACCTTGCGCGAAGGAAAACCCGCAGCGGAGAAAGTGCGGAAAGCCTCATCGCGGTGGGCGTTCATCCATTGGGGAGAATGCGCAAAGATTTCCGCGCGCTCCTCCTGATAGAATTCTATGTACTGCTTTTCAGACATCATCAGAGTCCCACTTCTTCCTTAATCCAGTCGAATCCCTTCTGCTCTATCTCGGCTGCCAGTTCCGGACCGGCCGTCTTCACTATGCGTCCGTCTATCAGCACGTGCACCACATTGGGATGCAGATAGTCCAGCAGACGCTGATAGTGGGTGATGACGATGGCGGAAGTCTCCGGCTTGCGCAGTTTGTTGAACCCTTCCGCAACGATGCGCAGAGCGTCCACATCAAGTCCGGAATCCGTCTCGTCGAGGATGCAGAACGTGGGTTCCAGCATTGCCATCTGGAATATCTCGTTGCGCTTCTTCTCGCCTCCGGAGAAACCCTCGTTGACGGAGCGCGATGTGAGTTTGGCATCCAGTTCCACTATCTTGCGCTTTTCGCGCATGAGTTTCAGGAACTCGCCCGCAGACAGCGCCTCCGCACCCAATGCAGCACGACGAGCATTCACGGCAGCGCGCATAAAATTCGTCATCGACACACCTGGTATCTCCGTAGGTGCCTGAAACGAGAGGAAGATGCCTGCGTTGGCTCTCTGCTCCGTTGACATGGCGAGCAGGTCCTGTCCGTTGAAGGTGATGCTGCCCTCCGTCACCTCGTAGGCGGGATGCCCCACAATGACGTTGGACAAGGTGGATTTTCCGGCACCGTTAGTACCCATCACCGCATGTATCTCGCCGTCGGCGATGGTGAGGTTGATACCCTTCAATATCTCCTTGCCTCCGATGCTTGCGTGCAGATTATTTATTTCCAGCATAATTGTTCAATATTCTTTTTATTCATCAGCCGACAGCCCCTTCCAGCGACACGTTCAGCAGTTTCTGCGCCTCCACGGCAAATTCCATCGGCAGTTTGTTCAAGACGTCCTTGGCATAACCGTTGACAATGAGACCCACGGCATCCTCCGTGGATATGCCTCTCTGGTTGCAGTAGAAGAGCTGGTCTTCCGATATCTTCGACGTTGTGGCTTCGTGCTCCACCACCGCGCTGTCGTTCTGTACATCCATATAGGGGAATGTGTGGGCACCGCACTTGGAACCCAGCAGGAGACTGTCGCACGAAGAGTAGTTGCGCGCTCTGTCCGCATTCTTTCCCACCTTCACCAGTCCGCGGTATGAGTTCTGCGAACGGCCTGCCGATATACCCTTCGATATAATCGTGCTTCTGGTGTCGCGCCCCAGATGTATCATCTTGGTACCCGTGTCGGCCTGTTGGAAGTTGTTGGTGACAGCCACGGAATAGAACTCCGCCTGACTCCTGTTGCCCTGCAGCACACATGAAGGATACTTCCACGTGACGGCACTGCCGGTCTCCACCTGCGTCCACGAGAGACGGCTGTCGTCGCCTTTGAGCAGTCCGCGCTTGGTGACCAGATTGAGCACTCCGCCCTTGCCCTCAGCATCGCCCGGATACCAGTTTTGCACGGTGGAATACTTCACCTCCGCACGCGTTCCCACCACGATTTCCACAATGGCTGCGTGGAGTTGGTTCTCGTCGCGCATCGGAGCAGTGCATCCCTCAAGATAGGAAACATAAGCATCGTCGTCGCACACGATGAGCGTGCGCTCGAACTGTCCCGTGCCGCGTGCATTGATACGGAAATATGTAGAGAGCTCCATCGGACAGCGCACCCCTTTGGGGATATACACGAAACTGCCGTCGGAGAACACAGCCGAATTGAGTGCCGCGAAGTAGTTGTCGCGATAAGGCACCACCGAACCCAGATACTCGCGCACCAGGTCGGGATGCTGCTTCACCGCCTCGGAAATGGAGCAGAAGATGATACCCTGCTCAGCCAGTTTGTCGCGGAAGGTGGTCTTCACACTCACGGAATCCATCACGGCATCCACCGCCGTTCCCGACAATGCCATGCGCTCCTCCAGGGGAATGCCCAGTTTGTCGAAGGCCTTCATGAGTTCCGGGTCTATCTCCTTCGGTTTGCCGTCGTCAGCAGCCTTCTTCGTTGGGTCTGCGTAATAGGAGATGGCCTGATAGTCGATGTCCGGCAACGTAAGATGCCCCCACGAGGGCTGCTCCTGCGTCTGCCAGTAGCGATACGCCTCCAGACGGAAGTTGAGGAGCCACTCCGGCTCCCCTTTCTTCCCGGATATCATACGCACCACATCCTCCGAAAGACCCTTATCGAGAATTTCCGTCTCTACCTGAGTCTCAAAGCCGTAGGCATATTTCTTCTCGGCGACTTCTTTCAGAAAAGCGTTTTCAGCCATTCCAGCACTTCAGTATATTTCAGAGCAACATACAGTCCCAACAGGAAACCTGCTGCAAGACACAGGAACTTCAGGAGTCCGCTTGTGAGCATCTTCAGCAGCACTATCCCTATGATGACAACGGCAGCTATCTTAAGAGTATTTGCATCCAAGAGCGCTTCCATACAGTTTCTCTGTTACAGTTTTGCCTTCACCTCTACCTCTGCGAACGTCTCTATCATGTCGCCCTCGCGCAGGTCGTTGTAGTTCACCAGCGACAGACCGCACTCGAAGTTGGTGGAAACCTCCTTCACATCATCCTTGAAACGCTTGAGAGCATTGATTTCACCGGTGAATACCACAATACCGTCGCGAATGACGCGGGCCTTGTTGGTGCGGCTCACCTTACCCTCGACAACATATGCACCGGCCACAGTGCCCACCTTGGAGATATGGTACACCTGGCGCACTTCCACCTGTGCCGTAACCTCCTCGCGTATCTCGGGCGAAAGCATACCCTCCATGGCCTCTCTCACCTCCTCGATGGCATCGTAGATGACGGAGTATGTGCGGATGTCCACACCCTCCTGCTCGGCCAGTTTGCGCGCCTGCGACGAGGGACGCACCTGGAACGCAACGATGATGGCATCGGAAGCAGCGGCTAGAGTGACATCGCTCTCCGATATCTGACCCACGGCCTTGTGGATGACGTTGACCTGAATCTTCTCCGTAGAGAGTTTGAGCAGCGAATCGGACAAAGCCTCGATGGAACCGTCCACATCGCCCTTGACGATGAGGTTCAGTTCATGATAGTCGCCCAGCGCGATATTGTGTGCCAGTTCCTCCAGACCCTTGCGCTTCATTGTGCGCAGACCCTGTTCGCGGGCCAGCTGCTCACGCTTCGTGGCTATCTCGCGGGCCTCTTGGTCGGTGTCCATCACGTGGAAGGTGTCACCTGCCGTGGGAGCGCCGTTCAAACCGAGTATCGTGGCTGCCTGTGCGGGGCCGATGGCTTGGATACGCTTACCGCGCTCGTCGAGCATGGCCTTCACGCGTCCGTAGCTGGTGCCAGCAAGCATCATATCACCGACGTGCAGCGTGCCGTTCGACACGAGCACCGTGGCAACATAGCCGCGGCCTTTGTCCAGCGACGACTCGATGATGGAACCCGTCGCCTTGCGGTTGGGATTTGCCTTGAGGTCGAGCATCTCGGCCTCGAGGAGCACCTTCTCCAGGAGTTCCTTCACACCAGTACCCTTCTTGGCACTGATATCCTGACTTTGGTACTTGCCGCCCCAATCCTCCACGAGGAAGTTCATAGCGGCGAGTCCCTCCTTTATCTTGTCGGGATTTGCTGTGGGTTTATCTATCTTGTTGATGGCGAATACAATGGGGACGCCGGCTGCCGTTGCATGTGCGAGAGCCTCCTTGGTCTGCGGCATGATGTCGTCGTCGGCAGCCACAATGATGATGGCAATATCCGTCACCTGAGCACCACGGGCACGCATGGCGGTGAACGCCTCATGACCGGGAGTGTCGAGGAATGTGACATGACGTCCGTCCTCGAGAGCCACGTTGTAGGCACCGATGTGCTGCGTGATACCGCCTGCCTCACCGGCGATGACGTTCGTCTGACGTATGTAGTCGAGCAGCGATGTCTTACCGTGGTCGACATGACCCATCACGGTGACAATCGGAGCGCGCGGCAGCAAATCTGCCTCGTCATCCTCGGCCTCCACGATAGCCTCCGACACTTCTGCAGAAACGTATTGTGTCTCATATCCGAATTCCTCAGCCACGAGGTTGATTGTCTCAGCATCCATGCGCTGGTTGATGCTCACCATCACACCAATCTGCATACATGTGGCGATAATCTTGGTGACGGGCACATTCATCATGGTAGCGAGCTCGTTGGCGGTCACAAACTCGGTGAGCTTGAGCACCTTGCTCTCTGCCTGCTGCTGTTCCATCTCCTCCTCGAGACCCTGACGCACAGCTTCGCGCTTCTCGCGGCGGTGCTTTGCGCCGGAACCGAACTGCTGGTTCTTACCGGTGGTGAGGCGTGCCAGCGTCTCGCGCACCTGCTTTGCTACCTCCTCTTCGGAAACCTCTGCGATCTGGGGCTGGTGTTTCTTGCCTTTCTTGTTGTTCTTGCCGCCCTGCTGGTTCTGCTGGTTCTGCTGACCGTTATTGTTGTTCTTCTTGCCCGGCTGGGTACGTATGTCCTTAGCCAAAGCGTCAACATCCACAGGGCCCTTGCCGATACGGGCGCGCTTCCTCTGCTGAGCCTGAGCCTCTGCTGCGGCTTTGCGTTCCCTGTTCTTCTCCTCCTTGGTCTTCTTCTTGGGACGTGTGCTCTGGTTGATGGCAGAGAGGTCGATATGACCCATAACTGTGAGTCCTTGAGGCTGTTGAGCAGAAGTCTGCACCTTGAAGATACCGTTCTCCTCCGTCAGTGTCACCTCCTTGTTGCTCACCGTATGGGGCTTCTTCACCGGCTCTGCCTCTTCTTCCTTCTCCTCCACAACGGGAACTTCCTCCTTCACGGGAGCGGGCTCCGGTTCGGGTTCAGGAACTGGAGTTGGTTCCGGAACAGAAACAGGTTCCGGTTCTGGCGTCGGAGCGGGTTCCGGTTCGGGAACAGGAGCGGGCTTCGGCTTTTTATCCAAGTCGATTTTGCCCAACACCTTGAATACAGGTTTCTTGGCCTCCCTCTCCGCAGCGGCTTTTGCTGCAGCTTCTGCGGCAGCGGCCTCTTTCTCTGCGGCCTTGGCAGCACGGGCCTCTTCACGAGCCTGCTCCTTGGCGGCACGTGCCTCCTTCTGTTGCTGAAGCATCATATTTGCCTGATTCTTCAGCACGCTGTCCGGTTTGAATTCCTTCTGCAGTTCGTCAAACTGCTCATCGCTTATTTTGGCGTTGAGACTCTCCTCAACGTCCGTGTAGCCTTTCTTGCGAAGAAACTCCACAGCGGTCTGCAACCCTACGTTGCATTCCTTGATGGCTTTATTCAGTCTTATACTCATTCTGCACTCTCCTCCTCTTCAAATTCTGATGCCAGCACTTTCATTATGTCGTCCACCGTCTCTTCCTCCAGATCGATAGTCTTTACGAGGAAGTCGCGTGATGTGCCGAGCACCTGACGCGCTGTTGTGAGTCCGTTCTTCTTGAGTTCCTCGATAATCCAGGGGTCGATGGCGTCTGCGAATTCATCCAGAGCCACATCGTCCTCCTCCATCGTCTCGCCTTCCTGCACATCGCGGTATACGTCTATGGTATAGCCGCAGAGCATTGATGCCAGTTTGATGTTGGCACCGCCCTTACCGATTGCCAGCGACACCTGATCGGGGTCGAGATACACCTCTGCCGTCTTCGACTCTGTGTCGAGGTTCACCGTGTTGACACGGGCGGGCGACAGGGCACGTGCAATCATTATCTGATCGTTGGCACTCCAGGGCAGCACATCGATATTCTCACCGTGCAGTTCGCGCACAATACCGTGCACACGACTACCCTTCACACCTACGCAGGCTCCCACCGGATCGATACGCTCGTCGTAGCTCTCCACAGCCACCTTGGCGCGCTCGCCGGGGATGCGTGCCACCTTGTGGATGGTGATGAGTCCGTCCTGAATCTCGGGTACCTCGTTCTCCATCATCTTCTGCAGGAACATTGGGTCGGTGCGCGAGATGTAAATCTTGGGATTTCCGTTGGCGTTGTCCACACGCTGTATCACTGCGCGCAAGGTCTCTCCCTTGCGGAAGAAGTCACCGGGCACCTGCTCCGTCTTGGGCAGGATGAGCTCCGTGTTGTCGTCGTCAATCACCAGCGTCTCGCGCTTCCAGCTCTGGTACACCTCACCGGAAATCACCTCGCCCACACGGTCCTTATAGGCATTGTAGAGCGTGTCATGCTCCAGGTCGAGGATGCGCGAAGCCAGCGTCTGACGCAATGTCAGGATGGCGCGGCGACCGAAATCACTGAACTCCACCTTCTGGCTCACCTCCTCGCCCACTTCGTAATCGGGGTCGATTTTCTGAGCCTACGAGAGGGAAATCTCCATGTTGTCGTCCTTCACCTTACCGTCTTCCACCACGGTGCGGTTGCGATAGATTTCGAAGTCTCCCTTGTCGGGGTTTACGATGATGTCGTAATTCTCGTCGCTGCCGTACATCTTCACGATGACGCTGCGGAAGCACTCCTCGAGCACACCCACCAGTGTGGTGCGGTCGATGTTTTTCATCTCCTTGAACTCAGCGAACGACTCAATGAGGTTCACCGTCTTTTCGTCTTTCTTAGCTGTCTTGGTTGCCATAGATATTTTGTTTTATTTTATTTTCAGAACGTAGCGGGTGATGGTCACATCGTCGTATCCGAACTTGTGCTCCACCTCCTTCTGCACGGGGCGCTTCCTGCCCTCTTCCTTCACTTTCTCTTGACAGAGCAGCGTGAATCCCTCGGGAGTCACCTCCGTCAGCGTGCCTTGATACTTATGTCCGTCGCGGGCAAAGGTCTCCACCGTCTTGCCCACATGGTTCTCCCATTGCTGAGCCACCTTGAACGGCTGCCCCAGACCGGCGCTGCCCACTTCCAGTTCGTAGTCCTCGTCGTCGCGGTCGAGCTTCGACTCGATATAGCGCGACAGGTCCGCACAGTCGTCAATCCACACACCGTCCTTGTGGTCTATCACCACCACGATGCGATCGTCCGCCTCCACACTCAACTCCACGAGAAAGTACTCTTTCTCTTTCAGCCATTCATTGACGGCTTCCTCCACTTGTTTCTTATCTATCATAATCTCTATAAAACAAAGCGAGAAACCCACTCAAGAGCTTCTCACCTACACGTTTACGGGCGCAAAAGTACAACTTTTTTCCTTAATTGCGTATTTTTTTGCAAAAAAAGTGTCACTTCTGTATGCACATGTACAAAAATAGTGCTGCAACGAGCAAAACGAGCAGTGCCATTGCCATCACTCCGTACATGAATCTCTGATTTGCCTTTCGCACGTTGTGTCTCATTTCCTGTTCTCTTTTATGG
Source organism: Bacteroidaceae bacterium (assembly GCA_017958545.1). Taxonomy (GTDB): domain Bacteria; phylum Bacteroidota; class Bacteroidia; order Bacteroidales; family Bacteroidaceae; genus Physcousia. The sequence continues at coordinate 13,402 of JAGDCM010000025.1, read as the reverse complement.
GTTCCGGTTTAAGTATCTTCTTCATTCTCTCGTCGTCCAGCAACAGCCGTCTGGCATCCTGCAGATGGGGGTCGTGGAGCGCTCCGTAGTGCACGGCACCGTCATTCCAGTAGTAGCGCGTGGCGAGCTCCTGCTCCAGGTCGAAGGTGAGTCTCTCCCTGTATTTCATCAGGGTGTCGGCATTAAGTGTCGAGTCGGCCTCCGTAGCGTATGCCGTAAAGTCGCTGAAATCCGCTTCCGTGAGGGCAAACTGTTCCACGGGCACCGCCTCCGGATGCGTCTTCACGTAGCGAGTACACCAGTTGAAGAAGGCATCCGATGCCTCCACCTGCCAGTAACTCCTGCCAACGCTGTCCTTCTTCACGAGAATATCGGGCAGTATGCCGCCTCCGTCCTTCACCTCCCTGCCGTCGCGCGTGTGGAACGTCTTCTGCAGCGAGTCGGGCACGATACTCTCCGTACCGTCGTGCTTGTAGTCGTGTGCCTGTATGCAGCGCCCAGAGGGGATGTAATATCTCGATGTGGTCACTTTCACAGTGCCTCCGCTGTTGAGTGAGCGCACCATCTGCACCAGTCCCTTGCCGTATGTGCGTGTTCCCACTATGACTGCGCGGTCGAGGTCCTGCAAACTGCCCGACACTATCTCTGCCGAGGATGCTGTACCGCCGTTGACCATCACCACCACCGGCATCTCCGTGTCCACGGGGTCGCTCGTGGTGAGGTATTCCTGGTTGGCAGGCGATATCTTACCCTTGGTATACACCACCTTCTCTCCCTTGCCTACGAAGATGTTCACCACATCCACCGCCTCGGTCAGCGCTCCGCCCGGATTGCCGCGCAGGTCGAGCAACAGTCGCGTGGCTCCCTGGTTCTTCATCTCGAGCAGCGCCATGCGCATCGCACGCGCGCACCCCTCCGTGAATGAAGAAAGGTACAGATAGCCCACTCCGTCGCCCAGCACGCCGTAGTACGGTATTGCAGGCAGTTGTATCGTCTCGCGTGTCACCAGCACTTCGTGCTCCGCATCCTCGTCGGGTCTCTTATATACGAGGGTGAATGTCGTACCCGCTTCGCCTCGCAGCATCTGCGACACGGTCTGTGTGTCCATTCCCTTGGTGTCTTTGCCGTCAACGCTGATAATGATATCACCTGCCTTGAGTCCGGCTCGTGAAGATGGCGTGTCCCTGTAGGGCTCGGCTATCACCGTGCGGTCGAGCGACTTCACGTAGCGTATTATGGCACCTATTCCGGCATATTTTCCCGTTGCCATCTGCCGGAGGTCGTCGCTCTCCTCGGGGTAGTATTCCGTGAAGGGGTCTATGCGTCGCAGCATACCCTCTATGGCCCACTGCATCACTGTGTCTGCCGACAGTGTGTCGACATAAAAGAGATCGAGCATCCGGTATATCTCGTTGAAGAGTTCGAGGTTCTTGGCTACGGATGCATTGTGTGTGGAGCGCTGCTGTGCGTTCAGAGGCTCTGAGAGCAGTGTAAGGAGCGCAATAAGAGCTATAAAACAGCCTTTTTTACTCCAAAATGTATTTTTTTTGTGCATTTCCTGCAAAATTTTCCGCAAAGATAGTGTTTATTTCGGAATTTTGCTCTATCTTTGCACCGCGTTTGAGAGAAAACGCTCAAAAATTAACTTTTTTTGACCTGCTTCAGTAGCTCAGTTGGTTAGAGCACATGACTGTTAATCATGGGGTCGTTGGTTCAAGCCCATCCTGAAGCGCTTTTTCGGTGGGGGTCTCCACTCCAGCCCTCCCTCCCCAGGGGACCTCTACCACTTACAGAAGTCTCGAGTTCACAAGCTCGGGGCTTTCTTTTTTAATCCATACTTCTGAACTCACGCGGCGTGAATCCCGTTTCTCTCTTGAAGAACTTGGAGAAAGTGGCATGGTCGGAGAATTTCAGCTGGCGGGCAATCTCGGATGTCATCAGCCCTGTGGTTTTCAGAAGCACCTTGGCGCGCAGGATGACCGTACGGTTTATCCATTTTGTCACGGTGTCACCGCTGTATTTGCTCACCACCGTAGTAAGATAGTTGGGAGAAAGACACAACTGTTTTGCATAGAACGACACACTGCGTTCGTGGTCGGCATTCTTTTCCACCTGTTCCCTGAAACGTCTGAAGATACGCTCGTCGTTCGACGGTTTTTCCGCCTCGCTCGACACCCTTTCGCTGGCAATGTGGTGTATGTTATTGATTATGGCTGCGGCAAATGCCGACACCACCTCCTTGCGAAACGGTTTGTGTCCGGCAATCGTCCAAAGCATTTCCGACATCTGTACCATCTCCTGCCATTCCGTTTTCGTTGTGTGCAGCACGAAGTTTTCATTTACGGGCACATCCTCTTCCACACAGATGGCAATCATGTCGAAATCATCGCTGACACCCTTTGGTTCCAACATTGTGTATGATGACATCATCACTATGTCTCCCTGATGCCATGTAGTTTCCTCCATGTTGACTATGACATCGGCACTGCCGGCTGTCACAAAAACTACAACATGATTGTGATACTGGTACACTGTTCCGTCGGACAAGAAATCCCTGTGCGTCTTGCCACTTATCAACATGGCAAAATGCTCGTTGATTATCATGTGATCACCGTGCCTCTCCTCTTTGTATCTGAGTCTGGCACCGTTGAACGTGATATCACCCCTTTCCTTTTGTTCCATTTCAGTCGCCGTTACGCCATATCTGCTGCAAATGTAGTATTTATTTTGGAAAGAACAGCCACGCGAACCACAAAATCCAAGAATATGACAAGTTTATCAAACTGTTTGACAAACGTCTCGCCAACAAAACGCCTATCAATGTCGCAAATATAAAAAAAGAAATGTTTTACGCTTTTAAAAATAATATCATAGAAACTTTGCCTCCCTCATACCCTTTAAACCAAAAAAGTGTGTTCATCGCTGAACACACTTTTCTTTTGAGCCTTGTACCCAGAGCCGGGGTCGAACCGGCACGGGGTGCCCCACTGGTGTTTGAGACCAGCGCGTCTACCGATTCCGCCATCTGGGCTTCAAAAGCGACGGCAAAGGTATGGAAAATTTCCGAAACGCGCCAGCTCCCGAACTAATTATTTTTACTTAGAGGGCTTTTTTTCTTCATTTTTACCGCTTGCAGCCTCTGCTGCAGCTTTATTCTTACCCAAATACTCGGGAAGCGACATACCGGCCTGGTCGAAGAGTTCACCCAAAGGAGGCACTGACTTCATCAGTCCGGAGAGGAAACCCGCAGTGGAGGTCTGACCGTCCTTGCCGACACCCTGACCGCCGTCCCAAACGGTAACCTTGTCGATCTTGATACCCTTGATGGCATCCACCTGAGTGCGGACAAGTTCGGGCAGTTTCTCGAGGAGCAGCAGAGTGTAGGCCTTGGTGGCATCACCGCCGGCAGCCTGTATCATCTTGTCGTAGCCCTGAGCCTGTTTGGTAATTACCTCGTAGAGGCCCTTGGCCTCGGCATCCATCTTGGCATAAATAGCCTCGGCTTCACCACGGGCACGGGTGGCGGCAGCAATACCTTCACCTTCAGCCTTTGTCTTGATGGCATCGGCTTCACCCTTGGCCTTGATGGCAAGAGCATCGGCCTCACCCTTGGCATGGAAGGCAACAGAATCGGCTTCACCTTTCGCATTGACACGCTTGCGCTCTGCTTCGGCTTCGGCAGCCACAATCATACGCTGCTTTTCGATTTCCTGAGCCACGATGACGTTGGCTTTCTGAGTGGCCTGCTCACGCTCGGCACGCGACAACTCAGCTTTCTGTTCGGCAGCATAGGATTCCTCGAGAGCCTTGGCGGCAGCAATCTTCTCGGCAGCCGTAGCACGGCGCTGTGCCTCTGCCTCGCGCTCACGACGGTCTGCATCGGAATTGGCGATGGCTATCTTGGCCTCGTTCTCACCCTTCACAGCCTCGGCGTTGGCCTCAGCGGTACGGATACGCGTCTCACGCACGGCCTCAGCCTTACCAATCTCACCGTTTCGCTCCTGCTCTGCAACGCGCACCTTGGCCTCGTTGATGGCCTTGGCGGCAGCCTCCTGACCGAGAGCTTCGATATAGCCGCTCTCATCCTTGATGTCGGTGACGTTCACGTTGATGAGACGAAGACCTATCTTCTTGAGTTCCACCTCGACATTGGCGGTGATGGCCTCCAGGAACTTGTCGCGGTCGGAATTGAGTTCCTCAATAGACATCGTGGCGATGACCAGACGCAACTGACCGAAGAGGATATCGCGCGCCATCTCCTGAATCTGGCTCGACTGCAGACCCAGCAGACGCTCGGCGGCAGCCAGCATGCTCTCCGGTTCGGTGGAGATACCCACAGTGAAGCGGCAGGGCACATCCACGCGGATGTTCTGACGCGAGAGGGCATTGGTGAGGTTGGCATCGATACCGATGGGAGTCAGCGAGAGATAGGCATAGTCCTCGATGACTGGCCATACGAAAGCACCGCCGCCATGCACGCACTTGGCACTCTTGTTGGATGACTTGCTACCGTAGATGACCAAAATCTTGTCGGAAGGACAACGGCGATAGCGATTGAGCAGCGCCATGATGAGCAACACGCCCACGACGACGACAACAACGATTAAAAAGAATGGATCCATATTTTGTTTACAGTTTACGGTTTACAGTTTACAGTTTAGAGAGGGGTGACGAGGAGCGTGTGGTCGTCGATAAGAGAAAGTACGCGCACGCGAGCACCGGAGGGAAGTTCATCGCCGTCGGTCTGGGCATCCACCTCCTGTACCGAACCCGAGAAGGAAATCTGCACCTTGCCCGTACCCTTGCGGGCTGAGGGAATGCGGAGATACACCTGACACACAGCACCTACAGCACTCTCCATGCGTATGTTGCCGCTGCTCTGCAGACGCATCATCAGACGGTAGATAGCCCAGAATATGGATACGAAGAGTATGCCGATGAGCAGAGAAGCCACAGAGAGAATGAACTTGTTGGAGATGATATCCCACAGGCAGATTCCGCCCCAGGAAAGACCTAGGAGGAAGTTGATGAAATTGCGCACCGTGAATATCTGCATCGCACCGTCCACACCATCCAGCCCGCCGTCGGGAGTGGAGTCGAAAGAGGTGTCTATGTCGACATCGGAATGCCCCAAACCGAGAAACGTGAGCATCATCTGGATGAAGAACAACGAAGAAGTAATGATTGCTATTATCCAATAAACACGCAAACCGGGGTCTAACTGCTCATACCAGCTGTAAATGATTTCAGACATATAATTTCTTTTTGTTTTATGAAACAAAGGTAGAAAAAAATATGTTACGAGCCAAAGAAAGTTAGTAAAAAAAATGAAAAAATCTTTAATATATAAGGTGTAGTTCATTTTTTTGTCATACCTTTGCAGCCGCTAAACAAAAAAACGATGAAGAAAAACCTCGTCATAGTGGAGTCTCCTGCGAAAGCCAAGACCATTGAGAAATTTCTCGGTTCGGACTACGTAGTGAAGTCCTCATACGGACACATAAGAGACCTGAAAAAGAAGTCATTCAGCATAGACGAAAACAGTTTCGAACCTGAATACGAAATCCCTGAAGACAAGGAGCGCGTAGTGGCAGAGCTCAAGAAATTGGCCAAGGAGGCACAGACCGTGTGGCTGGCATCCGATGAAGACCGCGAGGGAGAAGCTATCTCGTGGCATCTGAAGGAAGTGCTGGGACTGAGTGATGAGACTAAGCGTATCGTGTTTCACGAAATCACGAAGGCCGCCATTCTGGAAGCCATACAGCATCCGCGCACGATAGACATGAGTCTGGTGGCTGCCCAGCAGGCACGCCGCGTGCTCGACCGCATCGTAGGTTTCAAGCTGAGCCCCATACTGTGGCGCAAAGTGAAACCCGCCCTCTCGGCAGGACGCGTGCAGAGCGTAGCCGTGAGACTGATTGTGGAGAAGGAGCGTGAGGTGCAGGCATTCCAGAGCGAGACATACTGGAGAGTGGTGGCAACACTGCTGGACAAGGAGAGCAGCGATGTGCAGGCAGAACTTGCGGCACGCATCAAGAGCGAAGAGGAAGCCAACGCACTGCTGCAGAAACTGAAGGGCGCCACATTCACGGTGAGCGACGTGCAGAAGAAACCCATGAAGCGCGTTCCCGCTCCCCCGTTCACCACGAGCACGCTGCAGCAGGAGGCCGCCCACAAACTGGGTATGACCGTGTCACAGACAATGAGCGTGGCACAGCGCCTATATGAGAACGGTCTCATCACATACATGCGTACCGACTCTGTGAATCTGAGTGCCCTGTGTCTGGGTGCATCCAAGAAATACATCACGGAGGAGATGGGTGCAGAATACAGTAAGACGCGCCAATATCACACCTCGTCGAAGGGTGCTCAGGAGGCTCACGAGGCCATCCGCCCGACATATATGGACCGCACCGAAATCGACGGCAGCGTTCCTGAGAAGCGTCTCTACGACCTCATCTGGAAGCGCACCATAGCATCACAGATGGCCGACGCAGAGGTGGAGCGCTCGACAGTGACACTGACGGCAGCCAACGAAACATTCACGGCTCAGGGAGAGGTGGTGAAGTTCGACGGCTTCATGAAAGTGTACCGCGCCACGGTGGAAGACCCCTCGGAGGCTGAGACGGAACGCACTCTGCCGCCGCTGCGCAAAGGCGAGACACTCACGAGGGTGAACATCACCGCTACGGAAAAATTCACCACAGGTCCCGTGCGCTACAACGAAGCATCGCTGGTGAAGAAACTGGAGGAACTGGGCATCGGACGCCCGTCCACATACGCCACCACCATCACCACGATACAGCAGCGCGAATACGTGCAGCGCGGCGACAAGAAAGGCTGCGAGCAGCGCTACACCATCCTGACGCTCAGGGGCGAGAAGATATCCCACTCGGAGAAGAAGATAATCGTGGGAGCAGAAAAGAACAAACTCATACCGACGGACATCGGCGTGGTGGTGAACGACTACCTCATGGAGAACTTCCCACAGATAATGGACTACAACTTCACCGCAGAGGTGGAGAAGGATTTCGACGCTGTGGCTGCCGGTAAGAAGAAATGGGACGGACTCATCAGGAGCTTCTACAAAACATTCAATCCCCTCGTGGAAGAGACGATGAACACCCACACGGAACACAAAGTGGGCGAAAAGGTACTCGGCACCGACCCCGCCACCGGAGAACCCGTGATGGTGAAAATAGGACGCTTCGGACCCGTGGCGCAGATAGGCAGCGCGGAGAGCGACAAGAAACCGCGCTTCGCACAACTTGGCAAGGGACAGAGCATGGAGACCATCACACTGGAGGAAGCTCTCGAACTGTTCCGCCTGCCGCGCAATCTGGGCGAATACGACGGTGAAACCGTGAGTCTCGGCAGCGGACGCTACGGCCCATACGTGCAATACGGGAAGCAGTATGTCTCCGTGCCGAAGGGTACTGACCCACTGACGATGACATACGAGGAGGCTGTGGCACTCATCCAGGAGAAGAAGAAGTCCGACGAGAAAAGACATATCAAACAATTCGAGGAAGAACCCGAAATGGAGATAATGAACGGACGCTTCGGCCCGTATATCAGCTACAAGGGCAAGAACTACAGACTGACGAAGGCCATGGCTGCCCGCGCAGAGGAACTCACGCTGGAGGAATGCAAAAAGGTGGTTAATGCATAGCATCATCCTGATAGGTTACATGGGGGCCGGCAAGACCACCGTCGGAAGGACACTGGCCATGCGTCTGGGACGTACTTTCTACGATTTGGATTGGTATATCGAGACGCGCTACCGCAAACCTATACACCAGATATTCAGCGAACGCGGAGAGAGCGGATTCCGCGAGATGGAGCGCGAGATGCTCCACGAGGCTGCGGCCTTCGAGGATATCGTACTCTCATGCGGAGGAGGCACTCCGTGCTACTTCGACAACATCGACTACATGAACTCCGTGGGCGAGACAATATACCTCAAGTGCACGCCCGAAACGCTTTCCAGCCACCTGCGCATGGGCAAGAGCATACGACCTCTCATACAAGGCAAGACACCCGAAGAACTGGAGGTCTACATACGCGAATCACTGGAGGCGCGCTCTCCGTTCTACGAAAAGGCAAAGCACATTGTCGAGGTGCCGTATCTGGGCAATAAGGAGAGAGTGGCACAACTGGTGGACAGTATTGCAGAAATGTTATCCCAAGAAACAAAATAAAGCATCCAGAGCAATGAAGAAGTGGAGGATTGAAGATTCCGAGGAACTCTACAACATCAAGGGTTGGGGTGTGAACTATTTCGGCATCAACGAGAAGGGACACGCTACGGTGTGCCCCAAGAAGAACGGTGTGGAGATAGACCTCAAGGAGGTGGTGGACCAACTGGCTTCACGCCATGTGGCAGCTCCCGTGCTGCTGCGCTTCCCCGACATCCTGGACAACCGTATCGAGAAGACCGATGCGTGCTTCCGCAAAGCCACGAAGGAATACGACTACAGGGGAGAGCACTTCATCATCTTCCCCATCAAGGTGAACCAGATGCGACCCGTCGTAGAGGAAATCATCTCACACGGTAAGCGCTATAATCTGGGACTGGAGGCCGGTTCGAAACCCGAACTGCACGCCGTGCTTGCCACAAACATGGATTCCGATTCGCTCATCATCTGCAACGGCCACAAGGACCAGAACTTCATCGAGATGGCACTCCTGGCACAGAAGATGGGCAAGAGGGTGTTCCTCGTTGTGGAGAAACTGCCCGAACTGGCCATCATTGCACGCGCAGCCGAAAAACTGGGCGTACGACCCAATATGGGCATACGTATCAAACTGGCCTCGACGGGTGCCGGGAAATGGAGCGAAAGCGGCGGCGATGCCTCCAAATTCGGCCTGAATTCCTCCGAACTGCTGCTGGCACTCCAGCAACTGGACGATATGGGGATGCGCGACTGCCTGAAACTGATTCACTTCCACATAGGAAGCCAGATAACGAAGATACGCCGCATCTCGTCCGCCCTGCGCGAAGCATCACAGTTCTACGTGCAACTCCGCCAGATGGGCTACCCAATCGAATTCGTTGACTGCGGCGGCGGCTTGGGAGTGGATTACGACGGCACGCGTTCGAGCAATTCGGAGAGCTCCGTGAACTATAGTATTCAGGAGTATGTCAACGACTGTCTCTACTCCTTTGTGGAGGCTTCCAACAAGAACAACATCCCCCACCCCAATATCATATCCGAAGGCGGACGCTCACTCGCTGCCCACCACTCGGTGCTGATACTCGACGTGCTGGAAAGCGTCTCCGCGCCCCGTATGCCGGAGGACTTCGAACCCGGAGAGGACGACCACAAACTGGTGCACGAACTCACCGACATCTGGGACAAGCTCTCTCCGCGCAGCATGTTGGAGGACTGGCACGATGCACAGGATATACGCGAAGAAGCCCTGGAACTCTTCTCTCACGGCATCATCGACCTCAAGACCCGCGCGCAGATAGAGAGCCTCTACTGGGCCATCTCGCACGAAATAGCCGAACTGGCACACCACCAGAAACACGTGCCCGACGAACTGCGTTCGCTCGACAAGCAGATGTCGGACAAATACTTCTGCAACTTCTCCCTCTTCCAGAGTATGCCTGACTCATGGGGCATCGACCAGCTGTTCCCCATCATGCCGATTGAACGACTGGACGAGCAGCCGACACGTTCCGCACAACTGCAGGACATCACGTGCGACTCGGACGGCAAGATAACAGCCTACGTCAACGGTGTGCAGCAGACATCATATCTGCCGCTGCACGAGGTGAAAGCGGAGGAGCACTACTACATCGGAGTGTTCCTCGTGGGAGCTTATCAGGAGATTCTCGGTAATATGCACAACCTCTTCGGCGACACCAATGCCGTGCATCTTTCCATCGATGAAGACGGGAAGGGCTACACCATCGACCAGGTGATTGACGGCGAGACGGTGGCCGACGTGCTGGAATATGTGCAATACGAACCCAAGAAACTCGTACGACGCCTCGAGATATGGGTTTCGAAAGCCATCAAAGACGGCAAGATTACTGAGGCCGAGGGCAAGGAATTCATCTCTAATTATCGTTCCGGACTATATGGATACACCTATCTTGAATAAAGTGAATATCGTGAAAGTGGGCGGTGCCGTCGTGGAAGACGAGCAGATGCTCACAGCACTGCTGCAGAAGTTTGCTGCCATCGAGGGTCCCAAGGTGCTGGTGCACGGCGGCGGACGCTCTGCCACCAAGATGGCCGCCCAACTGGGCATTGAGACACACATGGTGGAGGGTCGTCGCGTCACAGACGAAGAGATGCTGCGTGTGGTGCAGATGGTCTACGGCGGACTTGTCAACAAGGCGCTGGTGGCACGCTTGCAGGCACTCGGCGTGAATGCCATCGGTCTCACCGGTGCCGACATGAATATCATCCGGGCACACAAGCGCCCTCTCAAGAAGGTGCGTTTCGAGGACGGCCATGAGGAGATGGTGGACTACGGATGGGTAGGTGATGTGGACGGTGTGGACGGTGAGGCTCTGGCAGCACTCATCCGGCGCACTCCGCTCGTGGTACCCGTTGTCGCTCCCCTCACCCACGACGGCGAGGGACACATGCTCAACACCAATGCCGACACCATCGCTGCGGAGACAGCGAAGGCACTGGTACCCTATTTCAAGGTGACACTGACCTACTGCTTTGAGAAACCCGGCGTCCTGCGCGATGCAGACGACGACAGCAGCGTCATCCGCGATATCTCCGAAGCATCGTTCGCTGCACTGAAGAGCGAAGGCGTCGTGAGCGGCGGTATGCTGCCCAAACTGGAGAATGCCTTCGCAAGCCTCAAGGGCGGAGTAAGCGAAGTGGTCATCACCCACTGGAGTGACCTTGAGCATGAACAGGGATCAGTCATACATCTTTAAAGAACATATCTGGCCGCTACGCGACAAGATGTTCCGACTGGCCCACCGCATCACGCTCTCACAGGAAGAGGCGGAGGATGTGGTGCAGGACACTATGGAACGGCTGTGGCGCGAACGCGACAACTTCTCACTCATCAACAGCATCGAGGCCTGGACACTGCGTCTCGTGCGCAATTTGTCTATCGACCGCCTGAAACGCTCCGGACGCAACACCGTGGCTTTGGACGCAGAGCGCGATGCCGCACCCGTTGCAGGCACCGACCAGCAGGTGGAGATGGAAGAAAAAATGCGTATCGTCAGAGAGGCGATGGACCGTCTTCCCGAAATCCAGCGCAGCATCATGCAACTGCGTGATATTGAAGGAAAGACATATACTGAAATAGCAGAGATTTTACAGATTTCCGAGTCGCAGGTGAAGGTCTATCTGCATCGCGGAAGAGAAAAAGTGAAAAAAAGTTTGATTGGGGTGTAACTTTTCTCCCTCTCATTCGTCATACATTATGGTTATGAAAGACTACAAGTACATCGAAGAGCTGCTTGAGAACTATTTCAAGGCAGAGACCACAGTGCAGGAGGAGCAAATCCTGCGCGCTTTCTTCCAGAATGAAAGCGTGCCCGCACATTTGGCCGGCTACAAGGCTCTCTTCGCAGTGCAGAAGCAGATGAGCAAGGAGCACGCTCCCGAGAAGTCTTTCGAGGCTTGCTGCAAGGAGCGCGCCAGGAAGATCAACTTCCGCCCGTTCTATCGCGCTGCCGCCTCTGTGGCCATAGTGCTGTGCATCGGCATGGCGGCCAGTATGAGCATGGGAGTGGGCGACAACAGCAAGGCTCCTACAGCGGAGGCTGTGGAAAACCCGGATGCCGAATTCGGTGAGATGGAGCAGGTGCTCACACCGCAGAGTTCGGCTGTTGCTGAGAAGAAAGATACACTTTTTCTATACTGAACCAATCAATCTTAAACAAAACCGAAAGACACATTTTGTCTAAAAAAAAGGGACGCCGTGAGGCATCCCTTTTTTACTTTAGGTTCAAGACGAACTCCCTGTCACGCTGTAGTTGCTCCCTGAGCTGCTCCAGCGAGTCAAAAGCACGCTCCTCGCGTATGAAGGTGAGCAGTTCCAGCGAGAGCTGCTGCCCGTACAGGTTTCCCGAGAAATCGATGAGATGCACCTCCACCGACACATCGTCTCCGTTGGCGGCAGTGGGGCGCGTGCCGATATTGAGCATACCGGGCCCGTGATTCGTGCGCACGGCATATACTCCTCTGCGCGGCATCACCTTTTCCGGAGTGATGAAGATATTCGCCGTGGGAAATCCCAGTTGATGACCCACATGATAGCCCTCCACCACCTTGCCGCTCAAGAGATATGCGTGCCCCAGAAGAGCGGCAGCCTCCTCCACCCTGCCCTGCGACAGGAGAGTGCGTATCGCGGTGGATGATACGTGCTGCCCTTCCAGTTCGTGAGCGCGCACCACCTCTATGCCGCACTGCTGTCCCCAACGCACATAGTCCTCAAAGGCGGCTTCTCCGTGCCCGAAACGATGGTCGTAACCCATCAGCAGGATGCTGACGCCCTTCGGTTTCAGCACCTTCTCCATAAACTCCAGTGCAGTGAGGGAGGCTGTTTCTTTGTCGAAGGGAATGATGTCGATGCGTGTGACACCCGTCTCTTCCAGCAGCCGCACTTTCTCCTCCGGAGTGGTGAGCAGATGGGGCACGTATTCGCTCTGTATCACTGCACGCGGATGCTGCTTCATAGTGACAATAAGTGTGTCCTTATGACGCTCCTTGGCAAGAGCCTTCAATTGCTCGATTAAGCAGCGATGTCCGCGATGAACACCGTCAAAGAAGCCTATAGTTGCAGCAAACATAGAGCAAAGGTACAAAAATTTTGGGAGATTCTTGGTCTATATCAACTTTTTTTTGTACTTTTGCCCACGAAAACGAGGAAGGGTGTCGGACTTGTAGCTCAGTTGGTTAGAGCAACAGACTCATAATCTGGAGGTCCCTGGTTCAAGCCCAGGCTGGTCCACACTGAAAATCAAGCACTTACAAAGATTTTGTAGGTGCTTTTTCTTTTGTTTGCGAACACCATGCGAACACCGAACACAATCTCAAACACCCTATGAACACAAAGAAATCTTGCGAACACGCTTTTGGTGTTCGCAAAATATCCTATCATCATCTTCTGAGAATTATTTTCGACCTCCAATCTCTTCTTTTCAGTTCCATCTTTCTTTTTTGAAGAGTAAACTCCATTTTGGTGTTCGCAAATGGTGTTCGCAAGGCATATTATTCTGCAATATCAGTAATACGAGTAGTTTTTCTGATGAAACACTCAATTACCCTTTTATAACAACCCAGCGTCCAGACTTAACATTACCCTCGCGGATAATAACCATTTTTTTCTGCATTGCGGCTAGGTCACGCTCAATCGTCCTCTGCGTCACCGACAAGACCTCCGACATTTCATTGGCTGACACATGCGC
>JAGDCM010000024.1 GCA_017958545.1 Bacteroidaceae bacterium | reverse complement strand
CGATAAGCTCAAAGAACTAATGAAGTAAACCTCAAATCTATAAAGTCACACATTTCTGTCCCCCGATAACGGGGGAAATGAAGGGGGTATCACAGAAACCACAGAAAAAAACAAAGAAAACCCCTTTGCGCGACAGACGCTCTTTCGAGCGCAAAGCACCATCAGTGATAAGTCTGCTGGAAAACAAGCTTTCCGACATCCTTCTCCCAAATGCTGCTACCACCTGCGATGGTTCCTGTCGCTCAAAGGAAAAACCCCGTTCACTTCGTTCACTAAAAAACCGTCTTTCATTTGTATCTTTCTATTGCAATCTTAGCTGGAATGAAAGGTATTTCGATTTAATCACAGCGAGCCAGCAGATTTCGAAAAGGGAGATGTTTGGATTATGGCGATGCCATGAAATGGCTGGTGAAAGACTTGTGGCGACGATGAAAGCTTGTTTTCGATCTCGCCAGAATGTCTGTCAACAAGAAGAGCAAAGCTCTCGCCGTGATTTAAACATTTTCCTTTGAGAAGAATTTTTCGGAAAATGTTTTTCTGTGATTTCTGTGATTTCAGTGTGAAATTAAAAATAACTTTAACCACTATGCAACTAACAGAACACTTTACTTTGGAAGAGATGCTCCGCTCCGATACAGCGACAAAGAAGGGCATCGAAAACCGCATCACTGCGGAAGAAGTGAACAACCTCCAAAAGCTCTGCCAGAAGGTGCTTGAACCTCTCAGGGCACATTTCGGCAAGCCGATAAGGATTAACTCCGGTTTCCGCTGCAAGGCACTCAACGAGGCCGTAGGAGGCGCAAAGAACTCATACCACACCAAAGGCAGAGCAGTCGACATCCCCTTCGTTCCCGGGTATTACGCCTTTCTGCGCGACAACGTGAAAACAACGGAACTCATTAACGAGGGCTCGTGGATTCATGTCGCCTTATAGGCGAACATGAAATCCAAGTGAAGAGTGAAGAGTGAAGAATCTGGAGAACTAAGAGTGAAGAGTGAAGAACGAAGAATCTAAGTTACTGGTCCAGTCTTGGAATCATCATCGGATTCTTCACTCTTAGTTCTTAGTTCTTCACTACAAAAATGTTTACGTTAAATCATGGACATCGGGGACATCGGGGACACGAATATTTTGTGGGGTCAGAGGTCCGAAAACAAATCCTCGGGGACATCGGAGGCGGTGACGGTGCGGCCCCAGTTGTAGATGGTGATATTGGTGAATATCTCACTGAAAACGGGCATGGAGGAGTTTACCTGCACGCGCACACCGTCGAGGAAGAGTTCACCTTTCGCCCCCGTCTGACGGTAGAGCATGTGAATCCAGCGCCCTTTCTCAGAGGCTGTGCCCATCTGCATGCCCACCTCACTGCCCCAGCCTGCCGGAGCGGTGGCCATGCGTTGCGCATTTACCCTGTAGCCGGAATAGAAGGACGGTTGTAGGAATCTTCAGGCCGCTCTCCTGCGCACCCACTGACACGCACAGCAGCAGACAAGCGACTATATGGAAAAACAGGCGTAGCCTACTCATCATTCCTAATAGTATTTCCGTCCGTTGGCGATATAGATACCTTTTTTAGCGTCCTTTGCCACGCGGCGTCCCGACAGGTCATACACCTCGCCGCTGCGCTCTGCCTTACCTTTCGCGGGGATTTCGGCCACGGCGGCGGGCTCTGTGGGCTTCAGGTCGATATAGTCGATGTCGGGCATCCAGTCAGAGGCGTTGGAGAGACGTATCACGTTGCGACCCTCGTTCAGGTTTATCGTGAGATCCGATGTGGCCACTACATTCCATCCTCCGGAGTTCACGTTCAGGGTCTGCACCTCCTGCCCGTTCACGCTGACGGTGATTTTGCGGTCCGCTCCTGAGATGTAGGCAATGGTCATCGTATATTCTCCTCCGTCCTTGGAATATACGTCGCGCCAGAGCAGGTCGTTCTGTTCGCTGCATCCAAGCCACCCGGCCTTCAGTCCTGCCGAGCAGTATGTGGCATACTCGTAGATACCGGTCTTCTCCGTTTGGTTGTTCTTCAGTTCCTGATAGTCGCTGATGTATGCCGTCTCCGCTTCATAGCGTGTCCGCTCAAGACGTTCCTCCGCCTCCACGACATATATGCGTGTGCCGTGAGCCGGGATGCCGTTCACGCGGAAACTGGTGTTGTATTCGCCTTTGTTGCTTTGCGAGAACACGTCGCGCACCTTCACCTTACCGCCAAGACAGAGGTCGCTGAATTTTACAGTGACGCTCTTCATTGCATCGTTGGGGTTGTAGACGGCAAAGGCACGCTTCTTGCCGTTGAGCGTCTCGATGTCCTTCACCAGGATGTTGCAGTCGTTGACAAGCGCCACGATGTATGCCTGCTGATACAATGGGTCCTGATTGAGTGCAATAAGTTCGGTGTTCTTCAGCAGATTGAGTGTTATTGTTTTAATGTTCGTCATGTCGCATCCGATGAGCAGAGGCGAGTTCATGATGCACCACATACCGAAGTGTGTTTTGTCCTCCTCGTAGGTCATCGAGCGTCCTACCTCCAGCATGTCCATGTCGTTGAAGTGTCCGTCGTAGCAATAGGCGTTCATGTAGAGATTCTCTGCCAGGATGCCTTTCACGGATGCCCATCCGTCATATATGTCGTGTGTGGTGCGCCACGAGAAGGCCACATCGTGCACCCATGTGCCGGGATAGTCCCATCGGCATACATTCAGCCTGACATCTGTGCGTCCCGTGTTCTTGATGGCCTGCGAGATGGCAGTGTAGCGCTCCTGCGGGTCGAGGGCCAGACGCTGCGTGTTCTGCGGGGCGTCGCCGCCGCAGAAGTCCACCTTCACGAAGTCGAAGCCGCATTCCTTGAAGTAGTAGTCGGCATCGCGCTGGTCGTAATTGTAGAATCCCACATTGACGCTGAGCACGTCACCGTTGTAGTAGTTGCCACAGGTGTTGGCTCCCGCGTCGCTGTATATGCCGGCCTTCAGTCCCTTGCTGTGTATATAGTCGGCCACGGGTTTGAGTCCGTTGGGGAATCGTGTGGGGTGTATCAGCAGTTCTCCCGTTGTGGTGTTGCGTCCGCCGAAGAATCCGTCGTCTATGTTGATGTGGTCGAATCCTGCGGCGAAGAGTCCTTTCTCCACCATTGCGTCGGCCTGGCTCTTGATGAGTTCCTCGTTGATATTCACGCCGTACGTATTCCACGAGCTCCAGCCCATCGTCGGTCCTCCGGGCGTTGTCACTTTTTCCGTTTCTTCGGTCAGGGGCTCTGCCGCATTGCAGTGTGCTGTCACGATGCCTCCCGTCAGCATGGCGGTGCATATAAGTGTTTTCGTCAATTTCATGGCTGTATTGTGTGTTTTTGCGTGTTTTATGTGTATTATATAGCTCTCTTCGTGCAAAGATACGAAAAATAGTTGAGGGCGCAAAATTTTGATGTCGCGAATGTCGTAAATGTCGCAAAAACGAATGAGACTTGTCTTTTCCTGATTTCGGTTGACAGTTTTTTGCTCTTTTCCTGAGGTGGTTGTCAGTTGTTTTCCTGATAAGGTTTACACTTTACTGTTTTCGAAATGTGACAAATGCGACATCGAATATTTTGTGGGGTCAGAGGTCCGAGAACAAATCCTCGGGGACATCGGAGGCGGTGACGGTGCGACCCCAGTTGGAGATGGAGTCGAGGCGGTCGTCATCGGGAGCATCGGGACTGCGATGCGGCATGAGACGGCGACGCAGACATGTCTTGATGTCACGACCGCCCCAGCGCACATCATCCCTACCCTGCACAGCACTCAGGAGCAGACGCGCAATCTTGTCCACAGCATCGGGAGCGAGCTTGAAGTCCAGACGGTACAACTGAGAGAAGAACATCCTGAGAGCATCCGTAGGAGTGTAGGGCTCCAAGCGGAAAAACAGCGCACCCTGCCAGACATGGCGCAGCGGAGGACAGTCGCGCATGAGCGTCTCCAGTTCCTGAGCCGAACCCTGAAGTATCGACTCGTCCATATCGCCCTCGATACCGGAGAGAATCTTCGTCATCAAAGCCTCGAAGCGACGGTTGGGCACGACGTCATTGTTCTCGAAGAGCATCTTGCCGGGCATGGGCAGCAGAGCCTCTCCGGCAGCAAGGCGCGCCTCGTTGACGGCAATGAGTTTCCAACGCTCAATAATCCAGCGCTTGAGACGGCGACGTCCGGGAGTCCACGAGAGAAACGCCCAGCAACCGCCCTTATTGCTGTCGCGCATCGTGGCGAGCACATCGCAGAGACTCAGGCGGGAACAGCGGCGAGGCCGGGAGAGGTGGAACAGACCGTCGTCGGTGAGCTGCACAGCATAACGCAGCGTGATATCGTCGCCGATGCGCAGGATAAGGAAATAGCGACCCGGATGCCACACATACTGACCCAGCGCGGTGTAGGAGCAGCGCAGATGGAAGCGGAACATGAGTCCCTTGCGCTGGTCCTTGTCGCCCGGGTTGCTGGTTCCGCAGGCGATGAGTGTGAGGTCCTCGTCGTAGAGCTGCACACTGTAGGGCTGGTTTAGGGGATAGCGGCGGTCGGCCTTAAAGGTGATGTCGATATCGCTCATGCGAAAAGCATAGGCGGAAGGAGTGGAAAATTGAATGGAAATATTTATCATAGTCTTGTAAAGTTTATTGGTTATTGGTTATTGGTGATTGGTTATTGGTTATTGAAATTTAATCTCACACAGATATCACTGAAAGCACGGAAAATGTCTTTAAACAAAAACCCCGGACCTTTGGTCCTAAAAAACATTTTTCCTGTCCTCTTGACACTAGACTCTTGACCCTTGCCTCTAGACAAAAGCATGTTTTTTCTCGTTTTTTTCTAATAACAATCCGGACGGATTACAGGCTGTTGCAACAAAAAGTCAAAGAACGCTTGAGCCGGAGCTCACACCATAGTTCATGCGGTGTCGCACACCTAAAAGGCAGGCGACTGACCCACATGGTCAGGCAGTGAGGGGTCGGTTCAAGTCGTTATCCGTGCATGATTTGCTGCTGTGTTTTTCAAATTGCGGCGGCAAAAGTAGGACATTTTTTTGTAATGACCAAATTTTAGAGCAAAAATTTTTATCCTCAGTGCTATCTCGCTGCGAAATACGACTCCAGCGCACTGAGAGCATCCTCAGAAGCATCGAAGGAGCGCACAATACTACCCCGCTCCATCAGTGCGATGCGGGAAGACACATCCGAGACGTGGTGAAGGTCGTGCGAGGAGAGCAGTATGATGGCTGCGGGATGCTGCGCGATATAGTCGGAAAGGAACGTCTTGAGAACATGCTGGGAGGAGGGGTCGAGGAAGGTGAACGGTTCGTCGAGCACCACCAGTTCGGGACTGCGCAGGAAAGCCGCTGCAAGACCCACCTTCTGACGGTTGCCGGCAGAGAGTTCGCGAATGAGGACATCGGGTACGCCCTCCAGCAAAGGAGCACACATCGTCAAGCCAGCCGCCAGCGAATCGTCCGAAGCACCGGAGAGACGCCAGAGAAAGCGGAAGAACTCGGAGGGCGTGAGATAGTCGATGAGGAACGACTCGTCGAGGAAAGCACCGGTGAAGGCCTTCCACGACTCACTGCGCGAGACATCAATACCCGCAACGGAGACAGTGCCTGCATCGGCAGCGACGAGGTCGAGAAGGAGGCGGAAGAGCGTGGTCTTACCGGCACCGTTGTTGCCCACCAGACCGAGCAGCTGACCGCCCTCAACAGTGAAGTGAGGCACATCGACGGCGGTGACGGTTCCGTAGGTCTTTCTGAGATTACTGATTGTGATATCCATGGTTCCAAGTTTCAAGTTCCAGGTTCAAAGAGTTCAAGAGGTTCAAAGTTGGCGGGTGGCACGGAAGCCCTCCGCAAGGGCGTGGCGGCGCAGCATGAAACGGCGGGCAACGTAGCCGAGCCACAGACGGTGGGATGCCACACCGGCAACGCCAAGAAGCATCAGCGCAGCACAACCCCACACATCGCCCAGAAGCCAACGGGCACCGCGCTCCATGGCAATGGGAAGGGAGAGCACGAGAGTGGCTATGAAACCGTGCGCATAAGAGAGCGAGGCACGCACACGACGCTGACGGTGCAGAGCACGGGCAGAGGCATTATAGGGAGCGCGGAGGAAAAGCAGGGGAAATATCACACCCGCAGTGAAGAGCATATAGGCAAGGCACTGAAGAAGGTGCACACGACCCTGCGTCACAGCCGGCATGAGCATCAGCAGCGGCAGCAGGAGGAAGAGGACGTTGAAGAGGTATTTCGCCCGCAGGAGACGCTCCACACTGCCCCGCTCCATCAGGAGAGCCTCCACGTAGTTGCCCTCGTGACTCATCACGTCGACAAGCATCAGCATAACCGGTACGGCAAAGCAGTAGAGGCAGGTGAACGATGTCATCACACCGTCGGCATCCGCTTCGCCAAACTGCGCCAGACACAGCATAGCCATGAGACAGAGGATGGAGAGCTGGGAGGTGCGCACACGTCTGTTGCGCCAGCGCAGAAGCCACTCCAGCGAGAGCAGCGGGATGTGGGCAAGGAAAGACTCCGCAGAACTGTGCTCACGGCGGGAAGACGGTTCCTCCCTAAAATTGTACAGCACCCGGAAGACAATAGCGTACACCACTGCCACCGCAGCGAAGGCCGCCGCAACAAGCCAAAGAGGCAGCGCCGGCACAGCGTCGAAACCCTCCCCCCACAGCACGGCGGCAAAGAGAAGCACCACATGAACCCCCGCAACGGCAAACACCCACCGGAAACGACACCCGGAGAGCAGACGCATCATCTGATAGAACAACGCGCTGCACGAAACGAGGCACGCTGAGAGCACAATCCACAGAGCAAGACCCGTCCACGAAAGCACTGGCACCACACACAGGAGACCAAGCGGCCAGAAGAAGCAGAGGAGCCAGAACAGATTGTAGGGCGCAAAGACGGACTGCAAGAGGAAATGATGCACCAGCAGAGAACGGGGCACAGACATCAGAGCACAGGCTCCGGTACGCAACACTGGCGACTGCTGGAAAAGGAAGCGCAACCAGAAGTCGGGAATGAGAAAGAGGAGAACTGCCGACCACGGTTTCAGGGCGATGAGTCCCGAGGAGACATCTCCAGCGAGGGAGCGCACAAGCGTCAGAAGCGAGACGGCATAGACAGCCGTCAGGAGCCAGCGCAAGAGCAGCACAGCACTGGAGCGTCCCCAGAGAGGGTCGCGTTGCCGGCACAGACGCTCACCAGTATGCAGGAGAAATAAAGTCCTCAGCGTGTGCACGTGAAGAGTGAAGAACGAAGAGTGAAGAATCTCCCACGAAATTATTTCCTGAGGTATTTGGCCAAGGGAGAGCCGATATCCCTGAGACCCTTCGCCACACTCTTGGCATTGATCTGCGCACCGCGGAGCGATGTGTGGGTGTGGTCCTTGATATAGCAGCTCTTGGCCTCCTCGCGTCCCATAGCGTCCATCACGTCGGCGGTGATATTGTGCAGGTCGACAAACTCCACACCGGTGAGAGCCACCACCTCGCGATACCATTTACCGTAGGAATCGTTGCGACGCTCGATATGCACACCGTCGGGCCATTCGTTGCGCGGTGTGAGGGAAATGAGTATGGGCGTGGCACCCTTCTCTCGCACATCGTCAATCATCTTGCGAAGATACCAACCGAAGGTGTAGACCACCTCGTTGCGCACCTCGTCCTTGGTCTGCACGCGATAGACATGCGAGGAGTCGGCTGTGCCGCTTATCTCGTTGCGTGCCTTGCCGCCGGAGAGCTCGCTGCCGATGTCGTTGTGGCCGAACTGTATGGTGACGAAGTCGCCCGGCTGGAGGTCATTGACCACCTTGTCCCAACGGCCCTCGCGCAGATAGGTGCGACAGGAACGGCCAGCCTGTGCAACATTGATGACGGTGAGCTTCTTGGTGTTGAAGACTGTGGCAGCCTGAGAGCCCCAGCCCCACATACCGTTAGTGGAATCGCGGTCCTCGTTCTTCACCGTGGAGTCGCCCGTGATGAAGAGCACCGGTTTGCGCTTCTCACGCTTCACACCGGTGGTGGGCAGTTCGATATTGGTCATCATCTCCTTGAGAGGCTGCACCTCGGGATGGGGGCATTCCAAGAGTCCGTCCACAGCGCTGCGGCAGTTGAGACGCGCTCCGAAGGCTGATGTGTGTATGTTGTCTAGATAGAAATGATAGCCGAACTTCCAGGGCGACATCTTTTCATACTTCTGGGCGGAGATATCGTTGAGGTCGACGAAGGGAACGTCCATCTCCTCAGCAATCTGTTTTGCCCAGAGACCGAAGGTCTGGTCGACACGCACCACACGACCCGGCTGACCGTCCTCGTAGGCATGGCGGGGAGTGAGCGACATGAGTATGGGATGCGCTCCCAGAGCACGTGTCTCGCGAACAAAACGGCGGAGATACTCACCGTAGCTGTAGACTGTCTCGCTCTCGCCCGTCTCCTTGATGACAACGTTCAGAGAATCAGTGGCGGAGATACCCTTGATAGTAGCGCGGGCACGTCCGGAATCGAAGGGACCGTTGTCGTTGTGGCCAAGCTCGATGACAACCCAGTCGCCGGTTTTGATACCCTTCTTCACATCCGGCCAGAGACGGCGGTAGAAGGTGCGGGAAGAAGTGCCTCCGAGAGCCTGGTTCTCAACGGTTATCTTGTTCTCGTCGAAATACTCATGAGCGAAGCGTCCCCAGCCCCACTGACCGTTGTCGCCGTTGCCGAGAGTGCCGGTGCGCATCGTACTGTTGCCCACGAGAAACAGAACGGGATTGTCGCCCTTGCGTGTGCTGCCCGCAACGGGGCGCGCGGTGGCAGCCTTGTCGAGAGAGTCGAGTGTGAGGTCGACAACCTTGTTCACATCCTCCATACCCTCGTACTGCTGCGCAGAAGCGGCGAGAGAGGCGGCGAGAACCAATATGACGGTAAGTGTTTTTTTCATATTACAACGTTAGTTTTTATGCATGAATCAGAATACGTGTCCGAGGTTGAGGAAAAAGTCCACCTTCTTGGTGTGGTTGCTGTAGCCGAGGACTGCACCGAGAGGACCGAACATGGTGTTGTAGTAGTAGGCTATCTGACCTCCGATGAGAGCCTTGTTGTCGAAAATCTGCCCAAGTTTTTCCGACTGGGCACCGACGGCTGCGCGCACAAGGATGTAGTGATTCTTGCCGATGCGCTCCTGAGCCTGCAACTGTGCGGCCACAAAATGCTGCTTGACGAACTCCATATTACCTATGCCGGCAAACGGCACCTGCTGCTCGAGGTAGTGACCGAACCAACTGCCTCCAATGGTGTTGCCGAAGATGGTGGGCACCTCATCGCCGAAGAGCAGACGGCCGTAAAATATGGGCTGCAGAGTGAAGCGCTTGCCGATGGTGAACGACATACGCCAGTTGGCGCTCACTTCGTGCATACCTGAGGTCTTCCCCACCTTGTTGCCGAGGTCGTCAAGCACGTCGAGTTGCGTGAAATCGTTGGTGACATAAGCGTATTCCGCGTTGAAGCGTGCGCCATGCGCGGGGAAATACCAATGGTCTTCGCTGTTGTAGTTCACACGGGCACGATAGCTGACGAAATGCTGGTTGGGCAGTGTCAGACGCACGGCATGGTCGGAACCGAGCTTGTCGAGATAGTGCACGTAATCCCAGCGCAACCCCACCTGCACGTTGAAATTGCGCAGATCGAAGTTGAAGGGCGTGAATTCGGCCTGCGATTGGTTGTAGCGCACGTCGTAATCGAGGTCACCCTTCTTAAAGACGTCCACGTCGTAGTGGCGGAAGGTGTAACTGAGTTTGGGGCGCGTGAAGAAAGCGGGATGCACCGTGAACTCTCCCCGCGCAAAGATACGCTTGCCCAGACGCACGGTGAGCTCGGTGTTCACGGGAATGGAGGTTCTCAGAGGCACGGTGATGCCCAACTGCAGGGCGGCGTGCTCCTCCTGGTCGTAGCGGGCACCTATGTGCAGCATCATCGACTTGCGGTTACCCACCGAAAGATGTACGCGCACGCCGTCGCTCTCGGGAATCACGTCACACTCGGCGCTCTGATAGAAAAGATCCATGCGCAGGCTCGTCGTGATGAGCTGCACGGTGGTGGCGTCGATGCTGTCGTTCTTGTCCAAATTGAATTTGCGGCGCAGGAAATGCTCGTCGTGCTTCGTCAGATTGCCGAAGTCGTAACTCTTGACGTATTGCTTCTCCGTGAGCACCTTGGGTCGCAGCGGCTGATGGATGACGGGGCGGAAACTGTCGTCGATGCCTATCTTTTTCTTCAGGGCGATGATGGCATCCCAGTTTTCGTTGCCGGCCCGCTCACCGCGCCGGATGAGCGAATCAATGGCTTCCGTGGTGAAACTGCCCGTGCTGTAGCCCCTCACGTCGACCTTCATATGGAGGTCGGTGATGGCGAGGTTCTCCTCTACCTTGTTCTTACAGTTCACATCGACAATCTGTCCGATGACGCTCAACGTACCGGTCAGGTCTTCAGCGGTCTTGGCATCGCCCTGTACGGTGACACCGATGATGACTTCGGCACCCATCTCACGGGCGATGTCGGCGGGATAGTTGTTCTTCAGGCCGCCGTCCACCAGCACCATGTCGCCCATTCTCACGGGCGAGAACACAGCGGGAATGGCCATTGAGGCACGCATACACTGCCAGAGACGTCCGCTATGGAAGTCCACCTCGGTGTTGTCCACGATGTTGGTGGCCACGCAGGCAAAGGGTATGCAAAGGTCTTTGTTGAAGTCGAGGGAGTCGTTGTAGCCCATGCAGACACGCTGGAACAGTTCGGCCAGGTTCTTACCTTTCACCAGTCCGCCGGCGTTCTTGTCGTGCTTGCCAAAAGCAAAACCCGTCGAGAAGAGGTATGTGTTGCTCTTGCTGCGGTCGTCGAGACTCTGGTTGCGCAGATTTTCCTTGTCGGTGATGACATAGCTCCAGTTCTGCCTGAGCACCAGCGAGTCGAGCGCCTCGGCGTTGTATCCGATAGCGTAGAGACCACCTATGATACTACCCATAGACGTACCAGTGATGATGTCCACGGGAATGCCGGCCTTCTCCAGCACCTTGAGCACGCCGATGTGCGCCATACCTTTGGCACCGCCGCCGCTGAGTACAACGGCAACTTTCTTGCGTCCGCCCTCCTGTTGAGCACTGACTGTCAGACACATCAACAGCAGCAGACATGACAACAACTTTCTCATATAATTATATCTTAAGAGCTCTGGATATCAAATCGTATAAGCTGAGCCAATGGGCTCTGGTTGTAGCGTCGGTTGCTTTGCGGGAAGCTCCCATCGTACGATTACGCAGCGTCTCCAGCGTCATGAGGATGACGGGACGGTCGGAGTCGGTGGCATCGGAGCCCTCGAAATTACTGATGAGCGCCTGTACGAATCCGTTCTGAAGCTCGCGGCGGTAGCGCGACACACGGGTGCCCAAAACAGCCTCCTTCATGACGAGGTCGCTGACCTTGCCCATCACCTCAGAGAGAGGCCAGAGACGGTTGAGACGGTCGCTGGAGAGACGGTACATCACACGCCTCATTGCTATGCGGGCCACGACGAGGGTGACTTCCTCGGGGTTCTCCGTCAATTGCTGGAGATAAGGTACGCTGCGCAACCAGACAGGCTCCTGGAAGCAATGGCGGTCGATGAAGTCGAGGGCAGCCTTCTGACGCTCCAGCGGCGTGGGCTGATAGAGCGTGCCACCCTGATAGGAGGTGCGGAACGTCTCGTAGGTGCCTCCGATATTGTTGGACACATGACCTACGTAGCGCAGGAACTGGTTTAATATCTGATTGTACATCAAAGGCAGGTTGACACCGAAGTAGTCCATCGTTTCGTCAGTCCACTGGGGCAGCTTCTTCAGTTCGCGCTTGAGATTCATGATACCGTATTCGCTGGCTTTCACGGCATCGTCGCCAAGATCTTCCGTCTGACGGCGCGGGTCGTCCTGCCATGTCTCGCCGTCGCCCCACCACAGACGCGGATTCTGCTGCGCCTTATAGGTAAGAGGCTCCTCCAGCTGGTGGTCCAGATCCTCGTCGATGGCATAGCGCATCGGACGGTAGCCCCACTCTATGGCCCACATGTCGTAATCGCCGATGCGGGGGAAGATGCCGTCGCGACCGATACCGTCCTGGGGCTGTGCCACGTAGTTGAAGCGGGCGTAGTCCATGATAGAGGGCGTGTGTCCGTGGCGGATGACAAACGACTTGTTGCGCAGGGAGTCGACGGGCACAGTGCTCGACGAACCGAAATTGTGACGCAGGCCGAGGGTGTGTCCCACTTCGTGGGAAGATACGAAGCGGATGAGTTCGCCCATGAGAGCATCGTCGAAGTGCATCTTACGGGCAGCCTCATCGATGCTGGAAGCCTGCACCATATACCAGTCGTGAACGAGAGACATCACATTGTGATACCAGCAGATGTGGCTCTCGAGTATCTCACCCGTGCGGGGGTCGCTGACATGAGGTCCGTAGGCGTTCTCAATGGGGGAAGCCAGATAGCGGATGACACTGTAGCGGGCATCCTCCATCGACATCGTGGAGTCGCTCTCCGGCCACTCCTCGGCACGGATGGCATTCTTCCAACCGGCCTTCTCGAAGGCCTTCTGCCAGTCGTTGACACCTTGAATGAGATAGGGACGCCAGCGTTTGGGAGTGGCGGGGTCTATATAGTAGACGATGGGCTTCTTGGGTTCGATGAGTTCGCCCTGCTCCATCTTGTCCCAGTCCTCTGCACTCTTGGGTTCGAGACGCCAGCGACAGATGAACTCCTTGCCCTTGACACGCTGCTGGTCGTCGGAATACTCCGTGAAGGAGTTGGTGAAATAACCCACGCGGGGGTCATAGTAGCGGCGCAGCATAGGCACCTCGGGAAGAAGGATGAAACTGACGTTGAGACGGAAAGTCATACGTCCGGTGGCCCCGGCGGAGGGATTGTTGCTGCCGCGCGTGACGAAGGTCTTCACCATCTGCACCTCCACATTGCCGGGGAAGGTCTTGATATCCTCGATGTAGGACAGACCGCCATGGCTGCCTGCCAGGGAGAAATACTGCTTGGCCGCCTCTGTGAAACCCAGTGCGGGAGCGTCCTCGAGGAAGAACTGGTTGACCTTCACCTTGCGGGCCTTGTTCTTGTGCTCCGTCACCTCGAAGATACCGATGATGGGATTCTCGTTGGCAACGGTCACGGCACGGGAGATGCGCTGCGTGGTGTCGGCCACATTGACTGTCATGCGGGCTCTCAGGACAAGCATGCTGTCGGGATTCAGTTCCCAATAGACGGTCTGCTCCTGAAGCTGCTCTCCGCCGAACTTACCCGTGGAAGGAGGAGTGGATATGAAACGTGTGGTGGTGAGCATGTCCTTGCCCAAAAGGCTGTCGGGGACGACGAGCACCCAGTCGCGGGCTACCTTCTCAACGCCCATCAGACCACTGCGGACAACAGAGGGCTTCGGAGGATTCTGCTGGCCGTTGCGCTGGGCAAAAAGGGGCAGCGCCGATAACAGAAGCAAAGCTGCCAAGAATCTGTTTTTCATAAGACTAATATCCAAAAGTTTTTTCCAGACGTTCACGTTCCTCTGCCGTGATAGGGATTACGGAACCGTGCCGGGGAGTGAAATTACCCTTTGTGGCTGTATTGTGTACAAAAGTGAAATTCTTCAAATCGGTGGATTCGCAGAACTGATAATAACCGTCGGCATAGCAGTCGTACATGAGAATCCATTTCTCGCCGCCGATGAGGGGGAACACACTGGAACCCTCTACGGGGAACTGGTCGGGCTTGTTGAGATGCTTCCACTCTACGGTGTAGGGACCGGTGAGATTCTTCGACGTGGCACGCAGGACACCCTGGCGGGTCTTGAAACCGTTGTTGTCGACGCTACGGCCCTCGTCCTTGAAGAATAGGACGTACTGGTCGTTCTTTTCATCGCGAACGATATCGCCGTCAATAGCTGCCGTACCGAAATCGAAGAGTAGTTTTGGTTCTGTGATGTCCGTGAAGTCCTCGTTGGCGTAGCTGTAGAATATCTTGAAATAAGGCTGATAAAAGGGCTTCTTCTCACCTGTCTTCCTGTCGAGGACGCTGTCGTTGGTGATATACTCCCAGTCGTGACGACCGATGCTGTAGTATATCATGTACTTCTTCTCCTGCGGATCCCAGATGGTCTGAGGAGCCCACACAGCGTGCAGGTTCTTACGGTCGAAACCCTCCAAATCGGGGAAACGTGTGGGAAAATCAATGGCGGTGTGCTCCCAGTTTATCAGGTCGGTGCTCTTCATGAGGATGAGACCGTCGTTGGACTGCCATCCAAGAGAGGAGCGCATGTCGGTGAGCACCATATAGAACGTCTTGTCGTCCACACCGCGAATGATATGAGGGTCGCGCACACTCTTCGTGAGAGCAATCGTGTCGGAGAGCACTATTGGCTGTCCGTCGTTCAAACTCCTGTAAGAGAATCCGTCGTCGGAAATAGCGTAACGAATCTGCTCACCCTCGGGAGAGTTGTTGGAGAAGAAACAGAAGAGATAAGCTGTCTTGGGAGCCTCCTTCTTTGCAACACACGAAACTGCCAGAAATGCCGCAGAAAGGAAGATTAAGAGAATCTTTTTCATTATCAATTAAGGTTTTTCTCTACAAAAATAGGAAATAATTATGAAATAGAATTTAAGAGTCTGCTTTTTTTCGTACTTTTGCACCACAAAAAGAAAAATTGTGCGTTTTTTCATCACCTTGAGTTACGACGGGAGCATGTATCACGGCTGGCAGGTGCAGCCGAACGGTGTTTCTGTGCAGGAGACGCTGGCACACGCTCTCACAACTCTGTTGAGAGAGGAAATCAGCGTGACCGGAGCCGGTCGCACGGATGCCGGAGTGCACGCCCGAATGATGGTGGCCCACTTCGACACGGAACAGCCGGTGGACACACGGCAACTCGTCTACAAACTCAATAAGATACTGCCGCGCGACATCGCGGTGGAAGACGTAAGGGAGGTGGACGGCGAGATGCACGCACGCTTCTCCGCCACACAGCGCACCTACCACTACTACATACACACCGGCAAGGACGCCTTTCTGGAAAAACGTTCGTGGATGGTGACGTTCCCGCTGGACTTCGACAGAATGAACGAAGCCGCCAAGACCATGACGGAATACGAGGACTTCACCAGTTTCTCGAAAGTGGACACCGATGTGAAGACCAATCTTTGCCACATCACAGAGGCACGATGGACAAAGGAGAGATTTTGCACCGCAAGTCATGCAGAAACATGGTGCTTCACTATCACGGCAAACCGTTTCCTGCGCAACATGGTGAGAGCCATCGTAGGAACACTCATCGAAGTGGGACGCGGGCGTATGAGCGTGGAGGAGTTCCGGCAGGTGATAGAACGCAAGGACCGTTGTCAGGCAGGAGAAAGCGTACCGGCCTGGGGACTGTATTTATGGGACATCCGATATGACTGATCCGAGACACATACAAATAAAGGACTATAACTACCCTCTTCCAGAGGAACGTATCGCAAAATACCCCCTCGCGGAGCGCGACAGTTCGAAACTGCTGGTGTACCGCCACGGAAGCATCGGCGAGGACGTTTTCAGGAACCTTCCGGGGTATCTCCCAAAGGGAGCATTGATGGTGTTCAACAACACGAAAGTGGTGCAGGCACGTCTGTATTTCCACAAGGAGACAGGAGCGCTCATTGAGATATTCATCCTCGAACCGGCTCTGCCGAAAGAGTATCAGGAGAACTTCGCACGCAAGGGAGAGTGCGAATGGCTCTGTCTTGTGGGCAACCTCAAAAAATGGAAAGAAGGGACACTCACACTCACTCTGCCACAAGGCGGAATACTGCGGGCAGAACGACTCGGACACGAGGGCACCTCGGAAAGAATACGCTTCTCATGGGAAAATTCACTCACATGGGCAGAGATTTTGGAACAGGTAGGTGAACTTCCAATTCCACCTTACCTGAATCGCAAAACCGAGAAGTCTGACCTCACAACGTACCAGACAGTATACTCACGCATCAAAGGCAGCGTGGCGGCTCCAACTGCCGGACTGCACTTCACGAAACGGGTGCTGGAAGAGATATCCTCTCACGGCATAGAACGCGAGGAGGTGACACTGCACGTGGGAGCCGGAACATTCCGCCCCGTGAAGAGCGAAGACATCGGAGGACACGATATGCACACGGAACACATCTCCGTAAATCGCACCACCGTGGAAAAACTGATTGCTCACGAAGGGCATGCCATCGCTGTGGGTACGACCAGTGTGCGTACTCTGGAGAGTCTTTATTTCATGGGACTTATAGCACACGAACTGATGGAACAGGGACGAGACACCGGTGATGCAGAAGAACTTCATGTGACGCAGTGGATCCCGTACGACCGGGAATACACCGTGAGCAGCAAAGAGGCACTGGAGATGTTGCTGCAATATCTTGACAAACATCGCCTTGATGTGTTGCATTCCTCCACGCAGATTATAATCGCCCCCGGATACGAATATCGCATAGTGAAGATTATGGTGACGAATTTCCACCAGCCGCAAAGCACGCTGCTGCTGCTCGTGAGCGCCTTTGTCGGCGGCGACTGGCACAGCATCTACGACTACGCCCTCTGTCACGGGTTCCGTTTCCTGTCGTACGGAGATTCGTGCCTGCTATTCCCTTAACACTTCCTCCTCGCCGGGTTGTAACAGACGGGTCTTACGGAAAGAAGACAAGCAACGGTTCTTCATCCACATAACAACGTGTCTGCCTGCCACACGCCCCGTATTACGAACCAGAATACTACCGTCAGGAAATGTTTCCTCTGAAAACGTGGTATAGGAGAGTCCGTAGCCGAATTCATAAGCCGGAATACGATCCGAGTCGAAATAAGCCCTGTATCCCACACTGTCGCGCTCTTCGTAACTAGTCACACGTTCGTCCCCGAAATTACGCGTGGAGGGCAAGTCCTCCAAACGCATCGGCCATGTCATCGTCAGTCTGCCCGAAGGATTCACTGCTCCCGTGAGCACGTCCATTACAGCATTTCCGCCCTCCTGCCCAGGACACCACACAAGGAGCACGGCATCTGCCAGCGAGCGCCACGACATCGTCTCTATCACACCGCTGACATTGAGCACCACTACCATTTTCTTACCTCTGAGGTGAGCCTCGTCGGACACCGCGCACAACATGTCACGCTCCTCGCCGGTGAGCGAAAAGTCGCTCCTCTTACGGTCTCTACCCTCTCCTGCTTGTCGTCCTATGGTAACGACGGCAATATCCGCACTGTCGAGAGCCTCCTTTACCCACTCACGCTCCAACGGCATTTCCTTGAGAGCTCCGCGACCGAGATATTTCTGCATGAAACCAAAGCCGGCAGCCTTATTCCTGTGCTTATTCCCCTTTGTCCAGCGTCGGTACTCCGATTTAAGTTTTTCGCCTACACTGTTCCGGATAACATCAGAGAGGTTAACCTTATACGCCGCATTGACATGTCCGCTACCCGTGCCTCCTATCACCATATCGTAGGACGACGCACCAAAAAGAGCTATGCGAACATCCGGAGAAAAGGGAAGAGTGTTACTCTCGTTGCGCAACAGAACAAAACTCTCCGCAGCCGCTCTCCGGGCCAACACCGCGTGCTCCTCAAGACGCGGCTCCCGTGTACTTCTTTCCCCACGGGCCTTCTGCACTTTTTCCACCAATTGCAACACCTTTTTCACACAGGTGTCGAGCATATTCTCTCCACCGGCATTTTCCTTGAATGCATTCTTCAAACCCATCCTCTGCAAGACGTCTCCAGGCATCATAAGATTGTTACCAGCCTCGATTTGCTTGCGGGTGTGACGGCGGAATGTCCAGTCAGAAATAACCGTACCCTCATAGTGCCACCGTCTCCTCAGCACATCCGTCAGCAACCATCGCGACTCCTGTGTGCGCTCACCGTTGAGAAGGTTGTAGGACGACATCACAGTCCAAGGATTAGATTCGCGGATGACAATCTCAAACGGCCTAAAGTATATATTGAACAACGTGAGACTATCTACCTGGGAATCATTGTGCATACGACCCGTCTCTTGATTGTTGCAAGCAAAGTGTTTGACAGACGTTCCCACTCCTTTGCCCTGAATCCCACGTACCATACCTGCCGCAAGTTTTCCGGTAAGCAGCGGGTCCTCGGAATAATACTCGTAGTTGCGTCCGCAGAGCGGCGAACGCATAATATTCATACCAGGTGAGAGAAGAATGTCAACACCATACGCTGCCGCCTCTTCTCCGAGTGCACCGCCCACTTCCTCCATGAGACCGACATCCCAACTGGAAGCCAGACAACACCCCACAGGAAAGGCCGTTGCGTACGCAGTCTTGCCATGTTGGCGAGGCTTTATCCTCACTCCTGCCGGGCCGTCGGCCATCACAACAGACGGGATTCCGAGTCGCTTTATAGCATGAGTCACTCCTGCTGCTCCCGGTACTTGCTGCTTTCCACAGAACGGAATATTAAATCCACTAAACAGACTCCCCCATCCGCCTCCAATCACCAGACGCACTTTTTCCTTGTGATTCATCACGTTCAACAGAGAGTCCACATTTGCGGTATGCGCAAAGAAAACGCACATCACAAATAGCAAACTGCAAAGAACGCGCCTCATAACAAGTATTTTTCTATTATGTCAGCCACTCCGTCTTCCTCATTAGACGCCGTGACGACATCCGCTGCAAGTTTTGCTTTCTCGCGTGCATTGCCCATTGCCACGCCAAGACCGGCCCTCTGTATCATACTCACATCGTTGTCCGAATCTCCCATGGCTATCACCTGTTCTATTGGTGTTCCCGTGCGCCTCAATACCGCCTCTATACCTCCCATCTTACTCACTCCGGGAGCCACACATTCCAGAAAGAACGGTTCGGACAGACAGAAATCCAAACCGCCATGCATCTCTTTTGTCAGTCTGTCGCGCAACGATGGCATCTGCGAGGGCTCTCCTACGATAAGTCCCTTGTAAAACGGAGGTACAGCCTCCTTAAGAAAATCACGGGCTTCGCGCACAGGAAGGTGATTGTTACGACCCGAATACTGGACATATTCACTCGACGCATCTGTTGTCAACACCACATCACCTTGATACACGACAAAAGCACAGTCGTTCTCCAAGGCTCTTTGCAGAAGAAACGGAATGTATCTGTCAGGCACAGGACATGAGAATATCTCTTCCCCTGTCAAACAGTCGTGCACGAGAGCACCGTTGTAGCTGACAAGGAATCCACCTCTTTGCGTCAACTCCAACTGCTCCGCAATGTGCATCGCCCCCTCCACCGGCCGTCCCGTGGATATCACTATCTGCACGCCTTTTTGCTGAACCTCCTCCAAGGCTTTCAAAGTACGGGGCGTGATGACTTTGTCGGAGTTCACCAGCGTACCGTCCAAATCGATAGCCAGAAGACTATACGTGTTTTTCTTCAAGATACTTTCCATATATGCGCGCCGCACATTCTACCATGCGCACACAGGGGCGTTTACTATAATACTCATCCGTGCGCGTCTCGGGAATGGAACCCACCATCGATTCCAGCATCTTACCCTCAGCTCTGAGTTTGTTCAATCCCAACAGTTCTCTGCACAAAAGACTTCCGTTTTCTTCCTTGAATCGGTTTGCGAGAAGTTGTACAGCCTCGTAGTTGAGACGCTTCAGTTCATTATTCGGATATGTCATCCCATCCGGCCTCGTTTCCAAGCCACAAAGCAGGAATATACCACAAGCAGCACCGCACGTTTCTCTCATACGTCCTATACCCGCACCGAAAGATGCAGCTATCCACGACATCTGCTCTTCGCTGATACCATAAAGGTCGGCAAAGGCCATAGCCACACTTTGCGAGCAGTTGTATCCTGCTTTGAAGTTGGCTACGGCCTTTTGTACTCTTTCTTCTGTTGTCACTCTACAATGTATTTTTGTCCTTTCTGAACATAGATACCGGGTTTGGTGGGACGACCTACGTATGCACCGCTGAGAGTGTGAGCTTCCGTGAGTTCGTTGCTACCCAGTTGAACAGCCTTGAGTTCATTAACACCAGTCGGATCGGCAATAATACTTACCGTACCATCCGTTGCAAAGTTACTCGTATCCCATACGTACCCTTCAGGTAACTCTGCAAATGTCCACGTTACTGTGCTACCGAGTACGATATTACTTGCATCCACAATCTTCCAACTGGGCATTTGTTTGGGGGTCACGCCGGTTCTGCTGTTTGAGTTGTATTCAATAGTGATATTACCGTTGATAGTCACTTTACCCGTCGTGGTAATGCTACTTGCCAAGGTGTTGTTCTTGAGATAGGCGGAAATCTTCGCACCGTTATTAATTGTGATGTTGGCACTGCCAGCATCCAGCACACCGCGATCCTTTACGTTAGAATTCTTATATAAGTTCAACTCACTGCCACTTGAGAATGTCATCGTGGTACCTGTGAAATTGCACTTCGTGACATACATTTTACTGGTGCTGTTAGCCTGGATTGTACTGTTCTTCAGAGTGCTGGCCGTACTCGTCAGCGTAGAACCTGAAGCAAGGGTCAGCTTGCCTGTACCCAGATTTGCTCCGGTCTCGTTGTTCAGGATAAGTCCGCCATTGACTGTCACAGGATGAGTGATATTCATACCGGGACCATTATAGGTCATCGTGCAGGAACCCACCTTGTTGAATGTACAATAGTTCGACGCACTGTTGTCGTTGATACTGCCAGAGAACGTGAAGTCCTTATCAAGACTGTTACCTATATTCCATGTAACATTGCCACTCACCTGTGCACTGCTGTTGAAGTCGCATGCCGAATTGGTGAGCGAACCGCTACCTGTCACAGCACCTATGGAGTATGTGTAACCAGGCGAACTGGCGGCAGCACTGCCTGCAGCCAGCTGCAGCGTCATCTTAGGTGCAGTCACATTACCTCTCAAGGGAAGCCACAGGCTGGTGTTGTGGACAATGGTGCCTTCAAAACTATTCCATCCGCTCTCGATGCGCACACGGCTTACGGAGTTTCTTGGCACAATGGTCAGCGTGCCGCTGCCAGTGAGGGCGTTGTTGTAGCCGGTGTAATAAGAATAAGTCAGATGCCATGCGGCTGACTTGCCTTCGGGTACGTAAATGGGATGCACCGTATTCTGGGCATCGTCATACAGTATACCGCCCTGAAGCTCTACGGTAGTGGCAGGTCGAACTGTTTCTGCCACAGAGCCAGCCGTGACAATCAGACGGCTGAGAGTGCTGTTGCCGTGAATAAACAGACAACCGGAACCCTTCTTCGTGAGTTGTGTACCGGAAAGTGCTGCCTCCATACGGAATTCAGCACTATTGTTTATCACACCGCCTTCATCACCTACCATCTTCATAGGAGAATTGGTCTCTACGGCCGAGGTTGTCTGAAGTGTAGCACCGTTCTCCATCGTAAAGAGATTGGCATTTGTTGTTCTTGCACCAAGGCTACCATACTCATTATACTGGTTGGCCAGTTGTGTAACACGGGTGGTACCGCCTTTCAGATACGTGCCGCCTGTATAGGTGTTGATGTTGCTCACCACCACTGTGCCGCTGCCTTCTTTTGTGAACTTGGCACTTCCGTCGATGCTTCCCTCGCCACCTAACGTGTAAGTTGCAGAGTTGTTAAATGTCACAGATGCCGGCATCAAATTGGCATTCAGTTCGACAGCCTTCCGGGTAGCATTGTTGTCAAACACAACATCGTCGTCGGAAACGAAGGTTGTCGGTTCCTGGATTTCTCCGTTCACGAGATAGAAGTTCTCCGTGTAGTCGAGATCCCATGCGTTGCCGTTGACACCGGTCCAGTATACCGTTGCAGGATCACGCATCGGCAAAATCTCCAGAATCAGTTTGCCGTCCTCAACGTAGAGCTGTTTCTTCTCCGTGGGAAGACCTTCCAGGATAATGGAGTTTACATCACCCTCCACTTCGCCTTCGATGGTGGCAATCACATATTTTCCGGCTTCCATCTTAGAGGCACCGCTCTTAAGATGTCCCACCAGTTCGATTACGGGGCTGAGGTACTGCGGGCCGGCAGCAATCCAAGCGGCGTCACTCTTCGTCTCAATGCTCAGGCTCTTGGCGTTGATTTGGTCGGCCGTGATGTCATTGGAGAAAAGGTCCACCGTCAGACGTGAGCCGAAGCCCATGGAGTAGTGGTTCGTGGCGATGGTGCCCTTTGCGTTAGAACCGCCGGGACGAATCACAGAGGCGTATTCTGCGCTGATGTTCTTGAACTCACCTGTTGCGTTAAATTCGGCAAAGCGGTGGAGCACCAGGTCGGAGTTCTTCATCGTACCGTTGAAGTTCGTCACGCCGCCCCAGAGACTTGTCTCGCCCGTATGGGTAAATTCTGCTGCAGGCAGATTCAGTATACCATCACCCTGTTTCACCAGACGGGTCGAACCAGCCAGTCCGCCTCCCGTCACATTACAGGTATATGTCGTGTACTTGATATTTGTCTCCTTTGTGGTGCATTCACTGGCAGCAGAGCCCTGTACCCATGTAGGTACATTGAAGGTCAGGATATAAGGGCTTACACCGTCTGCAATGCTCACACTTGAATTTTTGGTCTCACAAACAATGACATGTTTGTCGTTGTATGCTGCCGAAATTGTGCCGCCATTGGCCACTTCCGTACGTCCCACAGTGGTGAGTGGTGGCTGAGGTGTGGTGATGCCCTCCATCTCACCGATATAGAAGCTCGTGTGGGGAGGCTGGTTGTATCCGCACATCTGCCACACCATGGCGTTGCGGTACTGATGGTCGTGCCACAGCGAGGTGATGCGGTGGGCTGTCGGAGTCGGAGTCGAATATATGCGTATATTGTTGTTCGCTGTGCGCATAATCACTTCCTCACGCCAGTCACCCAGGATATCGCCCTGATAGCAAGGTGTGCCCTTCGTGTCGTTGTTGGTCATTGAGCCTGCCATCGTATATATGGGAGTCCAACTGCCATATTTTGCCACACAGCCTTCGGTATTCTTGCCGTTCAGGTAGTTGAAAGTCTCTGAGCACAGATCTCCGTCCCAGTATATGCGGAAGTTGGTATTCACACCAGTAGCACCCAGTCCGGCGACAGCTTCATTGACAATGGTGCTGACGGCACCTTCTCGGGCCGAGCATCCCAGTCCACCGGGGAAATCGTTGGTAAAGTTTCCGGCCATAGCTCGACCGTCGTCCGTGCCGGCAATGTAGCGGTGATAGAGTTTACTCGTTGTGGCATCGCGGTAGTTATTGCCGGGATTATCCTCAAGACAGGCGTAGATTTCCTGTCCGTGGATATAGGGATTGAAGTCGCTGCAGTGCTGCGAGTCACCATGTCCGAGTCCAGTAGTGGAAAGACCATTACCGTTGTCGTCAATCACCATTGAACCGTATACAATCTCATCTCTGCCGTCCCAGTCCACATCAGCAATACCGAAATTATG
Source organism: Bacteroidaceae bacterium (assembly GCA_017958545.1). Lineage (GTDB taxonomy): Bacteria > Bacteroidota > Bacteroidia > Bacteroidales > Bacteroidaceae > Physcousia. Next base: position 7,281 of record JAGDCM010000024.1, on the reverse strand, counting down.
GTAACCCTGTCCCTTCCATGGACCGTTGGAGTTGTTGTACCACTTCCAGCGAACGGACAGTTTGTGGGTCGTAGGATTCACATCCAGAGCTGCCATCTTATGGCGTGTGTAGATACCTCGTGCAATGAATATGCTGGGCTTACGGCCATCCAAATAAGGAGCTCCGAAGAAATGCTTCGAAGCACGGTGACCGCTACCGTCTCCCCAGGCTTTGTTCATGTCGGTCTCGCCGCTCTCCAGCAATGCCAAAGGATAGGGGATGCAGTCATACACCTCACCCGTCTCACCGTTCATGTAGAGCAGATACTCCTCCGTCGTGGTGACGAACCAGTTCACGCCGCCGCCGGTGGCAGCACGCACGTTGGTATTGGCATTGCCCACGACATAGGTGTTACCGTTGGCGTAGTGCACTACGGTACCGCTAGCAGCACGCATCACACATTCGGCCTTGCCATCCTGGTCCCAGTCAAAAGCCACCATATTCTGCTCGTTGTTCTGGAAGTCGCCCATATTCGGACCGCAGTTGAGCCACCACAGACGCTGGCCGTTCTGTTTCAGCACCTCGAAGATGGTGTATTCATGCGTCACCACGCCGCCTACGGTCGGACCGTATTTGGGATACGCCTGCTCCATCTCGCTCAGGTTGTCAAATTTCATGATGATTTCCAGTTCTCCGTCACCGTCCACATCGGCACAGCAAGCATCGTTGGGAACGAGCGTACTTCTAATATCTGCGTGCGTGAGAGGTATTTCCTTGTAACTGCTCGACCACACACTTACATCCACACAGCGATCTTTCACTACGCCGCGCACGACAGGAGCCACGCTATAGGTATTCGTCTTCGTACCAACAGGATCCGTGAAGTTGGATACGGTCAACCCTTCTGCAATAGGTGTGCCGTTTCTATAGACGTTGTAGGTTACGTCATAATACTCTTCTGCGGGGATGCGCCAACTCAGATACACTCCAGAAGACACCTTCATGGCCACCAAGCCACGATCCAGCACATCAGTCTTGCGCTGTGCATTAACACCCACAGCCAGGGTCAGCATCAATAAAAAAAGGCAAATTTTTCTCATGATATTCTTTTTTAATTTTTGTTATTCTACAGATATTGTGGCAGTTGATACAACTTCGTGCTGTGACTGCCCTTTACGAGAACGGTTTTATTATCTACGGGTGTCACCTTCAAAGCGTCAATCACCTCCTCCACAGAAGCGAACCTTCTGGCCTGTGCGTCTTCCGGCCACTCTTTGCCCACGAGCCACGCTTCGCACGTGATGTGCCCCAGCACCTCTCTGTGCAATGCGGCACTGCCCTCTCCCAGCTCACCCATGGCACCGAGTATCACCATCTTGCCGTCGGCCTTTATCTCGTTGAAATTATCCAGCGCAGCCACCATACTCGTGGGATTTGCATTGTAGGCATCCACGATGAGACGGTTTCTGCCGGTATCAACGTACTGCGAACGGCCGAGATTGGGTTCGTATTCCTCCATTGCAGCCACGATATCGTCCATCATCACTCCGAAATGCAGTCCCACCGTTGCCGCTGCTCTCACATTTGCTATATTGTAGGCTCCTATCAAATGCGTCTGCACGTCCCTCCCATTCAGCACACAGGCCACGAAAGGATTGCACTCCTTCACCTCACCGTCCACATACGCCTCGGTCTTCAGCCCCCTCTGTTCGGCCATTTCGCTGAGGTCAGCATCCTCTCCGTTGAGGAAAGCGAATTTCCCTCTTGCCGCGAGGTTGTCGTAGAGCTCGCCCTTCGTCTTCTTCACGCCTTCAAAGGAACCGAAACCCTCCAGATGTGCCCGTCCCACGTTCGTTATCAGTCCGCAGTCGGCCTTCACCATGCCGCACAGGAAAGCTATCTCCCCGGGATGGTTCGCACCGGTTTCCACCACGGCAATCTCGTCATCCTTCGTGATGGACAGCAGCGTCAGAGGCACTCCGATATGATTGTTGAGATTACCCTGAGTGTAGCGCACCTTGTATTTTCTGCCGAGCACAGCTGCAATCAGTTCCTTCGTGGTGGTCTTACCGTTGGTGCCTGTCACCTGAATCACGGGTATCGTCAACTGCTGTCTGTGGTATGCGGCGAGTTGCTGCAATGTTGTCAGCACGTCGTCCACCAGAACGTAGCGCTCATCGCCCTCCACCACTACATCCTTGTTGTCCACCACCACGGCTGCGCATCCCTGCTCCAATGCGGCGGAGGCATAAGTATTACCGTCGAAGCGTTCTCCCTTCAAAGCAAAGAACAGACTCCCGGACTCGCATTTTCGCGTGTCAGTGGTCACTTTCGGGTGATTTAGGTATATTTCGTATAGTTTTTCTATACACATCGCGTACAAAGGTACCGAATCCTTCCCTGTCAACCGTCAAAACTACCGATAAAAAATCGTCTTCTTTGGAAAAATTGACAAAAAAGACTAAATAAATAACACATTACATTTGTCTGCTAACTATTTTTTTGTTATTTTTGCACACGAATGAGTTGTTATCTTAACATCAAAGGCAAGCTCCACGATATATCCCACCCCCAAGTGATGGGAATATTGAATGTGACGCCCGACTCCTTTTTTGCGGGTTCCCGCATCACGGACGAGGCCTCATTCACCAGTCGTGTGCAACAGATACGCGACGAGGGAGCCACGATGATTGACATCGGTGCAGTGAGCACCCGACCCGGTTCCCAGCCCGCCAGCGTTGAGGAGGAATTCGAGCGTCTCTCCTGGAGTCTTCCCCTCGTACGGGGTATCTGGCCGGAAGCCATCATTTCCGTCGACACATTCCGTCCGGAAGTGGCACGCAAGGTGATTGAAGACTACGGTGCCGACATCATCAACGATATCTCCGGCGGTTGTCCCGAGATGACAGATGTCGTCAGTTCGCTCCACGTTCCATACATACTCACCCAGCCGGATTTCCGTCTCATGGGCGAATCTCTTGAGATGCTCCACGAGCGCGGTGTGGCAGATGTGATTCTCGATCCCGGTTTCGGCTTTGCCGGTTCCACGGAAAAGGATTTCCAGATGCTCTCCCGCCTCTCGGCCCTTGTGGACGAACTCTCCTGCCCCGTCTTGGTTGGAGTGTCTCGCAAGAGCATGATAAAGAACACACTCGGTGTCTCCACAGAAGACGCCCTCACCGGCACCATCTGCCTCAACACAATAGCTCTCCTCAAAGGAGCTTCCATCCTCCGCGTCCACGATGTCCGTGAAGCGGCACAATGCATCAGACTATGTTCGAATTTGACATAAAAGACCTTCTCGACATATTCCTTGTGGCAGTGATACTCTTCTCCTGCTACAAACTCATGAAGCAGTCGCGCTCCGTGAACATCTTCTACGGCCTTCTCGTCTTCATCAGTTTCTGGATTATCATTTCCAAGGTGGTGGAGATGAAGCTCTTGGGCAGCATTCTCGACCAGCTCGTCAGCGTGGGTGTCATCGCCATCATCGTGCTCTTTCAGGAGGAGATACGTCATTTTTTCTTCAGCCTCGGCACACACGAGCGGGCCAACCGCATCATCAATTTCTTCCGTCCGAAGAAGGATATAGAAAACGGTGAGGATTTCCGTCACAGCCGTGCACAGGTGTCGCCCATCGTCCTGGCGTGCCTCAATATGGCGAAGCAGAAAGTGGGTGCCCTCATTGTGATGCAGAACGACCTTCCCCTCGGTGATTTCGTACGCACCGGCGAGCGCATCGACGCTCTCGTCTCGCAGCGCCTCATCGAGAATATCTTCTTCAAGAACTCCCCCCTCCACGACGGTGCCCTCATCATCAACGGCGACCGTCTTGTTGCAGCCTCGTGTATTCTGCCCGTGTCGCACGACCTCGACATCCCCAAGGACTTCGGACTGCGCCACCGCGCCGCGAAGGGACTCTCCAAGGAGACCGACGCCCTTGCCATTGTGGTCAGCGAGGAGACAGGACGCATCTCCGTGGCATACGACAACGATTTCAAGGCCCGCGTCTCAGCCGAAGAACTTGAGCGCATTCTCATGAGAGGTAAGATATAAACGATAACGATAACGATAACGAAAACCATAACGGAAACGAAAACATAAATAAATAACACATAAAAACATTTTCACTATGAGTGCATTAATGCAACAAATCATTCAGCGCGCCAAGTCCAACAAGCAGCGCATCGTTCTCCCCGAGAGCCTCGAGGAGCGCACTCTCACGGCTGCCGATATGGCGCTTGCCGACGACCTTGCCGACATCATTCTCATCGGCCCCAAGGCCGACATCATGGCACTGGGTCAGAAACTCGGTCTCACCCATCTTGACAAGGCCACCATCATCGACCCCGCCACCAGCGAGAAGACTGAGGAATACGCCCAGCTGCTGTTCCAGCTCCGCCAGAAGAAGGGTATGACTCTCGAACTGGCCCGCAAGCAGGTGCTCGATCCCCTCTATTTCGGTTGCCTCATCATCAAGAGCGGCGATGCCGACGGTCAGATTTCAGGTGCTCTCTCCACCACGGGCGACACCTTGCGTCCCGCCCTGCAGATTATCAAGTGCGCGCCCGGTATCTCCTGCGTGAGCGGTGCCATGCTCATCATCTCGGAGCTCACACAGTACGGTGAGGGCGGTGTCCTCGTCTACGGTGACGTGGCCGTAACTCCCATGCCCGACGCCTCCCAGCTGGCACAGATTGCCGTCTGTACGGCACAGACCGCCAAGAGTGTGGCCGGTATCGTCAATCCGAAGGTGGCAATGCTCTCATTCTCCACGAAGGGCAGCGCCAAGCACGAAGTGGTGGACAAAGTCGTTGAGGCCACCCGTCTTGCCAAGCAGCTCGACCCCAACCTCGATGTGGACGGCGAACTGCAGGCCGACGCAGCTCTCGTACCCGGTGTGGGTGAGAAGAAGGCTCCCGGCAGCAAGATAGCAGGTCACGCCAACGTGCTCATCTTCCCCAACCTCGAGTGCGGCAACATCGGCTACAAGCTCACACAGCGTCTCGGCGGTGCCGACGCCATCGGTCCCATCCTTCAGGGTATTGCACGTCCCGTCAACGACCTCTCCAGAGGTTGCTCCGTGGACGACATCTACAAGATGATTGCCATCACATCGTGCCAGGCACAGGACGCTTGATTGAGCGAAGAACTAAGAGTGAAGAGTGAAGAATCAAAGTAACCTTCGAAAATAATGTACGAGAATGACAAGTCTGTCCTTGCTGTGAAGAGCGATGCCTTTTCCGTCCGCGTGGTCAAAATGGTACGCTACCTGCATAATAGCGCAGACCGAACTTTGTCTCCTCTCTATAATCAGGTTCTGCGTTCGGGCACGTCTATTGCCGCCAACATCGGTGAGGCTCAGTTTGCGCAGAGTCGTGCAGACTTTATCACAAAGCTACATATTGCAGCAAAGGAGGCCAACGAGACACGCAAATGGCTCCAAAACCTGATGGAGGGCGGTGCGATCACCCAAAAGCAATTTCAGAGTATGGACGATGATTGCAACGAGATTCTCTCCATTCTTATATCATCTCTCAAAACGTCAAAGAGAAATCAACAAGTAGTCGTTAACTCCTAAGAATAATTAAAGAAGAGCAGCGTCAAGAGATGAATGGTAACTTAGATTCTTCACTCTTCGTTCTTCACTCTTCACTTAAAATTTGAATGATATGAAAATTTTGGTTTTGAACTGCGGAAGCAGTAGCATCAAATATGCCCTCTACAATATGGAGGACAAGAGTGTCATCACTTCCGGTGGCATTGAGAAAATCGGTCTGCCCGATTCATTCATCACCGTCAAACTCAATGGCGAGAAGCACAAGATGGAGCGTCCCATCGCCGAGCACACTGCCGGCGTGCAGTGGATATTCGAGGTACTCACCCAGGGTGAGTACGCCGTGCTCAAGGACCTCCACGAACTCGGTGCCGTCGGCCATCGTATGGTGCACGGCGGTGAGAAGTTCAACAAGTCCGTACGCCTCACTCCCCAGGTGATGGCCGACTTCGCCAAGTGCAACGACCTGGCTCCCCTCCACAATCCCGCCAACATCAAGGGCGTGGATGCCGTCACAGCACTGCTGCCCGAGATTCCCCAGGTGGGCGTGTTCGACACAGCCTTCCATCAGACGATGCCCGACTACGCATTCATGTATGCCCTGCCCTACAACCTCTATAAGGACTACGGTGTGCGCCGCTACGGTTTCCACGGCACCAGCCACCGCTACGTATCGCAGCGCGTGTGCGAGTTCCTCGGTGTGAAGCCCGAAGGTAAGAAGATCATCACCTGCCACATCGGCAACGGTGCCTCCATCGCTGCCGTGAAGGACGGCAAGTGTGTGGACACCTCCATGGGTCTCACTCCCCTGGAAGGCCTCATCATGGGTACGCGCTCGGGCGACATCGACGCCGGTGCCGTGACATTCCTCATGGACAAGCTCGGCCTCGACACGAAGGGCCTCTCCAACCTGCTCAACAAGCAGTCGGGACTGGCCGGTGTGAGCGAACTCTCCTCCGACTTCCGCGACATCCTCGCAGGTATTGCTGCCGGCAACGACAAGGCCCGCCTGGCCAAGGAGATGTACTGCTACCGCATCAAGAAATACATCGGTCAGTACGCAGCTGCGATGGGCGGTGTGGACATCATCCTCTTCACCGGCGGTGCTGGTGAGAACCAGTGGGAGGTGCGCGAAGGTGCCACCAGCGGTCTGGAGTTCATGGGTGTCAAGATGGACATTGCCAAGAACCGCTCCTGCCGCGCCACGGAGGCCGTCCTCTCTGCCGACGACTCCAAGGTGACCGTCTGCTGCATCCCCACCGACGAGGAACTCATGATTGCCCTCGACACAGAGGCTCTCTGCTAAGCCTCTTTTACATTATTATATATAAAGAAGGGTGTGTCATTCTGTTTGGCACACCTTTTTTTAGTAGGCACACAATATTTTTGTGTCCCTTTTTCGTTTACGGTTCAGAAGCTGTCTCCTGTTACCTCATCTTCGTCATAATATAAATCCGGGTCCGGATCGGGATACGGAGACGAGCCGGGATTGAGCAGCATATCTGCAGGAGAGACATCATAGACGGTGCAGGCAGGGACGATATATGTTTTCTTTTTCATGGCCGTATCTTTTTATCTGATGAATTTCTTCCCGTTCACGATATACAAAGTGCCCCTGCGCATGGCAGACGGGTCGATGCGCACGCCCTGAAGGTTGTAAACAGATTCTTCACTCTTCACTCTTAACTCTTCACTCTTCACTTCATCCACTCCAGTGGGGCTGCCGTCGAAACTGATGGACAGG
>JAGDCM010000023.1 GCA_017958545.1 Bacteroidaceae bacterium | reverse complement strand
TGGCGATGCGTCCGTAGGTGCTGTAAGGAGCGATGAGTGCGGCAATTCCTGTGATTCCCGCCACTGTCAGCACGGTGAAGACGACGAGTACGATTATTCGCAGTCCCCATATGGCCTTTGAATAACTGTAGCGGTTGCGTTTTGCACGACGTCCCAGTCGGGCAAAGAGGTCCTGCATCACACCCAGAGGGCAGATGACGGAGCAGTAGATACGACCCAACAGGAGGGTAAGTACGATGATTGCAGCCACTACGGCGATGTTTACAGCGAGAAGCGCCGGCAGAAGCTGCACTTTCGGCATCCAACTCAGGTAGTGGTGCAGACGGCCCGAGACATCGAGTAGCAGCAGCGTGATACCCGTAAAGAAGAGAGCCGCAAAGAGTTGTCTGATTCTTTTAAGCATGAGATTGGGTGTGTTTAGTGATGAATATACTTATTTCGTAGAGAAGATAGACGGGCAGTGTGACGGCGAAGAGCGAGAACGGATCTCCCGTGGGAGTGATTACGGCAGCCGCGATGAGTATGCCTACGAAGGCATGGCGGCGATAACTTGCCATCATATCGCCCGTGAGGATTCCTGCGCGGGCCAGCAGCCAGCAGACGACGGGCAGTTCGAACACGAGTCCCATCACCAGTCCGAGCCCCAGCAGCGTGTCGATGTAGGAGTGCAGCGTGAGCATATTTCCCACTTCCGGACTTACCTGATATGTACCCAGAAAGCGCACAGCGAGTGGAAATACGATGAAGTAGTTGATAAGCGTACCTGTGACGAACATGACGTATGCGCTGCCCACCAGTCGCACGCCCACACGCTTCTCTCTCTCGTAGAGTCCGGGCGACACGAAGCTGAATATGGCGTAGAGTGCATATGGTGAGGCGCAGAGCAGACCGGCATAGAGTGCTGTGCGCATGTGCACCATGAACTGCTCCGTCAATCCTGTGTTCACCAGTTTGAGGGTAAAGTGCCCGTCAGCTCCGATGAGCCGGTAGGTCACGAAGTCGGCATGCGTCGGTGCCAGCAGCACGGCAAACAGTTCGTCTTTCATGAAGAATGCTGCAACGGAAAGCACTGTCGTTGCCAGCAGCACACGAAGGATGACGCCTCGCAGTTCGTCAAGATGATCCCAAAAGGTCACGCTTGCTTCTCGTCTTCTTTTTTCTTCTCGGGTGCCTCCGTGGTTTCCGGTGCGTTAACCTCGTTGAGTCCGTCCTTGAAACTCTTCACACCCCGTCCGAGGCCCTTCATCAGTTCTGGGATTTTCTTTCCTCCAAAGAGCAGCAACACCACCAGAGCGATGATAATGATTTCCTGTAGTCTGAGTCCAAACATAGTCGGTATAGATTTAATTATTAGTGTTTTTAATATATATTTCTGCCGCAAATATAGAGATTTTTCTTCAAACAACAAACTTTTTTTGTGACTTTTTGCGAAAAGCCGCTTTATTTTAATGTTGAAGATGAAATGTGGCATGTTGGTGCGGTTAATGGAAAAAAGATGCTGTTAAGCGAAAAAAAGACAGGAAAATGATACGTATGAGAGAACTTTTCCGTACTTTTGTGCCCAGATTTACGGTGCGCCAGCGATGGCGATAATAGGGAATCGGGTGAAAGTCCCGAGCTGTCCCGCAGCTGTAAGTCCCGTTTTCACTGCGCAACACAAGCCACTGAGGCTTCGGCTTCGGGAAGGCGCGCAAGTGGGGGACGAGCCAGAAAACCTGCCGTGAAGCAGAAAGAAAAACTGACGACCCGCGCGGATACGGGTGCTGAAGAATGAAAGGAAAGAAAGGATTTTGGGATACACAGTCCCATGTTGCGTTGCACAATGCACCTTTGGAGGTTGCATGCATTCTTTGTGCGCATAATTTCAGACAAGTATGATAAAGAAGATTCTGATAGCCAACCGTGGAGAGATAGCCCTTCGTGTGATGCGAAGTTGCTATGAGATGGGTATACGGTCGGTGGCGGTATACAGCACAGCAGACAGATTGTCGCGCCACGTGCTCTTTGCCAACGAGGCTGAGTGTATCGGAGGGGCTGCGGCCAGCGACAGTTACCTGAATATTGACCATATCATTAAGGCTGCCCACAAACACAATGTGGATGCCATTCATCCCGGTTACGGTTTCCTCTCGGAGAATGCGGAGTTTGCCCGCAGATGTGTGAAGGAGGGCTTCATCTTCATCGGTCCCCGTCCCGAGACGATGGAAGAAATGGGCGACAAGATCAGTGCCCGTCGCAAGATGATGGAGGCCGGCGTGCCAGTGGTGCCCGGCACGGAAGAACCGCTCAAATCGGCAGAAGAGGCTGTGAAAGTGGCGAAGAAGGTGGGTTTCCCTGTGATGCTGAAAGCCAGTATGGGCGGCGGTGGCAAGGGAATGCGCCTTGTAACGCGCGAAGAGGATGTTGTTGAGATGTATAACGCGGCACGCAGCGAAGCATTGGCTGGATTCGGTGACGATACCGTGTATATAGAGAAATTCGTGGAAGAACCTCACCACATTGAGTTTCAGGTGCTTGGTGATAAATACGGCAATGTCGTTCATCTGTTCGACCGCGAATGCTCAGTGCAACGCCGTCATCAAAAGATAGTGGAGGAGAGTCCGTCGCCATTCATTGACTACAATCTGCGTATGGAAATGGGTGCAAAGGCTGTAGCCGCAGCGCGTGCTGTAGGGTACGAGGGGGCCGGCACGATAGAGTTCCTTGTGGACAAATACCACAAATTCTATTTTTTGGAAATGAACACGCGTCTGCAAGTGGAGCATCCCATCACGGAGGAGGTTGTCGGGCTGGATCTGGTGAAGGAGCAGATACTCATTGCCGACGGACAGAAACTTAGATACCGTCAGGAGGACTTGCACCAGCGCGGTCATGCCATAGAATGCCGCATTTGTGCGGAAGATACGGAGCACGGTTTTATGCCTTCTCCGGGTGTGATACAGCAACTCACGGAGCCCCACGGTATTGGAGCGCGTATCGACTCATACGTCTATGAGGGCTACGAGATTCCTGTGCACTACGACCCTATGATAGGTAAACTCATCGTCTGGGCCACCACGCGTGCCTACGCTATAGAGCGTATGCGTCGTGTGCTCTACGAATACAAAATAACCGGACTTACCACCAATATACGTTATCTGAGACGTATCATTGATGTGCCCGACTTCAAACTGGGCAACTACAATACCTATTTTATCGAGCGTAATCAGGACCGGCTGGCTCCCCGTCCGTCGTTCCGCACGGATGCCGAACCGATGGCTGTCATTGCAGCTTATATGGACTATTTGATGAATCTGGAAGAGAATTCGCCCGCATCCGTTGTGAAGGAAGACACTGCGCTGAGCCGTTGGCGTGCATTCGGACTCCAGAAAGGTGTGCTGAGAGTTTAGGAAAAAGTAAAATGACGTACGGATGGAAATACAGATAGGAAACAAGATAATGGAGGTGACTCTCCTGAGCAAGGAGGGCAACAAGGTGAAAGTGGACATTGACGGCAAGGTTTACAATGTGGATGTGGCAATGCTGCAGAACGGCACCTGTTCGCTCATTCATGACGGCAACTCCTATAATGCAAAACTTATCCGGGAGAGTGGTGACAAGCACTACCGTGTGAGTCTCAACTATTCCACATACAATATTGATATGCTGGATTCGCAGGCGAAATACATGAAGATGCGTCGCAGCGCTGCAACGGCTGCCGAACAGGCAGATTTGGTGACGGCTCCGATGCCGTGCAAGATTGTCAGCATATATGTGAAGCCCGGTGATGTACTCCACGACGGAGACACTTTGCTCACGATGGAAGCAATGAAAATGCAGTCAAACAGCAAAGTGAGCGGCGACTGCGTCGTGAAGCAGGTGATGGTGAAAGAGGGTGACAGTGTGAGCGTGAACCAGCCGCTCGTAAAGTTGGAACTGAAATAAAGAAGGTATGGAAAAACTCACAGCAAGAGAACGTATAGAGGCATTGACGGACAGAGGGACGTTTGTGGAACTCGATAAGCACGTGGTGCATCGCTGCACAGACTTCGGAATGGAGCAGAAACGTTTCGAGGGCGACGGCGTTATTTCCGGATATGGAAAGATCGACGGCCGTCTGGTTTTTGTATATGCCTTCGACTTTGCCGTGTTGGGAGGCTCTCTGTCTGCCGCCAATGCGCAGAAAATAGCTAAAGTGCAGGACCTCGCACTCAAGAACGGGGCCCCAATCATAGGACTCAACGATTCCGGCGGCGCCAGAATTCAGGAGGGTGTGGAGAGTCTGACGGGTTTTGCTCATATCTTCCACCGCAATGTGATGGCTTCGGGAGTCATTCCGCAGATAAGTGCTATACTCGGTCCGTGTGCCGGAGGTTCGTGCTACAGTCCGGCGCTCACCGATTTCATACTCATGGTAAAGGGTCAGAGCCAGATGTTCGTCACAGGTCCCAATGTTGTAAAGGCTGTCACCAATGAGGATGTCGACAAGGAAACGCTTGGTGGAGCCGTTACGCACAACAGTATGAGCGGTGTGAGCCATTTCATGTGCCACGATGATGAAGAGGCACTCATGACCATACGCGAACTCATAGGATTCATCCCGTCCAACAATATGGAGGACGCACCTGTGCATCCTGTTACGGACGAGGTGAACCGCATCTGTCACGAACTGGACAATGTGGTGCCGGCCGACCCCAATATCCCTTACGATATCCGTCAGGTGATAGAACCGATATGCGACCAGCAGTATTTCTTCGAGATACAGCCCGAGTTTGCCAGAAATATCGTTATCGGCTTCGGTCGCATGGCGGGTCACACGGTGGGTTTTGTGGCAAATCAGCCTAACTGTCTCGCCGGTGCCCTTGATATTGATGCTTCGGACAAAGCTGCGCGTTTTATCCGTTTCTGCGACTGCTTCAATATCCCTATTGTGGCTGTGGAAGACGTCCCGGGATTTCTTCCGGGCGTGCAGCAGGAGCACAACGGCATCATACGTCACGGCGCAAAAATAGTATATGCGTTTGCCGAGGCTACTGTTCCCAAGATAACGCTCATCACACGCAAGGCATACGGAGGAGCATATATCGTGATGAACTCCAAGTGTATCGGTGCGGACGTGAATCTGGCATATCCTACTGCTGAAATCGCTGTGATGGGGGCGGAAGGTGCGTGCAACATACTCTATCGCAAGTCCACTCCCGAAGAGCGTGCCCAAAAGATAGAAGAATATCGCGAAAAATTTGCAAATCCCATGAAGGCTGCGCAGCTCGGATATATTGATGAAATCATACAACCTTGCGACACCCGACTGCGTATTATTCAGGCTTTGGAGATGTCGCGTAACAAGAATCAGAGCAATCCGCCGAAGAAACACGGTAACATGCCGTTGTAGGAAATAATGTTGAAACGTCTGTGTAACATATTACTTTTGGTGCTTTTCGCATATTCGACAATGTGCGCCCAGGCACATCGCGACTCCACCCGTGTGATAGACGAGGTGGAAGTGCAGGGCCTTGCCGTGAAGAGCGACATCAAGGCCGGAGCCCTTTCCCAGAGCATCACCAGTGAAGAGGCCGAAGCCCTCGGAATGCAGGATATCAGCGATGCCGTGAGACGCATGGCAGGTGTGACGGTCAAGGACTACGGCGGTCTGGGAGGCATGAAGACCGTCTCCGTGCGCAATATGGGAGCAGCACACACGGCTGTTTCCGTGGACGGCGTACCGGTGAGCAACTGTCAGGGCGGACAGATAGACCTGGCACAGTTCTCGCTGTGGCAGACGGAGAGTATCACGCTTTCTGTGGGCAGCAGCGACGATATGCTGCAGACGGCACGCACGCTGGGAGCAGCAGCCACATTGGCGCTGAAAACAAAGTTCCCCGAGTGGAAGAACGGCAGAAACTGGGAACTGGAAGCCCGGGTGAAAGGCGGCAGCTGGGGAGAGGTGATGCCTGCATTGCGCTACGGACAGAAACTCTCCTCGCGCACCAGTCTGATGGCTGATGTCCTTGTGGCACGCAGCGACGGCGACTATCCCTATACGGTGACATACGAGCCCGATAAGACCTTCTACAGAGTCAACGACGACATCCTGCAGGGCAGGGGCAACATACAGCTGCGCACTCTTCTCAAGCGCGACGGACATGTGGATGTGACCGGACATCTGTCGATGCAGCGACAGGGACTCCCGGGTGCTGTGATACGCTATCGCGAGACGGCTGCAAGCGAACGCCTGTGGACACGGGGAGGCTACGTGCAGGTTCTCTACGAGCAGCGCTACACTCCGAAATGGAAACTGCGTGCAACGGGTAAATACACCTACGACTGGCAGCGCTACTACGACGAGGGTCGCCAATATCGCGATGGATTCGCGGAAAATGACTACACTCAGCAAGAGGCCTTCGTCAATGCTACGGCTTTGTGGACGCCTCACAGACTGCTGAGTGTGTCGCTGGCTCAGGATGCCGCCAACACGCGCCTTGTGTCCAACCTGGCCACTTGTCCCGATCCCATGCGTTGGACGCTGGGTACGGCTCTTACCGTGCGTCTGGAGAACGAGCGCTGGCGCCTCACAGCATCGGCGGTATACACCCATGTGACGGAAAGCGTGGAGAAAGGAGAGGCTCACGAGGACTACAATCACGTGTCTCCTTCGGCAGAACTGCGCTATCGTCTTGTGAAGGGTAAGAGCGTGTTCCTGAGGGCGATGTACAAGAACGGTTATCGCGTGCCTACCTTCAACGACCTCTACTATCAGCGTGCTGTGCCCTCGAATCTGAGGCCGGAAAACGCCCATCAGCTGAGTGCCGGTATAGCGGGAGCGCTTACGAGCGGACGATGGCAGTGGCAGTGGCAGGTGGACGGTTATTGGAACCGCGTGACAGACAAACTGGTGGCAATACCCACGAGCTATGTATGGCAGGTGCGCAACTACGGCGAGACATCGCTGGCGGGAGTGGATGCCACGCTGAATGTCCGTATGCAGGTGACACGTCGCATAGCAGCCCAGCTGACGGGAGCATATTCGTGGAGCAGGGCTTTGGACAAGACCGACGAAGAAGTGGCCTCCTACAACGGGCAGTTGCCCTATACGCCCGCACACAGCGGTTCTGTTGGACTGCTTGTGAGCAATCCGTGGGTGAATGTGGGCTGGAGCATGGTGGCTGTCGGCGACCGCTGGGTGCTGCCCGAGAATATCGACCGTAACCTCGTCGAGGGATACACCGACCACACGCTGACGCTCTCGCATGAATTCCGCCTGAAATCCTGCAGTTTGGACGTGACGGCCTCGATGACGAACGTTTTCAACACACAGTACGACATAGTGAGATACTATCCGATGCCTTCAAGGGCATATCATATACAACTTTCTATCAAACTATAATTAATTTAAATGTTAAACACTATGAAAAAGAATCTGTGGCTTCTTGCGTGCCTTATCGCAAGCATGATTTTCGTAAGTTGCGGTGATGATGACGATCCTGTTGTGCCGCCATCGCCCGAACCCGAGGTGGATGCAACGATGATGTATTTCATCAACGAGGGAAGCTGGAATGTGGCCAACAGCGCATCTTTCTGCTCTTACAACACAAAGACAAATGTTGCCTCTCTCCTGGAAGAGCCCACTGCCAAAATCGGTGACACTCCTCAGGATATGCTTATCGTAGGCAGCAAGGTTTATGTTGCCTGCTGGGGTTCCAAGGGTCTTCTGATTGTGGATGTAGCCGGTGAGCCCACATCGCGCTTTGTTTCACTGAACGAGGAGGTACGCTATCTTGCCTACAAGGCTCCCTATCTCTACATCAGCTGCTACGGAGGCCGTATCCTGCGCTACGACACCACAAACGGTGACACGAGGACATTGCAGACTTCCGGAAGCAATCTCGAGGGCGTAGCAATCCTCGGCGACAAGCTCTATGCCTGCAACAGCTACAGCGTGGATGCCGCTTTCAACTACACTTACCTCAACACTCTGATTACTGTTGACCTGAACACCTTCACTGAGGGGGAGCCCATCACCACTGTGACCAACCCCAACTACATCGTTGCCCTCGACGGCGCACTCTATGTGGTAGGTTTCGGCAACTATGGTTATGCTGAGCCCTACGAACCCTATATGTTGGCAAAGGTGGATCCCGTAGCTCGTACCAGCACGAATATGGAGTCTGCTTCCAAACTGTGCGTTTGGAACAATAAGCTGCTGTATGCATATAGTGAGACGGATTGGACGACATACTCCACCACCACGACCTTCACTCTCTACAATCCCGCCAGCGGCAGGAAGGCATCTGTGTCTCTGGACAGCAAGCATCTCGGCAACGCCATAGTCTACATGATGGAGGAGGATCCCTACAGCAACGACCTCTATGTCGGCGTGACAGACAATAGCAACACAGGTAAGATTTATCGCTTCTCTGCAAACACGGCTTCTCTGGGCAGTTTCTCTTCAGAGGGCATCAATCCCAGCCATGCTGTATTCTATAAGAAATAATGTATAAAAAACTATTTAATTACTTTCTGCAAAAAGTCGTGCAGCCGGTGGCCCGTGAAGGGTCGCTGGCGGTACGCGCCATTTCTGTGCCGGCGCTTGTGTCGGTTCTTTTCTTGCTCTCCTGCACGGGGGGCAAGACCTCTACGGCTGACGAAAAGGGCGACACCATAGCCTTTCGTCATGCACGCAATATCACTATGGTGCAATATGACGACCGCATCGAGGTGGACATCCTCGACCCATGGCACGAAGGGGAGACTCTTCAGCACTATGAGATACGTCAGCCGCTCAGGAAAGCAGCAGTGTTCACATCGGTGCACTGCGCCCTGTTGGGAGAACTGGGGGTGCAGGACGCTGTGGCGGGAGTGTGCGAATTGGAATATATCAGCCTCCCGTGGGTGCACGAGGGTGTGAAGGAGGGCCGTATCATGAATCTCGGCAGCGGTCTTTCACCCAATCTGGAGCGTATCATGGATTTGGAACCGGATGCTCTCATGCCGACACCTTTTGAGGACAACGGCGGTTACGG
>JAGDCM010000004.1 GCA_017958545.1 Bacteroidaceae bacterium | reverse complement strand
TTGACGTTCCCGCTGGTGATATAGGTGTTGGTGGCCGTGAGGTTGGTTACATGTTCGGTATGTACAAGAAGCTCACTCACGAGTTCAGCGGTGTGCTCACAGGTAAGGGCCGCGAGTTTGGCGGTTCTCTGATTCGTCCCGAGGCTACCGGTTACGGTACTGTATATTTCCTGCGTGCAATGCTGAAGACCAAGGGCGACACCATCGAGGGCAAGAAGGTTCTCATCTCTGGTGCCGGCAACGTGGCTCAGTATGCTGCTGAGAAGGTACTCCAGTTGGGTGGTATCCCCATGACAATGAGCGACTCTGACGGTTACATTTACGATCCCGACGGTATCACACGTGAGAAGCTCGACTATATCATGGAGCTGAAGAACGTATATCGCGGCCGTATCAAGGAGTATGCAGAGAAGTATCCCACAGCCAAGTACGTAGCAGGTGCTAAGCCTTGGTTTGAGAAGGGTGCTCAGATTGCTCTCCCCTGCGCTACGCAGAACGAGCTCAACGAAGAGGCTGCCAAGGCTCTCGTTGCAAATGGTGTTATCGCTGTAGCTGAGGGTGCCAACATGCCTACCACTCCCGAGGCTATCCGTGTGCTCCAGGAGGCTAAGCTGCTCTACTCTCCCGGTAAGGCCAGCAACGCAGGTGGTGTGAGTGTCAGCGGTCTTGAGATGTCTCAGAACTCAGAGCGTCTCTCTTGGACAGCCGAGGAGGTTGATGCCAAGCTGCTCTGGATCATGGAGAACATCCACGAGAACTGCGTGAAGTACGGCACAGAGCCCGACGGTTATGTAAACTACGTGAAGGGTGCAAACGTTGCAGGCTTCATGAAGGTTGCCAAGGCTATGATGGCTCAGGGTGTTGTCTAAACCGCAACAATCCAAACAGATATGAAAGAGGGGCATCCGTTCGGGTGCCCCTCTCTTTTTTGTTTTTATATAGGATCAGATTTTATGCGAAGTGGAACAGGGAGTAGAAACCTGTGATGGTGAACACCTGCTTGATTTCAGGCGACACACCGGTGATTGTCACGTCTCCTCCCTTTGCTATTGTTGCTTTGCGCAACATGAGGAACAGTCGCAGACCGCTTGATGAGATAAACTCCAGGTTGCTGCAGTCCAGCACGATGTGTTTGTCGGCCTCGTCCATCAATGGCTGCATATCCACTGAGAACTGTTGTGAACTCGCTGTGTCCAGACGGCCGTCGAGTACGCCCTTGAGGGTGTCGCCTTCGGAGGTAATTGTCAGTGTCATCATATGCTTATCGTTTTATTTGTTTTTTTTTACAGATTATTTGTTTCTTCTTTGTATTTCCAATGTGCCGCACATCCGTACTCTGCCTCGTAGTTCATGCGCTCGGAGCGTATCTGCAGTTCTATCCAATTGCAGTCGGGTCCCATCACGGTCAGCTGCAACGCCTGATATCCCGAGGGTTTGGGGTGTGTCACCCAGTCTTTGATGCGGTCGGGATGTATGCGGTATAACGACAGTATTATGTTGTATATCTTCCAGCATGTGAGTATCTCGGCATCCATAAAGGGCTCTGTCGTGGGATTCACGTCTCCCAAGGGCTGTGTCTCGGGCAGCGGCATCGGTTTGTATACGATACGGCTGGCGAAAAGATCGTACACATCATCAAACGTCTTGTGGTCGTTGCGCATCTTGCGCCAGATACTGTACACCGACTTCATACGGTATTCCAGTTCGTATTCCAGACCTATGGCATCGAGCATTGCCTTTATGGGCAGGGTGAATGTCTTGAACACTATCTCGCACATCGCCTCGCTCTCTGTCAGCAGGCTCTTTATCTGCCTGTAGTCGTCGGGGAAGCCCACCTTGATGGCCAGGTCCTGCATCTCGTGCTGCAGTGCTGAGAGTCCCATGCGTTCCGCTTCAGGTGCGAGGTTGTCCAGGGTATCCCCCACCAATGAGGCATCCCCTGCCTTGAGTGCCTTTACGCGCTCCTCGCAGGCCTTTATCATACTCTGCATGTCCATAATCGTGTGCAAAGGTACGAAAAAAAATTAAAATTAAAATTAAAAACTAAAAATTTTTGTATAAAGACCACAGACAAAAGACAAAAGACTAAGAACAACAGACGTTAACGCTAACGATAACCAACAACTATAATACAAAAACATCAATAACCTATAACCTATAACCTGTAACCTTTATAAATTCAACAAAAATCCGTACCTTTGCTCAAGAAAACAGACAAATCATGAAAAAACTGCTGACGATAACAGTGGTCTGTGCTGCGATGGTGACGGGCATATGGGCACAGAAGGAAAAGAGCATCGTCATCATATACGAAAACGACGTGCACTGTGCCATAGAGGGGTATGCAAAGATGGCGGGACTTCGCGATGCCATTGCAGCAAGCGACACTGCATACGCCGTCATCGTGAGTTGCGGAGACTTCCTGCAGGGAGGCACAGCAGCAGCTCTGTCCCAGGGACAGTACATTGCAGACATAATGCGCAACATGGGCTATCAGGCCGTCACACTGGGCAACCATGAGTTCGACTACGGAACGAAGCGCATGAAGAAACTGCTAAAGAAGATTGGAGCACCCGTGACCTGCGCCAATTTCTACAATGCAGGAGCCGGGAAACCTTACTATCCGAAATACGTGATGCTGCAATGCGGCGACAAACGCATAGCATTCATTGGAGCTCTGACACCGGAGACAATGAAGTTCGAAAGTTACGGATTCTACGACGTGAAGGGCAAAATGAGATACGACCTGAAGCCCGACAACTTCTACAGCATAGTGCAGCAGACCGTAGACGAAGCACGCAATAAGGGAGCCGACTACGTTGTGATGCTGTCGCACATGGGAGAAAAGACACAGTCGATGGGATTTAATTCTCACCTGATGGTGGAAGCCACAAGGAGCATCGACGTGGTGCTCGACGGACACAGCCATTCTGTGGTACCCGG
>JAGDCM010000001.1 GCA_017958545.1 Bacteroidaceae bacterium | reverse complement strand
TGTTTTTTCTGCAAACATTCGTCAAAATCCTCAAATATGATACTGTTGCTAAAGAATACGCCACTTGAGACCGGCAGTGACCCAGATGCCCGGCTGAGGTACACCACCAATATCCGTATAATGCGTGTCGGTGACATTGTTACCCAACACCCACACTTCATAACGCCCCTGCATATCCGTCCAGCGCAGCTTAAGGTCGAGCGTGGCATACGGAGTGTAGTCGCCCACACGGTCGTGATAGCGCACAGAGGCATTGACCCCCAATCCGCGCCACAGAGTCCAGTCAGCCGTCACCACCAGTTTATGCCTCAGATACTCCATAGCACAGTTGCTACGATACACCGTCCTCTCGTCGTGACGCACCTGATGCAGGTACGTATACGAGGCCTTCGCCCACCACATCTTGCCTCTCAGCGACACCTCTGCCTGTGCACCGACGTTGTCCAGTTCGAAACTGGCAGAGTGGAAGGTATCATCCGGAGAGAACATCACCCAGTCGATGAGCCCGTGCCCCCTGTGATAGAACACCCGGCCAGATGCCGCGCCGGAGAGTCCGTGAGGCAAATCCGCCTTCCTGTACTGCATGGCAAGCGACACGTTGTGGGTCTTCTCCATCGGGAGTCCGCTGTTGCCCTCATGGGTGGGCGATTTATAGTAGAGTTCCGTGAATGTCGGGAGGCGGTAGCCACGGTTGTAGCCAAGCATCAGTTTCCACCCCTCTCCCGGACGCCATGCCACATCTATACCGGGATAGAACGAGGGCGAGGCCGATGTGGCTCCTATCACTCCCTGCCCCGTCACTCCTGCAGAGAGTGTCCAGGCGCCCAGAGTGACGTTGTGCTCCAACGTAAGGCGTATACTGGTTCGTGATGTGTCTATCTCAGCCTTGCTGTACTGTTCGTTGCGCACCTCGGCTGCCACGGCTGTCTTACCCGCAACCCACTGCCACCACATCTTCATCTTGCCGCCAAGGACGTTGGTGCGATGCTCGTTCTCGTTGGTATGCGTGTCGCGGATGAGTTGGTAGTGGTCGTAGTTGCGCTGCCAATACATGTCAGTTGACAAGTTGAGAGTAGACGAGTTGACAAGTTGTTTGAAGTCGGCACCGAGGGAGGCCATGAGACGCATGTTCTCTTCCCACTGGTTCGGGTACTTCGTGGAATAGAATGTGTTGGCACCGTATTGCTTCTGCGAATAACCTGCCTGCCATCGCAACATCTTCCACCTGCCGCTGTGAAAGGCCTGAGTCTTCCAGAAATCGCTGTTGTCCACGGCACCGTCCGAACGGCTGTAGCCTCCCGATATGCTTCCTCCCTTAAGCGCCGCTCTTGCACTGCCCGCCGCCGTAGCGTACTGACCACCCTCACCACGCAGCTCCACTGTCCTGACGGTATCCTTGTGCGTCACGATATTTATGGCTCCTCCGAAACTGCTCCCCCCGTACACTCTGCTTGCCGCTCCTTCCAGCACCTCTATTCTCTCGATGTCTTCAAGCGCCACGGGAAGGTCTGTAGTGAGATGCCCGATTTGCGGAGTATTTATATTCACACCGTTGAGCAAGAGCGTCACCTGCTCCTGCGTACCTCCGTCAATAGAAACGTCCGTCTGCACGCCATAAGGGCCTCGCTGACGGACATCCACACCGCTGAAAAGTTTGAGAAGATCATTCACACTCTGTGCCCCAGAGCGCAGAACATCCTCCCTCTGAAGCACAGAAACCAATCGCACCTGCTCCAACTGCGTGAGCGGTGCCAGGGTCGCCGATACGGTAAGTTCCTCCAAATCCTCAGCCTCATCCTGCTCTGCCTCTGCACTGGCGGGCACGGCATCACATGCCGGAACGGCTTTAGCAAAGGAGACACTGCCGAGAGTGGCCACTGTCAGCACGCCAATGCGCACCTCAAGGGTAAGACTGCGGAATGCGCTCCACGCCTTTCTTTGGAAGCGACGAAACGTGACCGGACGACCTACGTTCCTGTTTTTTTTCATTATACCTTATTTATATTTATTACACAGACTGCTGTGTATTGCATCATACACCTTCTGCATAAGCGCCTCGCGGTTGCCCTCCACAGGAATAGCCTCGTGGATAGTGATGGACAGAGGCACATGGCGAACCAGATTCAGACCCTTTTCACGGGGAAGGGCATCGAAACTGCCGTTTATCGTTATCGGCACTATCGGGAAACCTGCATTCTGTGCCAGTACGAAGCCGCCCTTGTGGAACTCGTCCATACGACCGTCCCACGTGCGACTGCCCTCGGGGAAAAGACACAGGCTGAAACCCTCGTTCATCAATGCTGCCGCTTCTCTGCAGGTGCGGCGCACAGCTCCGGCATTCGAATTGTCCACCATGACGAAGCGCGCAGCACGACAGGCTGACCCGAAGAGCGGAATGCTCTCCAACTCCTTCTTCATCATCCACTTGAATTCGCGTCCGAGATATCCGTTCAGCATCGGGATGTCGAGCATACCCTGATGATTGGCCATGAAAACATAGTGCTCACCGGGTTTCAAGTGCTCCCGTCCGTACACCTCAACCTTCAGCAGCAGGAGCCACAGCATACCCTTGGACCACAGACGCGGCAGCAAGCCTGTGCCCAAACGGTGCATTCCCAGCATACAGCACAGCCACATCAGCAGCAGCAACACTGCATTGTGAATAAGCAACAGCGGGATAATCAGAATTTGGTATATCTTATACACGTGTAAACTGTAAACCGTAAACTACTTATCCTTCTTTCCGAAGACAGAGAAGTGGACGTAGCGCTTCGGATGAGCCTTCAGGTCTGTCACCAGCGAGTCTGCCGACTGCACGGTATGGTTCAGATTGTCATACAAAGCACGGTCCTTCATGAGTGCTCCCAGAGTGCCGTTGGGGTTCTGAATCTCCATCACCATTGCGTCCACATCCTTTATGGTCTTATCCACAGATGCCAGTGTCTGATTCAGGTTCAGGCTGTTGAGATGTGTCACGAAGGTGTTCACGTTCTTACCCATCTCGTTGTATGTGGCTGCGAGTTGCGGCACATCCTCGTCAAGGAGTTTGTTGAGTTTCTCCGTTGTAACGGCGAGATTGGCCGTAATCGTGTTTATATTGTACAGCGTTGACTGCAGATTGGGATCTCCTGCGAGGCGGTTGATTGTTGTTATCAATGTGTCCACCTTCCTTATCACGTCGTGCAAATCAGGCACCACGTCACTGGCTTTCTCCATCACGCCCAGACGCTCCGAACCGGGTATAGTGTCTCCCGGATGATACACATTCAGGCTGTCCCTGCCCAATATCAGGCTCAACGTCGAGGCTCCCATCAGCGACGTCTCGATGACGGCTGTTGTCCGCATCGGCATCACCAGGCGCGGGTCCACACTGACCTCCACAAGGATGTTTCCCGGCTTGCGAAAGTTGTAGATGAGGTTTGTCACACGTCCCACGGGCACACCGTCGGCATATACGTGACTGCTTTTCGCTATCGCCCTTGCATTCCTGAACGAGATATAATACACCTTGTCCATGTGGAATACGCTGAGCCCCTTGAGGAAGTTGATACCCATCACCAGCACTATCAGGGCAACGGCACCAAACAGACCTATTTTTACCTCCTTCTTCATCTCCTATGTGTTATTACGTTTTTATTTCTTGTTCTTATAGCTCTTGAAGGCATTGAAAATGCTCTGTGCCATCGCCTGCTGTCCCTTCTGGGTATTGAGATACTGCTCCTCGTCGGGCGTTGAGATATATCCAAGCTCAATAAGCACACTGGGCATTGATGTCTCTCTCAGCACCAGGAATCCTGCCTGGAACACACCCTTGTTGATACGTCCGGCTGTCTGGGCGAACTGCTGCTGCACCTCCTTTGCGAACGATACGGAAGATGCCATATTCTGGTCCTGCATGAACTCGAAGATGATATACGACTCCGAACTGTTGGGGTCGAAACCCTCGTACTTCTCCTCGTAGTTGCTCTCCAGCGTGATGACGGAGTTCTCTCGCTTTGCCACAGCCAGATTATCAGCTGCGCGGTGCATACCCAGCGTATAGGTCTCCGTGCCCCGGCGTATTATCTTCTTCGGCATGGCATTGGTGTGCACAGAAATGAAAAGGTCTGCCTTGGCCTTGTTGGCAATATGTGCCCTCTGATGCAGTTCGATGAACACGTCCGTCTTTCTGGTGTACACCACCTTCACGTCGGGGCAGTTTTTCTCTATAAGTTCGCCAAGCTTCAATGCCACAGACAGATTGATGTTCTTCTCCTTCGATATCTTACCCACGGCACCGGAGTCCTTGCCTCCGTGTCCCGGGTCAATCACCACAGTATATGCTCCTGCCATTTGGGCGCACAGCAGCAGCGCAATAAATATGAAAATTCTCATCATCCCTCTCATGGCAGCACTTTCACAACTTTCTTAACGGGTTTGAAGAATGCCGAGGTGGCCTGCACCTGACTGTTGCCTTTCTTCTGCTTCGAACGCAGAATCACAAGCATACGTCCTTCCTTCAGCGAACGTGTCATGGATGTTATTACAGCCTCTCCCACGTTCATCAGACCCAAGTAACTGAATCCCGAGTGTATCACATGACTCTCCGGCATAAACAGTTCGTCTGTATAATGGTCGCCGTTATCCAAGGCCACCAGTTCCGATGCACCGCTCACGGTCACCGTCACCTGCTGGTCGGCATCGGGCACCACACGTCCCTTACTGTCCACAGCCTTTATCCAAAGATACTTCAGCGACATTCCGTCGGCAGTGAACGAGGAGCCCGGCAGGATTTCCTCTTCCTCTATCTCCAGACGCTCTGCACCGCCTGTCGTTTCTATCGCGTCGCGAGCCACTTCCCTACCGTCGTTGTATGCCACAGCCACCACACGGCCTCCCTCACCAAAGGGCACTTGCCAAGCACACACGCCACGACGGAACACATCCGTGGTGTCGTTCTTCATGCGTCCCTGCGATGCTCCGTTGACAAAGAGTTCCACCTCTTCGGCATTGGTGAAGGCGCACACCTGCTTCTTACTTCCTGCAGGCCAGTTCCACGATTCGCTATAGGTCTTCTGACCCACCTGCACATCGTTCCAGTTCACACTCTCACCACCGTTCATCACACCGATATGCACCACGGGTTTCTCCGGCTGGAATGCACCCTTCACGAGGTATGCCTGCGGATAGGGTCTCAGCGTGTGAGAGAACCAGCTGTAGTTCCAACCCTTCTTGGGCCATTTGTTCGACTCACCCCAATACTCTATCGCACCCCAGTAGGCCAGACCCACGCCGCGCTCCCGGTTCATACCGTAGTAGGGAGCCACGAGTTGGTTCGTCACAGCCTCACTCTGGAAAAGTATCAGGTTGGGGGCATGCTTGTAGTATTCGGGATATGCGTCCCACTGGTAGTTGAACGAGTTCACCTCTGTGGCAACGCCCAGTTCGGGTGCCACTTTGTATGTCTTGAATTCCTTCTCCTCTCTGATACCACCGGCACGGGCAGGGAACTGTGCCACCGTTGTCGGACGGGTGGTGTCATAACGCTTTACCATCACGTCGAACACCTTGTATGTCGTGATGCCCCAGTCGTTGGTGTCGTAGCCCGACCAGTCGGGGCGTGTCTGCAGTTCGTTGCCAAGACTCCACAGCACCACAGAAGGACTGTTTCTGTCTCTCTTCACCCATTCCCTGATGAGTGATGGCCACAGCGACATGAACGGCAGACGACCGCCCCAGTATTCGTTGTCGCTCCATTTGTCTATCAGTTCGTCCACAACGAGCAGACCCACTCTGTCGGCTATCTTGGTGAAGTTCTCACTATAGGGATTGTGCGAGCAGCGAATGGCATTGAATCCGAAAGCCTTCATCTGCCTCATCTGACGCTCTATGGCATCGTCGAAAGCAGCTGCACCGAGAGCACCCAGGTCGTGATGGTTGGCAATACCTTTAAGGAACACCTTCTCACCATTAAGTTTGAAACCGAAGTCGGTGCCGTACTCTATCGAACGTATACCGAACTCCGTTTCCTGCTGGTCCACCAGTATACCGTCGTCAAACACATCAGCCCGGCAGCGGTAGAGGTAGGGTGTCTCGGGACTCCACAGTTTCGGTTCCAGCACCTTCATAGGCATTAGACGCAACTCGTCCGTAGTATGCTTCGTGAGCTGGTTCATCGTGTCGCGTGCACTGACAATCTGACGACCGTCTGCCGTGAACAGTGTAGCCACTACCTCTATGTTGTGTTTGCGGAAACCGCTCACTTCCACCTGCACCTGCACAATAGCCTCCTCGCTGCTGACTTCCGGTGTGTAGACATACAAACCGTGACGGGCTATGTGCGTCGGGTTCTGCACCTTGATGAACACATCGCGGAAGAGACCTCCACCTGTGTACCATCTGGAACCGTTCTTCTTGCCCGTAGAGGCATACACAGCCACCACATTCAGGGTGTCATAGCGCAATGCCTTTGTCACGTCGCACTCAAAACCGCAGTATCCGTATTCAGCGCTGCCTACCTTCCGGCCGTTCATGTAAACGTCGCCGTAGTACATGATACCTCCGAAATCCAGCAGCACCTGCTTGCCCATCCAGAGGGAATCGGCCTTGAACGTCTTGCGATACCATCCTTCGCCCATCGGTTTGAAACCGCGTGCTCCACCGGCATCTTCCTTCCAGGGCAGTTCGAACTGGAAGTCATGCGGCAGGTTCAGCGTGCGCCACGACGCATCGTCATATACCACTTCGGGAGAACCTTCCCCGTGTTTGAATTTCCAGTCGAAGTTGAAAAGTATCTTCTGTGCATGCTTAAAAGACGTCAGTGGTGTGTTCTGTCCCACCTGCGCCTCACGCTGCTTCTGATATTGCTGAGCATGGGATGCACTAACACACCATACAAATGCCGTCAGAAGTGCTATAAATGTTTTTTTATTCATACAAATACACCATTTTCCGCGCAAAGATACGGAAAAATTTTGCCTTTTCTGAGATTTTCTATATATTTGTCACGGAAAAAGATGAAAAACTAATAATAAAAATCCAAGAACTCATGAAAATTCTTCTCACTGGAGGTGCAGGTTTCATTGGAAGCCACACTCTCATCGAACTCTCGGCAGCAGGTCATGAAGCTGTCGTAGTGGACAATCTCGACAACTCCTCTCCAAAGTGTCTTCCCCGCGTTGAGAAGATTATCGGAAAGAGCGTGCCTTTCTACAAAGTGGACATCCGCGACAGGGAAGGTCTGCAGAAGGTCTTCGACGAGCACAAGTTTGACGCCTGCATCCATTTCGCCGGTCTCAAGGCTGTGGGTGAGAGCTGCGTAAAGCCCCTCGAGTATTACGAGAACAACATGAACGGCACTTTCTGCCTTCTTGATGTTATGCGCAAGAACGGTTGCAAGAACATCATCTTCTCTTCCTCTGCCACAGTTTACGGTGACCCTGCCATCATCCCCATCACAGAGGATTGTCCCAAGGGTCATTGCACGAATCCCTACGGACAGACCAAGTCCATGCTTGAGGAAGTTTTGATGGACGTTCAGAAAGCCGATCCGGAATGGAATGTTGTCCTGTTGCGCTACTTCAATCCCATCGGTGCCCACAAGAGCGGTACTATCGGAGAGAACCCCAACGGCATACCCAACAATCTCATGCCCTACATCACACAGGTTGCTGTAGGTAAGCGTGCCGAACTCGGTGTCTTCGGTAACGACTACGACACTCCCGACGGAACAGGTGTACGCGACTATATCCACGTGGTAGACCTCGCAAAGGCTCACGTTGCAGCTCTGCAGAGCATCGAACGCAAGCAGGGTATTGCCATCTACAATATCGGCACGGGACACGGTTATTCCGTACTCGACGTTGTGAATGCCTTCATCAAGGTCAACAATATCGACGTGCCCTATAGCATCAAACCCCGTCGTCCGGGTGATATCGCCACTTGCTACTGTAACCCCGAGAAGGCTAAGCGCGAACTCGGTTGGGAAGCAGAGTACGGCATTGAGGATATGTGCCGCGATTCCTGGAACTGGCAGAAGAACAATCCCAACGGTTTCGAATAATCTCCGTCAGGAGTCTCAAAACAAAAGACAGAGCCCAGCAGAAATGCCGGGCTCTATCATTATCACTAAACTCTAAACTTTAAACTCTAAACTTTACTTCGCGTCCAGCTGCTCGTACACTGAGTTGTTGGACTTGTACTCCGGCACGATTTCCTTCATCTTTTTCACCGTTGCCATATTGTCATAGTGAGTTGATATCTCGATGAGATCGTCTATCTGCTTGCTGACTTCATTGTAGTCATACTCCCTCACTTCGGCAATACGTATCTTTTCATGGAACGTGGGCTTCGTACCTTCCTGTTCGTTGAGCACCTCTTCGTAGAGTTTTTCTCCCTCTCGCAGACCGGTATATTCTATCTTCACGTTCTTGGCTCCGGAAAGGGCTATCATGCGCTTTGCAAGATCTGCTATCTTCACCGGCTTACCCATATCGAAGACGAATATCTCACCGCCGTTACCCTTTGTGCCGGCCTCCAAGACCAGTTTACAAGCTTCCGGAATTAGCATAAAGAAACGCACGATACGTTCGTCTGTCACAGTCACCGGACCTCCGTTCTTAATCTGCTCCTTGAACAGAGGAATCACGCTGCCGTTACTTCCCAGCACATTGCCGAAACGGGTGGTCACAAACTGGGTAGCAACCTTGCTCTTCGTCTTGTCGTTAAGACGCTCCTTCATCAGTTCGCGGTTAAGACTCTGCACGTATATCTCACAGATACGCTTTGAACATCCCATTACGTTGGTGGGGTTCACAGCCTTGTCGGTGGATATCATGACAAATTTCTCCACACCGTATTTCACGCTCATGTCAGCGATAATCTTGGTGCCGTAGATATTGTTCATCACCGCCTCACTGGGATTGTCTTCCATCATCGGCACGTGTTTGTAGGCTGCCGCGTGGAACACATACTGGGGACGGAAGGTGCTGAAGACCCCTTCCATACGTGTGCGACGGCTTATACTCGTCACCACTGCCTCTGCGTCGATATTCGGGAAATCACGGCGCATCATCAAACGTATATCGTGCTGCGGCGTCTCAGCCTGGTCTATCAGCATCATCTTGGAGGGACCGAAAGACGCAACCTGGCGGACAATCTCCGCACCGATAGAACCCGCAGAACCCGTAATCAGCACGCGCTTACCTACAATCTGTTCTGCAATGGACTTCATATCCACATGGATTTGCTGTCGCGGCAAGAGGTCCTCCACACTTACCTCCTTCATCTGCATAGCATCGGTTTCCTCCTCCGAGATGTGACCGTCCTTGACACTTGCCTCCTTGACCTGCTGCACCATGTATATCTTACAGCCCGCACCTATAAGAGTATTCTGTATCTCCTGATTGTCACGGAACTCGTCCACACGCAGCGGACTCACCAGCACAGCCTCTATCCTTTCCCTCTTCACCACATCGGCAAGGTCGTCGTTGACGTTATACACCTTGCGTCCCATCACTCGCAGATTTCTTGTCTTGTCTTCGTGCGAAATGAATCCGCGCAGGATAAATCTGCGGGGCTTCTGCGTGTTGATATTCTTTGCTATACCCACTCCGCCAGACAACGCTCCGTAAATCAGCACCCTTTTGGCACGGGTGTCGGAAAGCATCACCTCATACAGCGTTTTTATGAGTACACGTACCAACCACATCAGGAGCATGGACAAGAGACCCATTGTTATCGTCTCCGTCTGCGACAGGATTGCCCATTTGTGCAGTCCGAATATGTCGTTCATGACGAACGAATACACGAGGGCTATTATAGTTGACTGCGTTGTACAGTACGCCACTCGCATCAAATCGCTGAACGAACTGTAACGCACGATACCGGAATAGGTGCTGTATGTACGGAATCCTATCCATCCTATCACCATATATACCAACATGGTGTGCAGCAAGGCAAAACGCTCGTCAACCGTAACTCCAGTCCTGTTGAATACCCAAAAGACAAACACACCGGATGCGAAAACTATTATACTGTCCAGAGCGAGCAGACACCAATAAGGCAGAGACTCCCTACGAAAATACCAACCTAAAAGTCTTTCTAACCAACCTTTCATATATGTTATTTTGGTGCAAAAGTACTACTTTTTTTTATCCCGACATCAAATGGCGGTTATTTTTTACCTTTTTATTGTATAAAATGCGTAGCATAGCACCACAACGAAACAGCTCAGAGGCACAAGATACGACATATTTATACCTGCTGCATCACTCACAATTCCCTGCAACGGAGTCAGCAGCGCACCTCCGAGGATGGCCATTATCAGACCGCTCGCTCCTATCTTGGTATCGTCGGAGTGATCACTCTCGGAAACACTACCAAGTGCAATACCGTATATCGTCGGAAACATCAGGCTCATGAACACACTCACCAGCACTAATGATCCCACAGCCAACCATCCTGAACAGAGCACTACCATAATTGCCGAGACGGCACTCAAGACAGATCCCATCGCAAGCAGTTGTCCGGGTGCTATCCATTCCATCAGCCACGTATAAACGAAACGCGACAGACAGAACCCTATTATGGATACCAGATATATCGTCGCTGCCTCGGCTTCTACGACACCCAGTTCCTTCATCACGAGGCGTATCGTGAAACTCCACGCCCCTATCTGTGCTCCCACGTAGAAGAACTGAGCCACCACACCCCAGATGTAGCGTTTGTTTCTCGCCAAACGACGAAACGTAGCAGCTAAGGCCATTTCCCGATCATCTGTCGATTGTCCTTCCGGCATATTGGCAAAGAACATCACCACCATTATCGCCAGCAACACACCTCCGAGCACTGCATACGTACCGCTGATAGAATAAAGCGATATATCCTGCAGGATGAAATACTTGCTCACCATGATACCCATGATGGAACCGATGGGATTGAAGCTCTGAGCGATGTTCAGTCGACGGGTTGCGGTCTCCTGACTGCCCATACTCATGATGTAGGGATTCGCCGTCGTTTCCAGTACCGAACAACCTGCTGCCATAATATAGATGGCAATGAGGTAGAACGCGTAGCTCTCCGCTTCCGCAGCCGGCAGGAACAGCATTGCTCCCGAGGCATACATCACCAGTCCCAGAATCACACCGCTCTTGTAGCTGTGTTTACGGATATACAGCGCAGCCGGTAGTGCGATACAGAAATACGCCCCGTAGAATGCCATCTGTATGAAACTGGTCTGCGTGTCGCTCATCTGCATGATTTTGCGGAACGCCGCCAACAGAGTGTCTGTCATGTTATTTGCCAGACCCCACAGAGCAAACAGGCTCGTCACCAGAACAAAGGGTATGAAAAATTCTTTTTCTATCGCTTTCATCACATTCCCGGTCTACGAATTGTTAAACGAATGGTTTCAGGATGTGCGGAGGCAAAGGCCGGCACATCATTGACAACACACACCAGATAACCTCCTCCTCCGGCTCCCGGCATCTTCCACGCCAGTACATCGTCAAGAGTCGAGTATCTGTCTATATATTCCTGCACAGAACCCTGTATCATGGCCGGGAACATCGCCACCTGAGCGTTGAAACTGTCCCGGAAGGCCACAGCGAACTGTTCCAAATCCATTGCCAGAAGAGCATTCCAGCAACGCTCTGCGGCATCTGCCAAGGCTCTCACTTTCACCTCTGTGATATCCTTGCCTTCCACCACACTGCAACCCGGTTTGCGAGGTTCCATTGGTATCATACAAAGGTGCTGCTCCAACCAGTCAAACACACGTTCATCACCGCATGTCTCTATCTTCTGGGGCCAGAAGTGGTTGTCATACCAATGACGGCAAACACCCGGCACACAAATACCGATTGCGTCCTGTGCGCCGCTCACAATGCCGTCTTCCCTCTCGGGATGGTTCTCGAAGCAGAACACCAGTCGTGCCAGCGTCTCAGGGTCCATGTTCGGCAACTGATACGGCCAGATACTGCGTATTAAGTTGCGTGTCGACGTACTCAGACCGCAGCGCTCGCGCACCTCGAATGTCGGTTCGATACTCACCGTTATCGCCCATCCGGGAGCGTACTGACTCACATACGGCTGGTCGATCCACGTTCCTGCCAGGTCCACACGTGTCGGTATCATGCAGGGACTCTGTTTGAGGTCCGTACTGCTACGTGCCGTCAGTCCCTCGTGGGGGTCGCGCCTGAGCACAACGTATTCTATACCGCGCTCTTCGCACACTTTCCTCTTGGCATCGCTACCTCCGTCGCTGTTCACCACCAGTATGTCGGGTTTCACGATATCCAGCGTCGGCAGGAAATCCAGTATACCGCTTCCCTGATTGATGAATGCATCCTTCACGTAGCGTATACTCTTCACCATGAACAGGCGCTCCTGTTCGCTGTACACCGTCTTATGGTGCTTATATCCTTCGATGGTTTTGTCCGAACCGATACCGACATACAGGTCCCCGTACTCTGCCGCCTGGCGGAAGAATTCCACATGCCCGCTATGCAGCAGGTCGTAACAACCGGAAACAAAAACCTTTCGAACCTTCATACGTTTCAATTGTCTTAATGCGTGCGTATATACGCATATACTATGCAAAAGTACATAAAATATGTGAAATAAGGATAGTTGCCCCTGAAAATAATCACCTATTCTACCCTTTTTCTCTGTTTATTTTGCTTTTCCCTTTTATAAATAGCGGTCAAAATAATGTAAAACCTTCAAAAGTATATTTTAAATGATTTTTACAACAAGATGAATGAGCGCGTGTCCGTTTATTGCACTATCTTTGGACCGGAAAACAATAAAACGAACCAATAAAGGCATGAAAAAGAACACCATCATCGCAGCGTTTCTTGCACTTGCAGCCTTCGCTGTGAAGGCACAGACTGAACTGAGCACCCCCTCATTGGGAGGATCCCCTCTTCTTCGAGCAGAACAAACTCGCAGCGCATGCCACATTCATGCCCTACTCCACAACGGCTGCCATGACAAGCGATGGCCGCTACGAAAAACCCTGGCTCGAACCCACGGGTGCCGACTTCCTGTCGCTGAACGGCACGTGGAAGTTCTTCTTCGTGAGCAATACTGACGAGCGACCCGGTAAGAGCGCGTTTTTCGGAGACGATGCAGACGTGAGCACGTGGGATAATATAGAAGTACCGTCGTGCTGGGAGATGAAGGGTTATGACAAACCCGTCTACGCCAATGTGAACTATCCCTTCGTGGACAACCCGCCCACAATCACGCTTCGCTCGGAATTCATCGAACAACTCGGAACAAATCCCGTGGGTAGTTACCGTCGCACATTCACTCTGCCGGAAGGTTGGAACGGGAAACGTGTGGTACTGCATTTCGACGGCATCTACGGTGCCG
>JAGDCM010000022.1 GCA_017958545.1 Bacteroidaceae bacterium | reverse complement strand
TGTACATACCGAACATGTAACCAACCTCACGGCCTCCAACACCTATATCACCAGCGGGAACGTCAACGTCGGGACCGATGTGACGGGTCAGCTCGGTCATGAAAGCCTGACAGAAACGCATCACCTCAGCGTCGCTCTTGCCACGGGGAGAGAAGTCGCTACCGCCCTTG
Source organism: Bacteroidaceae bacterium (assembly GCA_017958545.1). Lineage (GTDB taxonomy): Bacteria > Bacteroidota > Bacteroidia > Bacteroidales > Bacteroidaceae > Physcousia. Next base: position 8,268 of record JAGDCM010000022.1, on the reverse strand, counting down.
GCACCACCCATAGGCAGAGTGGTCAGAGAGTTCTTGAAGGTCTGCTCGAAAGCGAGGAACTTCAGGATACCCAAGTTCACACTCTTGTGGAAACGGATACCGCCCTTGTAGGGGCCGATAACGTTGTTGTGCTGGATACGATAGCCCATATTTGTCTGAATGTTGCCCTTGTCGTCCATCCAGCTTACACGGAACTGGAAAATACGATCGGGAATGCAGAGGCGCTCGATGAGGTTCACCTTGTCAAACTCGGGGTGCTTGTTGTACTCTTCTTCGATAGTACCTAACACCTCTTCTACAGCCTGATGATACTCGGGCTCATTTGGGAAGCGCCTTTTTAAATCTTCCAAAACTTTTTTTGCGTCCATACCTAATTAAATAATATTATAGGGTTAAACAAACTTTGTTTCAAATTTCACGCTGCAAAGATACAACAAAAATGAGAAACAAAAGCAAAAAGACACAAGAAAAGTATGTGAATGGAAGATTTTTGTTACTTTTTTGCTTTTTTCGCTTCCTTTTTGACACATTCTGCTATATCCTGAGGTGAATATGTCACGCGTCCGGACATGAATTCAGGCACATTGTAGGAGAAGAGAAGGTCGCGATGATACTCAGGATCGTCCTGCGGCAGGCAGAACGGTTTGGTAAAGTGGCCGTTACCGTCGTGATGGGCAAAGAAGGGACGGGTGTAGTTGCCATCCTCGCGGCGTGATGAGAACACCACCCAGCGGCCGTCGTGCGACCAGCTGTGCCAAGCCTCCACATTGTCGGAATTGAGTTCCACTGCCACACGGGGCGTGAAGGTACTGTCGTTGAGGTCTATCAGGCAGAGGTCGGCATCACCGTGCCAGATGTGGAAAATGCCGTAGCTGCCGCGTGTGAACATCAGCCAGCGTCCGTCGGGAGATATCTTGGGTTCGGTGGCAGAGAGAGAGTCGCTCATGGCATCGTAGACAAGTTGACGCTCACCAAATGAGAGGGTAGCGAGGTCGAAGGGGCGACGGTAGAGATTGTAGCGCATGGTACGGAAATTGCGTATGATGTCCTCGTCGCGCACGATACTGGTGTCCTGCTGCTCGTAGTGTGCAGAGCAGTAGTAGAGCCATCGTCCGTCGGGACTCCATGCGGGGAAGCAGTCGAGTTCGTTGCTGTCACATTCCAGGGGATGCACCACATTGGCCTCCACATCGTAGAGGATGAGGTCGGAATAAGTGTCCTGTACCTCAATTTTATTGAGATGTATAGTGTGGAACGACTGACCCGTCTTGTTGGTGGAATAGGCAATGAGTTTCTCCGTGGGATGCCATGCGGGATAAACACCTCCGGAGACGGAACCCTCCACCTTGAGGTCCACCTTGTTTATATCACCGTCGTTGGCTATTACAGTGCCTCCCATGCCTTGGCGCACGTGGAACTGGAACCGCTCGGGATTGCCTCCCTGGGTGAAATGGCAGTTGATGCACTGGCCGTCTTCCTCTGGGGAATTAATCATGTTGCCGTAGATGAGCAGTTCGTCGTAGTTCTCAAGGCAGCGCTGCTGCAGCGTGAGATTCTCGTATGCCACATAGGAAGGCGAGATGAGACGGTAGCTGATGTAAGGGTCTATACTGTCGCTCGAGACGTATATGGGGAACGGCTGGTAGGCAGTCCACTTGCCGTCCTGCTGTGTGAATACGCGCACGCTGATGTCGCCCTTTCCGGCAAGCCGTTGCCATTCCTTGAGGGACGGACATACCTCCTTGCCTCCTAGCACGATACGTTCATCTCCGGCAGAGAGCAGAGTGACATAGTCATCGCCCTCGTTTTCTATGGAGAAATGCAGAGGAGCCATATTGACTGGTACGGTGACACCGATGTAGTCGGGATAGATATCTACGGGAGCAGAGCTCTCCTTGTATTCCGTAGGCAGCTTTGCCGTGCAGGCAGAGAGCAGAACGAGAGAAAGCAGCAGATTAGTTAGTCTTGACATTGCGAACAAGGAAATAGAAGTAATAGAATGTTTTACCGAAGGCGGGACGGAAGCGTATGGCTTTCTCCTCTTCGCTCATATTGGGTCCCAGTTGCTGGTTGAACTGGCAGAAATCATAGTAGCTGCGTTTGACGCTCTCGTCGAAGGGCATACCCGTAATGTCCACCTTGCCGGGCTCCAGATTGCCGTAGAGGTATGCAGCCTCCTGATAGTGGGTTGGCATGTGATTGTTGCCGTTGAGTTCGGCAAAGCGGAAGAAACGCGGCCAGAAGAGGTCTATGTCCTGTGTGATAAGGGCGCACATGAGAGTGAGCTCGGCATAGTTCTTGTCGGCACCCATACCGTGGGAGAAGGTCTGCAGGAGATACATCTCCACCAGCGTCTTGTCACCGTCGAGACGGTCTCCGCCAGGAAGGAGACGCATGATGAAACCGATTTCCTCGTCATCCCAGCATTTCTTTTTCTCACCCACAAACGGTTCATACTTGCGAGCCCAGTCGTTCTGCCACATCGTCTTCTCAAGCAGGCGCAGATACTTTGCTGCAACACCCCAGTCGCCCTCCACGAGAGCAGCCTTTGCCATGTATTTGAGGTGGGTTACGCGCCAACCGAACTCCACAGCATCCTCCATATTCCACCGGGTGCAGAAATTCTCCTTGCCCACTTCGTAGTATATCATCTTACCGCCCACCTGTGTCATCTTAATGGGGAAGGGGGCGTGCTGCAACTCTGCACCGTCCTGATAGGTGAACATCTCGTCACCGGCACGCCCGAGGCGCAAGAGAGCAACATTCTTGGTCATCACCATGATACGCGTTACGGGCATCTCCTTATGCCCCCATGCCGAGGGTTTCTCGCGGTAGATACGCAGGACGGATTCCCAATCGCGATCCTCCACGGCACGTTGGATACGTATCTCCTTGGTGAAATTGGTGTCTCGATACCAGAGTTTGTAGAGCCCGAAACTGTAGCCTGCCACAGCAGCGAGCACGAGTACGATGCCGTAGCGTTGTTTCTTGTCAGAGAGAGCGGTTTGCCAACGCGATATTATGCAGAGCAAGAAGCCGAGAAGAATTCCGTAGTAGGGAACGTGGTACGGCCAGAAATAGGTCTTGTCTCCATAGCGATAGGAGGGAAGGGCTGTGGACCACATATACTTAAGCATCGTCTCCGCATACATTGTGCGATAGTAGATGAGAGGTGCTATAGTAATAGTTGAGACTACAGCAACAAAATCCCAGAGCGACTGGCAACTAAGCAGTATGGCAAGGAAACTCCAAGCTCCCAGTAAAGGATATGTCACAAAGCCTGTGAAAGCAATGGCAAAGAGGCGCAGCCAGCGGTTGCCGGGAAGCGAACGCAGCAGACAGGCGATGACGATTGCGAGGGCTGTGCCCAGCGAAGGAGCATAGAGAAAGCCCGGCATCTTCATATAGTAAATCCAGTAGCCGTTCTGCGTCACAGTGGCTGCTAGGGCGATGACGGGAAGCAGGGTGAGCAGCCGCATCCATCCCTGAGGACGGAAGAGACGTTGCACTCCGAGCACGATGACGGTCCACAGCAGGAGCAGAGCGAGGGAACCCATCCAGGGATGATAGAATAGTTGGGTGCACCAGCACGAAATCCACAGCAGCAGTCCTCCGGGCAGGCGCATCATACTGTTGAGGAAGGGTTTAGTGGGAAGCCATAGCGATTGCTCCTGAGCAAGCCACATCGTATCGCTTTCAGAGAGGTATAAGACCGCCGTTAGCAACAAAATAAATGCCGCGATAGCACTTTGTGGGGCATATTTTGTGTATTTTTTCATCATTGTATCGTTCTTTGTTGCGCAAAGTTACAATTTTTTCCTATATTTGTCCTGCAATAGACACAAAAAACATTACTATACTATGAAAAAATTCTTCTTTCTGGCCCTGTCATCCCTTTTGTGGATGCCTCTGACCGCAGTAGGAAAACCCTCATCCACAGCTCCGCGCTGGATGGATCCAATGGTGAATCGTGTAGGTACGCTGCCGATGCACACGTCGTTCTTTGCCTATGAGACCGATGCCCTTGCAGAAAAGGGCTGCAAGAAGCAGAGCGACCGCTATATGTCGCTGGAAGGCAAGTGGCGTTTCAACTGGGTGAAGGACCACGACAAGGCTCCCAAGGGTTTCTACGCTCTCTCGTACGACGACTCGCAGTGGACAGATTTCCCTGTGCCCGGTCTTTTCGAACTGAACGGCTACGGTGACCGTATCTATCGTAATGCTGGATATGCATGGTCAACGCAGTTTGAGCCCAATCCCCCGTATATTGAGGAGAAGAATAACTACACGGGTTCGTATCGTCGCGAGGTGGAGATACCGGTCGCGTGGAAGGGTATGCAGATTATCATGCACGTGGGTTCTGCCACGAGCAATCTGCAGTTGTGGGCCAACGGTAAGGAGGTAGGTTATTCGGAGGACTCCAAGTCGACAGTGGAGTTCGACATCACACCCTACGTCACTCCCGGCAAGAAGAATCTGCTTGCAATGCAGGTAATGCGCTGGTGCGACGGCAGTTACGGTGAGGACCAGGACTTCTGGCGCTTCACAGGTATTTCCCGTGAGGTGTACCTCTATGCCCGTCCCAAGAGCCATATCGAGGACTTGCGTCTGAACGGTGACCTGAACGGTGAGACCGGACTGCTCGCCATCGAGGTGGATACAAAGGGAGCAAGCGGCAAGACACTGGCATTCGCCCTCAAGAGCAAGTGCGGCAAGACGCTGTGGGAGAAGACGGTGAAGGTGAGCGGCGACAAGACAAAGCTCAGTGAGGCTGTTAAGGACGTGCAGCCCTGGACAGCAGAAACGCCCAATCTCTACACGCTCACCACATCGCTGCTCGACAGCAAGGGCGTGGCAACAGAGGTGATTCCTCAGAAGGTGGGTTTCCGCCACATCGAGATAAAGAATTCGCAGGTGCTGCTCAACGGCAAGGCAATCCTTATCAAGGGTGCCGACCGTCATGAATTGGATCCCGACGGTGGTTATATCGTTTCCGTAGAGCGTATGATTGAGGATATCAAGATAATGAAGGAACTCAATATGAACGCTGTGCGCACGTGTCACTATCCCGACGACCCGCGTTGGTATGACCTCTGCGACGAATACGGTATCTATGTATGTGCCGAGGCAAACTTCGAGAGTCACGGTATGGGCTATAAGGAGCGTCGTCTGGCTCAGGATCCGCGTTATCGCAAGACAGTAGTGGAGCGCAACGAGAACAACGTGAATGTACAGCGCAATCATCCCAGCATCCTCTTCTGGAGCCTGGGCAACGAGAGCGGTTACGGTGACAACTTTGAGGCTGCCTTCGACCGTGTGAAGGAATTGGACAACACACGTATAGTGCAGTACGAGCAGGCTTACGACGATATGAACAAGAAGTCGGACCTCTACTGTCCGATGTACGCTTCTTACGGTCAGTGTGAGCGTTACTGTAAGGATGACTCCAAGCACCGTCCTCTCATCCAGTGTGAGTATGCTCACGCCATGGGCAACTCGATGGGCGGTTTCAAGGAGTATTGGGACCTCGTGAGAAAATACCCCAAGTACCAGGGCGGATTCATCTGGGACTTCGTGGATCAGGGTATTCGCGGTGTGAGCAAGGTGACCGGCAAGCAGATTTGGATGTATGGCGGCGACGAGGGCCGTTATCCTGCTTCCGACCATAATTTCAACTGTAACGGTGTCATAGCTCCCGACCGTTCATTGAATCCCCACGCCTACGAGGTGCGCCACTACTATCAGGACTTCTGGGTGAAGCGTCTCTCGCTCACACCGGGCAGCATTGATATCTACAACGAGCGTTTCTTCACCGGTGCAGATGGTCTGCGTCTTGTCATTGAGACGGTGGTGAACGGCAAGGTGGTGGACAGTCAGTCGTACGATAATCTCACTCTTCCCGCTCAGCAGACAACGTCTGTCGGCATCAACGGTGAGCCTATTGAAAAGATTGCGAAGAAGTTTGCTGACAAGGAGGTGCTCTTGAATGTGCGCTTCGAGGCCGTCCGTCCTATCGGACTGCTCTCTGCCGGTTATCCCGTGTCTGAGGAGCAGATTGTGATGAATAAGTACCAGTTCCCCACAATGGCTCAGGCCAAGGGCAACGGCAAGGGTGCCGATGTGGAGGTTGATTCAATGGTGGCTTGCTACACACTCTCTGCAGCAGGTGTTTCCATCACAGTAAACCGCAGAACAGGTGATTTGGACTTCCTGGATGCAGATGGCAAGGCTCTCCTGCAGGACGGTTTCTCCGTGACACCCAATTTCTGGCGTGCTCCCACTGACAACGACTTCGGTGCAGGTCTGCAGCGTGAGTTCCATGCATGGAAGTCACCCCGACGCAAGGTGGAGAGCATCAGCGTCATCAGCGAGGATGTTGCAAAGAGCATTTGCGTGAAGAGCCGTTTCGAGGGTCTCGATGCCAAGCTGACCGTCATCTACACTCTTACTCCGAAGGGTGAGATAATCGTGCAGGAGACGATGGATGTTGATGAGAATGCAGAGAAAAAGCCTCAGATGTTCCGCTACGGTATGCAGTGGGTAATGCCCGAGGAGTACAACACAGTGAAATACTATGGTCGCGGTCCTGTGGAGACCTATATCGACCGCAAGGACTGCATGCCTCTCGCTGTGCAGACAGCAAAGGTGGCTGATGAATACTTCGGCTACATCCGTCCTCAGGAGAGCGGCAACCATTGCGACATACGTTCATGGGCTGTTGTGAATGTTGCCGGCCGTGGTCTGCAGTTCACTCCTGTGGCTGTGGACGGACAGGAGGATGTCACGATGGAGTGCAGCTCGCTCAACTACCTGCCTTCCGACCTGGATGACGGTATGGACAAGGGTTCCGTGCAGCATCACTCCGGTGACCTGACACCTCGTCCTTATGTGGTTACTCAGGTGCAGCAGAAGCAGTTTGGTGTGGGTTGTGTAAACTCTTGGGGCGCATGGCCTCTGAAGGAATATCAGATGCCCTGGCAGGACCGTTCCTTCGCCTACAAGGTGAAAGTACTTAAGTAAGAAGAGTGGATAAAATACATCTGCAAAACGTACTTCCTGAAGTCTTCACTTCTCGCACGGACATCGAGAGCGAGGTGTGGCTTCAGGAAGTCACTGTAGAACGCGGCAGGACATATCTCGTCGAAGCCGCGAGCGGCACAGGTAAAAGCAGCCTGTGCTCATTCCTTTACGGCTATAGGAAAGACTATTCGGGCAGCATACTTTTCGACGGCAAAGACATACGCGAGTGCAGCAACAGCGATTGGGTGGACATACGCAGGAATCATCTCAGCCAGCTGTTTCAGGAGCTACGCCTATTTCCGGAACTCACTGCTATGGAGAATGTGATGATAAAGAACCAGCTCACGGACTTCCAGGAGGAGAAGACGATAAGGGAATGGTTCGACGCAATGGGAATAGCTCCCTGTATGGACAAGAGGCTCGGACACATGTCCTTCGGTCAGCAGCAGCGTGTGGCCCTGATACGTGCTCTCTGTCAGCCGTTCGATTTCCTTTTGGCCGATGAACCGGTAAGTCACCTCGACGACACGAATTCCGGGATAATGGGCGAGATAATGCTTGCGGAAGCAAAGCGGCAGGGGGCTGCCCTGATAATCACGTCCATCGGAAAGCACATGGATTTGAATTACGATAAAATACTGAAACTATAAAAAACGGAAACAGAATATGAGTTCAAGAGATAGGGAAAAAGAACAGTTGCGCTCGCTGGGCAAGAAGGTGAGCTACAGTCAGAACTACGATCCGGATGTGCTGGAAGCCTTTGAGAATCTCCATCCGGAAAACGATTACTGGGTGCGTCTCAACTGTGAGGAGTTCACCACGCTGTGTCCCATCACCGGGCAGCCTGACTACGCGGAGATACGCATCTCGTATATCCCCGACAAACTTATGGTAGAATCCAAGAGTCTGAAACTGTATCTATTCTCGTTCCGCAATCACGGAGATTTCCATGAGGACTGCGTGAATACCATCATGAAGGATCTGGTGAAACTGATGAACCCCAAGTATATTGAGGTGACGGGATTCTTCACTCCCCGTGGCGGTATCTCCATCCATCCGTATGCCAACTGGGGACGTCCCGGAACGAAGTGGGAGAAGTGTGCCGAAGAGCGTCTTTTAAGATACGAGAGATGACGGCAATGATATTTGCCGCAGGGCTCGGCACAAGGCTCAAACCCCTGACGGATCACATGCCGAAAGCGTTGGTGGAGGTGGCTGGCAAACCGCTCCTGCAGCATCAGTTGGAGA
>JAGDCM010000021.1 GCA_017958545.1 Bacteroidaceae bacterium | reverse complement strand
TGACTGGTGTTTGTCCCGTCATACACGGTTAGGGTTTCTGCTCTTGTGCCTGTCAGGCTGAAGAGCGCGACGATTAGCAGCACGGCTGCTTTCATCAGATAAGTAGTTTTACCTTTCATAATACTAATACTTTTTGTTGTTTGTGTAATTATTTGTTTTTTTGCCAATTTTGGTATAACTTTACGACTTTTTGCCAATTCGGGCGCAAATGTACAACAATTTATACAATATACATATATATAATATATATTTTTTTTGCTTTTTGTCTTTTTTTTTGACTTATGTCGCATAATGAAACGCAAATGTGACATCAGAAAACAAAAGACCCCTTTGCCGATATTTCTATCAGCAAAGGGGTGTCATGAGTTATGTCCCTTTTATGGAAACGTCAGGGTTATTCCTCTGTTCCCAAGAGAATCTTCATCATTTCGCAAGCGGAGTAGGGTACGGGAGTGCCGGGGCCGAAGATGCAAGCGACACCTGCATTGTAGAGGAAGTCGTAGTCCTGTGCGGGGATGACGCCGCCTGCGGTGACCATGATGTCTTCGCGCCCCAGCTTCTTCAACTCCTCGATGAGCTGAGGAATCAGCGTCTTGTGACCGGCTGCCAGAGAGCTGGCACCCACGATGTCCACGTCGTTCTCCACTGCCTGACGAGCTGCCTCGGCCGGTGTCTGGAACAGCGGTCCCATATCCACGTCGAAGCCACAGTCGGCGTAACCCGTAGCAACTACCTTCGCGCCACGGTCATGACCGTCCTGTCCCATCTTCGCAACCATGATGCGGGGACGGCGGCCTTCCTTCTTGGCAAACTCATCGGTCATGGCACATGCCTTGTCGAAGAACTTGTCATTCTTGCTTTCACTTCTATACACGCCTGAAATGGTTCTGATTACTGCTTTGTAACGGCCCACGATGGCTTCGCAGGCATCACTTATCTCACCCAGAGTGGCCCTGTGGCCTGCGGCACGAACGGCGAGGTCGAGCAGGTTGTCCTTGCTCTTCTTGCCTTCGTTGAACTCGCGCACGCACTCGGTGATGGCCTCGAGGTCTTTCTTGACCTGAGCCTCGTCGCGATGTGCCTTGAGCTCCTTCAGGGAAGCTTCCTGCTGCAGACGTACTGCGGTGTTGTCGATCTCGAGAATGTCGATGGGGTCCTCGTGGTCGAGACGGTACTTGTTCACGCCGACGATGGTCTGCACGCCGCTGTCGATGCGGGCCTGCGTGCGGGCAGAAGCCTCCTCGATACGCATCTTGGGCAGACCGGTCTCGATAGCCTTTGCCATACCGCCAAGCTTCTCGATCTCCTGGATATGCTCCCAAGCCTTGTGATACAACTCGTAGGTGAGTTTCTCCACATAGTAAGAGCCAGCCCACGGGTCGATGTGCTTGCAGACTTGCGTCTCGTTCTGGATGTAAATCTGCGTGTTACGGGCGATACGGGCGCTGAAGTCTGTCGGCAGAGCGATGGCCTCGTCCAGGGCGTTCGTGTGGAGGCTCTGGGTGTGGCCAAGCACAGCTGCCATAGCCTCGATACAGGTGCGGCCCACGTTGTTGAAGGGGTCTTGCTCCGTCAGCGACCAGCCAGACGTCTGCGAGTGTGTACGCAGGGCCATCGACTTGGGGTTCTTCGCTCCGAAACTCTTCACAATCTTCGCCCAAAGCAGGCGGCCTGCACGCATCTTCGCAATCTCCATGAAGTGGTTCACACCGATGGCCCAGAAGAATGAGAGACGAGGTGCGAAGGCGTCCACGTCAATGCCTGCATTGATACCTGCACGCAGGTAGTCCATACCGTCGGCAAGCGTGTAAGCCAACTCGATGTCGGCCGTTGCGCCGGCTTCCTGCATGTGGTAGCCCGAGATGGAAATGCTGTTGAACTTCGGCATCTTCTGGGAGGTGAACTCAAAGATGTCGGCGATTATCTTCATGGAGAATGCTGGTGGGTAAATGTAAGTGTTACGCACCATGAACTCCTTGAGGATATCGTTCTGGATAGTACCTGCCATCTCCTCCAGTTTGGCACCCTGCTCGAGTCCGGCGTTGATATAGAAC